>CAIQLG010000606.1 GCA_903872565.1 uncultured Lentisphaerota bacterium | reverse complement strand
GGGTGGTTAAACCGCTCTTGCTTTAATACTTCAACCCCGTCCTCTGTAAATTTTATCGTTATCACATCAACTCCATGTAATTGTTAAAACATGAAGGAATATACATTATAATGTTTAATATTCAAGCCAATACAGTATAATCAGTGAAACGGCTATCGTAATCGAAGAATGAGTTAAAACGATTACGACTACTATTGTGATAACGACTACGAATAATACATAGTTCACTGAACACGTAAGAATACTAACAGCTGGTGAATTATCGTTATATTGACGTTTTTTCCGATGAAAAGAGCTGCTTGAATTTTCGTATGTTTCTTCTGCTGCAGAAACGGCTCATCTTTTTCACTATTGCAATCTGCTCGGAGTCTTTTTCGAAGTCCAGTTCAGCTATGAGGTTCCGTAGTGATTTGAGAAATGGTACAGAGTCTTTTTCCCCTCTGCCATATGTTTCGATATGACTGTTCAGATATCTCTGTTGTACTGACAGGTCATTGTAGGTGCCGAGTCTGTCCTGCAGTTGTTTCATCTGCCGGAGGATTTGTGATGTTTCACGACTAGGAAATAGTGACGAGAAAAATTCGATCAGGTATCTCAGGTGCTTGCAGGATATCCTGAGTCTGTGGATATCATTGTCGCTTGTCTCATCTGAAATATCGCTTCCATCCAATATGATATTTTTGAATTTTTTAAGAATGAAGCGGCTGGCAAGCAATTTGGCCGGTTCGCGCGAATTTCTTGTTTCCGGGAGCCTTGTAGAGTTTTTAATGAGTTCGTGAAGTGTTGCCATTGTGCTCTTGTAGGTTTCCGAATCGAGTTCCCCCTGCATTGCTCCAAATTCTTTTTTGCGCGACTCGTCCAGCCTTTTAAAAAAGACATCGAGATGTGGGCGCATCCTTTTCGGAAGCATTTCCATGTATTCGGATTTTCTCGCAAGATAGACATCGAGATCCCTTGAACTGTTTGAGATTCTACCGAGAGATGACAGCCCATTTCTGATGGAATCAACAGTGTCTTTTGGGAAAACCTGCTTGAACTGTCCCATGAGAGTCCGGAGGCGGCGTAGGGAGACTCGGAAGTCGTGGATGAAATCAGTTCCTATGTCATTCTTGATTCCTTCGGCATTTTTTTCTGCTGTGCCAAGCAAAGAGTCAATTATTTTAAGTGCCGCCTCTCTTGCGGTCAGGGATTCCGACAATTCAATCATTGTCTTCGAGGGGTGACCAGGCGATATAGCTTTGCCTGTTTTTATAAGTCTGCCTTCTTGCCCTG
This sequence comes from uncultured Lentisphaerota bacterium, assembly GCA_903872565.1. Classification (GTDB taxonomy): domain Bacteria; phylum Verrucomicrobiota; class Lentisphaeria; order Victivallales; family GWF2-50-93; genus CAIQLG01. The sequence goes on along the minus strand of CAIQLG010000606.1, from coordinate 3,640 downwards.
AGATGATAAAACTAGCTTTGTTGTTGCTCATATTCCAGGAAGTATGTCCTTTTTTTTTGCGCTTATATCTGCGCCATGCCATAATCTGTACCCCGTCAGTCTTTTTCGGCAAATGGCTTTGTTGGCGGGACGGCTTCCACGCCGTCCACTCGTGGTCGGGGTGGAACCCGACCCCTCACCGATAGAAAAAACTGACACATTGCCATAATCTAATCCTGAATCATCTGTTTTCCAGCCCGATTGCAGTTACTGGAAAAATGACTGTAACGTGTCAGTCTTTATCAAAAAATGGCTGTACTGGAGGGAGTCGCTCTGCCGCGTCCGTTTGCATTTCTATTTCCCGGCATTAGAATACATAGGGAATCATATCACTGGCATCGAGTAGCCCATGGAAGTTGTTTTTGTATGGATAGAAATGATATAAGCAACGCGGTAATGGGATTTTTCTTTCCAAAGCTGAACCGGAAGTTTTTTCTGCGGATTGGGATTATTGCAATTTCCGCGTTTGTAATCTTCAAATGGGTGTGCCTCCCGATGAAAATCAGCGGGAAAAGTATGGAACCCACATATCACGACGGACGGTTTAATTTCTGCTGGCACCCCGCATATACCTTTTCGAAACCGGAACGGGGCGATGTTGTCATGGTGCGATTCTCTGGCAACAGTATCATGCTACTTAAGAGAATTGTGGCACTGGAGGGTGAGACTCTCGAGTTCATGAACGGCACACTTCATATAAATGGAAAAGCACTTGAGGAGCCCTATGTCGCCTACTCCTGCGACTGGAATTTCGGTCCTGTTCAGGTAAAGAAAGGATATGTATATGTGATAGGAGACAACAGGAATGTCCCGGTAGCGAACCATCAGTTTGGACAGACACCTGTCCAGCGGATAGCTGGAACTCCGTTGTGGTAGGAGGAGGTCAGAGAAAGAGTCAAAGAGTCAGTGCAAATGGCTTTTATTGTCCATTGGAGATCTTCATTAAGATTAGCCCCGAAGGGGTGTGATATACAAGCCCAGGGCAACGCCCTAGGAATGGAATAAAAATGTATAGAGCCCTGTAAGGGCGAGATAAATGAATGAATGTCCGGAGAAATATATGAAAAAAATCGTCATCTCTGTTTTACTTCTTGGGATTGTCGCGGGCATCCTTTGGTTCTGGCTCGGGAATACCGATGATAAGAAGATAAGGAAACAGTTTGCGAGACTCGCGGAAAATGTCACCAAGGAGCCTAAAGAGGGCAACATCTCGATGGTCTGCAAGATGCAGGGGCTCGGCACGCTGTTTGCGAACTCCTGCGACATTGACATCCCCAAGAGCCATTTTTCGGGCACATACAGCCCCGAGGAAATTGTCAGCAACACGACTAGGGGCCGCATTAGATTTTCCTCGCTGAAACTGGAATTCTACGACATAAAGATAAATATCACAGGCGAAAATACGGCAAGCGTAGTTTTCACGGGGAGGCTGAGCGGTATAGTGAACAGTGACAAATCGGATGACGAAATAAGAGAACTCGATGCGGCCATGGAGAAGGTTGACGGCAAATGGCTGTTCTCATCTTTCAAGGTCGTGGAGGTGCTCGAGAAATAGGATTATTTGTGTCTTTTATTTTTCTTTCATTTGATAATGGAAATTTCTTAAATAAATTTAACCTGTCTCACAAACATTATGCTTGAGGAATAAAATGACAAAACATATTTTCATAACTGGCGGCGTTGTATCATCTCTTGGAAAAGGGATCACGGCGGGCTCGATAGCACTGCTTCTCAAAAACAGGGGCTACAGGATAAAAATACAGAAGTTGGACCCATATCTCAATGTTGACCCCGGGACGATGTCTCCCTATCAGCACGGAGAGGTCTATGTCACTGATGACGGCGCGGAAACCGATCTCGATCTGGGGCATTATGAGAGATTCGCCGATCTAACATGTTCCAAGGAGAGCAATTTCACCACGGGAAGCATATACAGCGCCGTGATTCAGAGAGAAAGACAAGGAGGATACCTCGGGAAAACTGTCCAGGTCATTCCCCATGTGACCGACGAGATAAAAAAATGCATTTCACTGCTTGACGGCAAGGATGTTGACATTGCGATAACGGAGATAGGCGGGACGGTCGGCGACATCGAGTCGCTACCCTTTCTCGAGGCTATCCGCCAATACCGCCAGGAAATTGGAAGAGACAATGGCCTTTTCATACACTTGACGCTTGTCCCCTATATAAAAGCCGCAGGTGAAATGAAGACCAAGCCCTCCCAGCAGTCCGTCGGGATTCTACGTGAAATCGGAATAATTCCCGACATTCTTGTCTGCCGATGCGAGAGAGAGCTTGCCAAGGAGCACCGCGAGAAACTTGCGCTCTTCTGCAATGTCGCCAAGGAACTCGTGATAGAGGAGCAGGATGTCAAAAATTCGATCTATGAGGTTCCTGTGGATCTTGCCAAGCAGGACCTTGACAAGTACATTCTGGAACTCCTCCGCCTCCACGTGAAGGATATCGCCAACGCTCCATGGGAGAAAATGGTGAAGAGCATCATCTCCCCCGGATCCGGCGAAATCGAAATCGCTGTTGTCGGAAAATATATAAGCCTAAGAGATTCATATAAAAGCATTTATGAGGCATTGACGCATGGCGGAGCGGCAAACGATGTCAGGGTCAACATAAGAATGATAGAATCCGAGGAGATAGAGAGATCATCCGCGGAAAAATTCCTCGGAGGTGTTGACGGCATTCTTGTCCCGGGAGGTTTCGGAGACAGGGGAATCGCCGGCAAAATAGAGGCTGTAAAATATGCGAGGACGAATAAAATCCCGTTCCTCGGCATCTGCCTCGGAATGCAGTGCGCTGTGATCGAGTTTGCACGAAATGTCTGTGGCCTCGCCGATGCCAACAGCACCGAATTCAATCCGGACACAGAAAATCCGGTCATTGATCTCATGGAGGAACAGAAGAAAATCACCAGCAAGGGCGGAACAATGCGCCTAGGGGCTTATTCCTGCGAAATCAGCACTAAAACCCTGACGGAAGCCGCATATGGGGCGGGGAAAATAAGCGAGAGGCACCGTCACAGATACGAGTTCAACGGAAAATTTGAAAAGGTGCTCCTGGAGAAGGGAATGATCATTGCGGGAAGATCTCCTGAGACAGGCCTCGTGGAAATAATTGAGATCAAAGACCACCCATGGTTCGTCGCATCGCAGTTCCACCCGGAGTTCAAGTCCCGTCCATTGAAGGCGCATCCGCTCTTCAGAGATTTCATAAAGGCTTCATTGAAAAAATAAATTTCTTTTTTAGAAGAACTGCGACAGGATTCCGCAAGGGTCTTTCATTATGAACATCCACGAAGACTTCGAAGAGTTTTTGAAATTGCTGAGCGAAAAAAACGTTGAATACGTGATTGTCGGAGGGTATGCTGTAGCCCTTCACGGATACGTCAGATCACAAAAGATCTTGACATCCTCTTCTGTAACTCGATAGTATAGGGAATTGTATTTTCCGAAAGAGTCCCGGCGAAGCCGGTTAAGTTCATCGTATAGGAAATTGTATTTTTCGAAGGAATGCCGTATGGCTTGAAACTTGTAGCCACGGCCATGTTGGCCGTGACGCCTCCAACATGGAGGCGGCTACATTAGTC
>CAIQLG010000605.1 GCA_903872565.1 uncultured Lentisphaerota bacterium | reverse complement strand
TGTAGCCGGTCGGTTCCACGGCCAGCAGACTCATCGGACCGAAATTCTGCGGCGCCGTGTACAGCGTTGCACACCCATTGAGCGGAAATTCTTCAAAGGCACTGTCAAAGCAATCCCAGGCTTTCAATATGAACGGCGCCGCCGCCTCGCCGTATCTCTCCACAGCCAGCTTGTCTTTCGACATTTTGAAAAGTTCGACATTGCCGCCGGGATAGCCGCCAAGCGTCCAACTCAGCATGAAGTCCTTCACTCCCGCAGATTCAAGATTCCGCAGATGCTTTTCCACCAGTCCTGGAACTGGAATATAAGGAACTGCAGAGCATTCCCAAGTGTTGTTGACCTGTATTTTCGCCGCAACAGCCATTCCGCGCTCCTGCGCCTTTTTCCACAGAAGAGTCGCAAGCGGGGCAGGCCCCACCTTGGACATGGAATAATCCCCCACAAGCCCTTCAATCCCCATGGCATTTGTAGACAGATAGTTTTCACTGACACACATGAGCTTGACATCCTTCGGGAGCAAAGACACGGCTTCCTCGGCCCATTCAGGATCCCAGGCCCACGACCATGCAATAACGTCAACACCGGGTTGCACGCTGTGGGCTCCGTCGGCAATCGCCTTATTGACCTCGGCGATTATTTTAGGTGTCCCGCGTGGTGAACATTTCGGGCACTGCTTGCCCATTTCAAGCCTATATCCATGAGAAGCGCACGTTGTCAGGTTTTCTGACATCGTGATCGTGAAGAATCCTCCTATTTCAGGGATCTTCCTGACTAATTCGGCTACACCGTCGCGAAGAGAATCCAATACGCCCCTCGTAGATGTACACATCGCAAAAGCCAGTCCGTCTTGCGACTGCACGCCCCTCCAGTCCGGATGTGATTCAAAAAAATCCGCAGGCATTGACCGGGGCTCATTCAGGTAGAGATAGACTTTTATACCATATTTTTGGGCGCGCAAACATAAGTTCATGAGGTTGGCCTGCCTTTTTTTCCAGCCGGCAGAATATTTGGATTCGCCACACCACGGCACAAGATTGTAAAGTATCCCCTGCAGCCAGATGCCGTTGATTCCCGAAGCCGCATAATCAGCCAGCAATCCATCAGGGTAAGGATCAAGTTTTTCATTCAGCAAAGGATCTCCATAAATTGCGGAATAAGAATAAATGAAGCGGAGCCCTGAACCATCAACCGAAAGATCCGCCACAGCATTTTTCCTATTTTCCCCATAGTTTTTCGGAAATCCAAAAGCCGCCTCGGAAGCTTTAAGATCGCCCTTGAAATGTTTATTTAAAACATCTCTCAGGTCCGCAGTCTTTGTTTTCTCCTCCTGCGAAAGACCTCTATGGTAAACTGGTTCCGTCTGAGGTTTTAACTGTCCCAGTTTGTTCCAAAGAAAATCTTCCTCCTTGAGAACATAGGCCATTTCATCCGCAGACCACTCAAGCAATCCGAGTATCTGCTCGTAAGGCAGGAGGTGCCAGTTGCGCCTGATGATCGTGAGGTAGCCGCGTTCATGCCATATTGGGCACAGACTGTCGTCCTTGATCAACCCCATGTCTGCCGCAAGTCCTTCGATTTGTTTTGGCGTTGCCTTTAGAACCTGCGCCAGCTTTTCAACCTTCACAAGCCCCCAGTTGCGCCAGACAACTGCCTGTAGGCGTGTCGGGAAGTGTGGAAACTCCAAGGCTTTTTTAGAGTCGCCGCAAGGCAAGCCATTCGTGTTTTTCACATTATTGTCCTTTCTTAATTATTTCATAACTTTATCATAACTTTAAAATTGCGAATTACAAAAACTTCCATGGGACAAATTCGGGACCGTTGGATTCGACGACATCCAGATATGCTCCATAGCGCAGGGATGTTTTGTCCAGCTCGGCAGGGTCTCCACAAAAGAAGGAGCGGTAAGCCAGGACATGACGCCATTTCCCGTCCTTAAGCCGGATGTTGGCCGACAGGGGGTGATCAAAAAACCATTTTGAATTTCCATCATCGGGAGCATCCCGGACGAGCAGCCCTTCGTCCCAGCCGTGGAGGTCCGGCCGCATCGGACGGATCTCCAGCCAGCGGCGGCCATGGGTGTACGACTTGGCGGCATATTCGGAACGCCATGGGTTGAAGGCGAAGTAAGGCGATCCGTCCAGTGCCGTATTGATCGTAACCGGGCTTTCGGCCCGTACCTCAAGCGCGTCGAAAACCACCTGCCAAACAAGAGCATCTGTCGAACGCCACAGGCGAATGCTGTGCTCATACGCTCCGAAGCGCGGGCGCGCGGAGAAGAGCAGCGCGCCGTCCGGCATCCGCACCAGACACGGTTCATGCCAATATTGCTCCCCGCCCTCGCCTACGCTGAGGATGATCGGCGTGAAACTGACGGGCTGCCAGCCCCCATCGGTGGAAACCTCCCAGCGCATCACGCCGGCGGCTCTGCAGGAAGACTTCCCCCCCTTCGATGCGGGACGCGCGATCACCGCCATCGCGGGCATGAGCATGCCGTCGCCATCGGCCACGCCAGCCCCAAGCCCCGGTCCGGTGAGCCGCCAGCGGAAAATGTCGCTGGTGCCCGCCGCCAGCATCTGCTGGGTAATGGGCACGGTCGGAATGACCGGCAAGTCGTCGGAACGGTATTGGTGCGCGGAGGCGATCCGAAAACCGCTTCGCCCCAATTCAAATTGGTAAATTGCGGTCCGCTCCTCGGCGTGGTTGAAATCGCTCTGCTCCCAAGTGAGATCCTTCCGGACTGGAAACACAAGATCCGTCCCCAACCCGAAACCGGTGCCGGCATGAGGGTGCGGGGAGCCATCCGCCCTCCTGGCGCCTTCTGGAACAAACCATACCCAGGGACCATTTTTCATGGACATGCGCGCCTGGCCGGAAGCTGGATCGCCAATGATCTCGTTATGGCTCAATGAAATGTTTTCGCCATGTCCTATTCGATCCAAATCATCGAAAAGGACGATGCGGGTACCATCCACAGAATCGGGTCCGCCCATTTCTCCTTCCTTCTGTACACCGCAGAAAAGTGCCGCCAGGTTCGGTCCGATCTGAACTGGTTGTCCACCTCCTACACGCCAGCTCTTGCTGTCACGATTCTGAACTTCACCTTTATTGGAGAGTAGTCGCTCTACGGCGACATCTCTCTGGATCACATTGGTTATTGACATACTTGTTCATCCTTTTATTTAAAGTTTCTTATGATTTCGTGAAGGCTTTCTAGTTCTCCACTTTTTTGTTAAATCTTCATTATTTTAATGCCTGAAATGGATCTTTTTACCATTTCGGCTAACAATTCCCGACGTTTTCTCCTTGCTTGACATCCTTTCCATATTGTCCTTTCATATTATTTCATAACTTTAAATGTGAGCGGCGGGCCAATGTTATGGCTTTTCCAGATTCACCACCACCTCGCTCACCCTCGGCGTCGCGAGCGAATTAAATGCCCCGAGCGTCAGCCGGTACTGCACCCACCGGCCGCGAAACAACGTCTGATCGACGCGTTGCCCGATCGAAAACCAACTGCTCGGCCCAACCGGACCGCGCCACGGGATTTTCTCAAGCTCTTCTTGTAACGCGGCGCAGCGGAACTGCGCCTTCACCCAGGTCTTCGCCGGGATATCCGCGACGCAGTCGAAGGAGGTGATGCCCGCTTCTTCGGGCAGCTCATGCGGCGCTGACGTGTAGTATTCTTCCGGCCCGCGATCGAGGATATTTCCGATGTCGACGTTGCCCATGCCGTGAATGCCCTCTGACGGCAGGTTCGTCACGCGTTTCTCATCGAAGCCGCCCGGCCCGTTGTGCCAGACGGTCGAGTAGGAGATGTGATCACCGTAGACCTTGTGGTTGGCGACGGCGAGATCGATCCAGCCGTCCTCGTTGAAGTCTGCGGCGCAGTTGCCCGAGACGGCGTGCGTGCGCAGCGGCGTGACCTTGTGCTGCAGAAAGAGGCCGTCGCCCTGGTTCCAGTATAGGAAGGAATCGAGATCGCGCAGGCGGCCGTCCTGGTAGCTTGCCACGAAGAGGTCGAGCCAGCCGTCCCTGTTGAAATCCGCTACGGCGATGGAATTGACCGCGTTGGTTGGCAGCAACGTCTTGCGGCTCTCAGAAAAGCCTTGCGGCCCGCCCCAGTAGATGTAGACAAAGGCGTCGTGCGGCCCGAACTCCGACTGGGTGTGACCGCCGACGATGATCTCCGGCCAGCCGTCTCCGTTGAGGTCGGCGACCTTGGCGTTGCAGCCGTGGCGTACGTTCAAAACCTGGGCGCGCTCGAAACTGAAGCCCTGGGGCCCACCCCAGAGAATGAAACAGACATTTTCGGAGATGATGGGGACGACGAGATCAAGCCAGCCGTCGTTGTTGAGATCGGCGCAGGCTAAAAAGCGCGGCTCCTTGTACACTTTGCCTTGGTATTCCATTTTCAAACGGACGGTATTCTCCGGCCGGAACCCTTTCTCCGAGCCGTAAAAAATCATCAGGGTATTGTTGTCGAAACCGCCGAAGACGAGATCGAGAAAGCCGTCGCGGTTGAAGTCGCCGACGGCGAGGCCGTGGGCCCGGGCGGTAGGCAGGCTCGCGTCTGGCGCGGGCTTGAATCCGTCCGGCCCGCTGTGGTAAATGTACGAGCCCGGATCGAGCCACGGCGAAAGCTCGGCCGCGTTTGAAAATACGATGTCCGGCCAGCCACGGTCCTGCAGATCGCAGCAGACCATGTCGGTGGCGCCCCAAGCCGGGAGGCGGGTGCGGTTCTGCTGCGAAAACCCGTCTGGCCCGCCGTGGTAGATGAAGGCGTCGGCGTTGCCGATGCGCGAGCCACTGTGCCGGTTAAGGATGACGAGCTGCGGTTTTTTTTCGGGTCCGACGTGGATAACGAGCGCGCGGATGGCGTTGTGCGAGAGCAGTCGCAGTGGCTCAATCGCGGGGCCGGCGGCGGATCCTTGGTAGATCAGCGTCTCGCTCGTGAAGGATTCCGCAGTGTTACCCTGGCAGATGACGATGTCCTGAAATCCCTTCCCGCTGAAATCGGCCAAGGCCGCGTCGCAGGCGTTGTGCGACGGCAGAGCCCGGCGGCTTTTTTCAGGCCAGCCGCTCTCGTAGCCAAAATAGGCCCAGGAGCATTCTTTGCCGATTGAAGTGTCGCGGCAGGCGAAGACCAGGTCACTGAAGCCGCTCGTGCGCATCGATCCGACGGCGACGGCCAGCGCGTGCTCGCAGGCGAACGCAAGCGGCGCACCGACCTTGCCATCGGCGTACGGGTAGAGCAACGCCTTTTTTTTCTGCGCAATGAAAATATACGGATTTGTTGCGCCGGTACGCCCTTTCCTCAAGTGTATCACCTGTATTCGCGCGGGGGTCTCCTGTACGGACTGGGTATAGTCGGCGTTGGTCTTGTCGATCTTCTGGTAATCGGGATCCTTGTCCAGCAGTTTCCGTGGTGCGCCTTGGAAATCCAGCCCCTGCTTGGTTCCGCTAATGATGAAACAGGAGGCGTCTTTCGTGCGGACGAGCAGGTGGTGGACGCCGGTGTGCTCATCACGGATGGTGGCGAGCTCTTCGGCATCGGGAAACTCATGCACCTCGCCGCCGCCGATCGGGAAACCACTGGCTGACTGGTAGAAAACCTTGAGCTTGCCTTCGGAAATGAACACGATGTCCATCCGGCCATCGCTGTTGAAATCTCCCGTCGCCACAGCCGAGGATTTCGCCGCTGGCAGGAAGTCGAGGTACCTGTTGGTCAGCCCCTCCGCCGATCCGTAGACGACCGCCGCGTTGAGTTGCTGGTTGATGCCGTCCCAGGAGCGGCCGACGACGAGATCTTCGAGGCCGTCACCGTTGATGTCTGTCACCTCGCCGCACCTGGAACCGCGGATGAAAATTTCCTTCCGCTTTTCAGGCGCGCCGACCGGATCGGGATAGAGATAGACCGGCGTGTTCTCTTCGTGGTTCTGCGAGTTGCAGAAGACGAGGTCAACGTAGCCGCTGCGGTTGGTGTCGGTCTGGTGGATGCGCTGCAGCACGCCCTTTCTTGAGACGTAGAGGTTCTGGCCGCCGTTACCGAAGGTGCCTTGGCGGAATGCGTCGAAGCCCTTGGTGATCCATCGTTGCATATTGGGCATGGAAAAATCCTTTCATATTACTTCATAACTTTAAAATCGCGAATCACAAAAACTTCCATGGGACAAATTCCGGACCGTTGGATTCAACGACATCCAGATATGCTCCATAGCGCAGGGATGTTTTATCCAGATCGGCAGGGTCTCCCCAAAAGAAGGAACGGTAAGCCAGAACATGACGCCATTTCCCGTCCTTGAGCCGGATGTTGGCCGACATCGGGTGATCAAAGTACCATTTTGAATGTACGGATCCATCATCGGGAGCATCCCGGACGAGCAGCCCTTCGTCCCAGCCGTGGAGGTCCGGTCGCATCGGACGGATCTCCAGCCAGCGGCGGCCATGAGTGTACGACTTGGCGGCATATTCGGAACGCCATGGGTTGAAGGCAAAGTAAGGCGATCCGTCCAGCGCCGTATTGATCGTAACCGGGCTTTCGGCCCGCGCCTCAAGCGCGTCGAAAACCACCTGCCAGGCCAGACCATCTGTCGAACGCCACAGGCGGATGCTGTGCTCGTACACTCCGAAACGAGGGCGCGCGGAGAAGAGCAGCGCTCCGTCGGGTGTTCGCACCAGACACGGTTCCATCCAAAATTGCTCCCCGCCCTCGCCCACGCTGATGACGATCGGCGTGAAGCTGACGGGCTGCCAGACCCCATCGGTGGAAACCTCCCAGCGCATCACGCCGGCGGCAATGCTGGAAGACTTCTCTCCCTTTGACCCGGGACGCGCGCTCACCGCCATCGCGGGCATGAGCATACCATCGCCATCAGCCACGCCAGCCCCAAGCCCCGCTCCGGTGAGCCGCCAGCGGAAAACGTCGCGGGCGCGCACCGCCAGCATCTGCTGGGTAATGGGTACAGTCGGAACGACTGGCAGGTCGTCGGAAGGGTATTGGCGCTCGGATGCGATCCGAAACCCGCTTCGTCCAAATTCAAATTGGTAAATTGCGGTTCGGGTTTCTGCGTGGTAGAGAGCGCCCTCTTCCCAGGTGAGATCCTTCCGGACTGGAAACACATGAATCGTCTCCACCCCGAAACCGGTGCCGGCATGAGGGTGCGGGGAGCCATCCGCTCTCCTGGCACCTTCCGGAACAAACCATACCCAGGCACCATATTTCATGGCCATGCGCGCCTGGCCGGAAGCGAGATCGCCCATGATCTCGTTCTGGCTCAATACAATGTTTTCGCCCTGTCCGATTCGATCCAAATCATCAAAAAGGACGATGCGCATACCATCCACAGAATCGGGCCCGTTCTCCGTCTGTACACCACAGAATATTGCCGCCAGGTTAGGTCCAATCTGGACGGGGTGTCCACATCCTACACGCCAGCTTTTACGGTCACGATTCTGAACTTCACCTTTATTGGGGAACAGTCGCTCTACGGCGATGTCTCTCTGAATCACATTGGTTATCGACATAGTTATTTCTCCTCTTTTGCTTGTGCCAGCACGGGTCGCCAGATGCCGCCATTTGAAACGGCATTGTGCACGCGGACGGCCAGCACGTTGGCGCCACCGTAGGTCAGGAGCTCGGGCTTGACCTCTACTGCAAACGGCAGATCCCAGAGCTGGCCAATCTCCTTGCCTTCTGACTTG
>CAIQLG010000604.1 GCA_903872565.1 uncultured Lentisphaerota bacterium | reverse complement strand
CCTATACGATGAACTTAGCCGGCTACGCCGGAACTTATGTAGCCGCCTCCATGTTGGAGGCGACACGGCCAACATGGCCGTGGCTACAAGTTTCAAGCCATACAGCGTTCCTTAGAAAAATACAATCTCCCATACAAATGTTGCTAAGTCAAGCCTGAATTCGAGTAACTCGGGGAATCTCCCCGAGGAAAGTCGCGGGGTGGTACCCCGCGTTACTTGGCTTAACTTAGTGACATTCATCTCCCATACGATTAAATTATCAATAATCAATTCCCAATATTCAATTCTCTTAACTAATAACCCAGTAAAGTCTAATATCCATTATTGACATTCTGTGGAGAAGGTAGCCGGGGACGGAGCGTAAATCAAGTAAACCGGTACAGAATTATTTTCCGAGATTTACTTGAATATCATGTCCAGATGGTTTATGCTGATAGTACGCTAGGGTGTCAGCTAGGGTGTCAGAGTGACAAATCAGAAACAGAACAATTAAAAAAAATGTTCAATAATCAGTGACCAATTTTCAATGTTCAAGTTGACTCATAGCCGGTTAAGTACATAAATGACACAAATGGGGGAGGCTTGCAGATGGGTACGAATCTTTCTATTTATACTTCCAGCTTGACCTGCCTCTATGCGCTTGTGGCCTTCAGTTTTCTCACCTGGATGATCCTGGTGCTAACCGCCTGCAAAATATACAGGTTCTTCAGTGAATTCGAAAGATTCAAATCTCAGAATGACATTGAACTGAACAGCATAACCTGGCACTTCAAAAAGTCCGAGGAAACTAACGAGGCGCTCCTCAATGAAATACGGCATGCGAACAAACTCCTCTATGAGCTTAGCAGATCTGGGAAAATAGTGGAGCAGGAAAAAATTGATTATAGTCACGAAGATATCCTGAGACACCACAGCAAACAGGTTGAGCAGGATGAAAAGAAGGAAAAAAACAAGGAGACACTTGCAGGCGAGGACGGTGTCGCCACTCCTCACAAAGCTAAGGATATCGAAAAAAAATTGGCAGTCCAGGAGGACAAACCTCACAATATTGTTGAAATTGAAAAGAGACTGCAAGGCATTCAGGAGTTCATTGAAACAGACACGGGGCTAAACAGCCTACAGGAGTTCCGCTCGAAACTTTTATGTCGAAAGCCAGGCAAAGAAGACCAGCATGAATAATCCATGCACAAAGATTATCTCGGCAGACATCCAGAATCACATTTGTGAAAACCCCAAAATGCATTTTTTATTTACTGATTCTTTTCCGCTATGCATCTGCAGTTGAGAATTTTCTCCTTCAGGTCGTTGGCTGTATAGTAATAGTGGTTGCTGGCCTCGAAACCTATTCTGGAGTCGCGCAGCACGACTGCATAAAGACGCCGTGCAAGTTCAATTTCCTCGTCAAGCACGGGACTTATTGCTTTCCAGTTGCCGGCATTTCTCAAGCGGACAAAGCGGATCTGCAGATATGTGCTGCGGAAATGGCAATAGGCGGCTTCTGCGACATTCGCAAGATCTTCAAATGCAGCCTTCCTGTCTGATGGAAGAATTTTGCCCGCCTCGGAAAGCCGCTTCAATCCGTCTGCCCAGCCAGTGCTTAATTTCCGGAACTGCTCCTCAAAGATGTCCTCCGGATAGATTGCCCGCCATGATTCGAGATCATCGTAGGGAAAACCAATCATCGTGGCCTTGTAGCCGGTCGGTTCCACGGCCAGCAGACTCATCGGACCGAAATTCTGCGGCGCCGTGTACAGCGTTGCACACCCATTGAGCGGAAATTCTTCAAAGGCACTGTCAAAGCAATCCCAAGCTTTCAATATGAACGGCGCCGCCGCCTCGCCGTATCTCTCCACAGCCAGCTTGTCTTTCGACATTTTGAAAAGTTCGATATTGCCGCCGGGATAGCCGCCAAGCGTCCAACTCAGCATGAAGTCCTTCACTCCCGCAGATTCAAGATTCCGCAGATGCTTTTCCACCAGTCCTGGAACTGGGATATAAGGGACGGCGGAGCATTCCCAAGTGTTGTTGACCTGTATTTTCGCCGCAACAGCCATTCCGCGCTCCTGCGCCTTTTTCCACTGATGGGCCGCTATCGGGCCGGGCCCCACCTTGGAAATGGCATAATCCCACACAACGCCTTCAATCCCCATGGCCTTTGACGGCAGACCACTTTCACTGACACACATGACTTTCACATCCTTCGGGAGCAAAGATACGACTTCCGCGTCCCATTCAGGATCCCAGGCCCACGACCAGGCAATAACGTCAACACCGGGTTGCACGCTGTGGGCTCCGTCGGCAATCGCCTTATTGACCTCGGCGATTATTGTAGGTGCCCCGCGTGGTGAACATTTAGGACAGCGCTTGTCTTTTTCAAGCCTGTATGCAATCGAAGCGCACGTCGTCAGGTTTTCTGACATCGTGATCGTGAAGAACCCTCCTATTTCAGGGATATTCCTGACTAATTCGGCTACACCGTCGCGAAGAGAATCCAATACGCCCCTCGTCGATGTACACATCGCAAAAGCCAGTCCGTCTTGCGACTGCACGCCCCTCCAATCCGGGTGTGATTCAAAAAAATCCGCAGGCATTGACCGGGGCTCATTAAGGTAGAGATAGACTTTTATACCATATTTTTGGGCGCGCAGACATAAGTTCCTGAGGTTGGCCTGCCTTTTTTCCCAGCCAACAGAATATTTGGATTCGCCACACCACGGCACAAGATTGTAAAGTATCCCCTGCAACCAGATGCCGTTGATTCCCGAAGCCGCATAATCAGCCAGCAATCCATCAGGGTAAGGATCAAGTTTTTCATTCAGCAAAGGGTCTCCATAAATTGCGGAATAAGAATAAATGAAGCGGAGCCCTGAACCATCAACTGAAAGATCCGCCACAGCATTCTTCCTGTTTTTCCCATAGTTTTTCAGAAATCCAAAAGCCGCCTCGGAAGCTTTGAGATCGTCCTTGAAATGTTCATTTAAAACATCTCTCAGGTCTGCAGTCTTTGTTTTCTCCTCCTGCGAAAGATCTCTATAGTAAATTGGTTCCGTCTGAGGCTTGGACTGACCCAGTTTACCATAAAGAAAATCTTCCTCCTTGAGAACATAGGCCATTTCATCCGCAGACCACTCAAGCAATCCGAGTATCTGCTCGTAAGGCAGGAGGTGCCAGTTGCGCCGGATGATCGTGAGGTAGCCGCGTTCATGCCATATTGGGCACAGACTGTCGTCCTTGATCAACCCCATGCCTGCCGCAAGTCCTTCGATTTGTTTTGGCGTTGCCTTTAGAACATGCGCCAGCTTTTCAACCTTCACAAGCCCCCAGTTGCGCCAGACAACTGCCTGTAGGCGTGTCGGGAAGTGTGGAAACTCCAGGGCTTTTTTAGAGTCGCCGCAAGGTAAGTCATTCGTGTTTTTCACATTATTTTCCTTTCTCATTATTTCAGAACTTTAAAATTGCGAATCACAAAAACTTCCATGTGCCGAATTCCAGACCGTTGGACTCAACGACATCCAGATAGACTCCATAGCGCAGGGATGTTTTGTCCAGCTCGGCAGGTTCTCCGCAAAAGAAGGAGCGGTAAGTCAGGACATGACGCCATTTCCCGTCCTTCAGCCGGATGTTGGCCGACCTGGGGTGATCAAAGAACCATTTTGAATATTCAGAATCGGGAGCGCTTCGGACGAGCAGCCCTTCGTCCCAGTCGTGGAGGTCCGGCCGCATCGGACGGATCTCCAGCAAGCGGCGGCCATGGGTGTATGCTTTGGTGGCATAGTCGGGACTCCACGGATTGAAGGCGAAGTAAGGGGATCCGTCCAGGGCCGTGTTGATCGAAACCGGGCTTTCGGCCCGCACCTCAAGCGCATCGAAAACCACCTGCCAGGCAAGACCGTCCATCGAACGCCACAGACGGATGCTGTGCTCGTTCGCGCCGAAAAGCGGGCGGGCGGAGAAAAGCAACGCGCCGTCGGGTGTCCGCACCAGGCACGGTTCCATCCATGTTTGCTCCCAGCCCAGCTCTCCGCCCTCGCCCACGCTGATGGCGATCGGCGTGAAACTGACGGGCTGCCAGACCCCATCGGTGGAAACCTCCCAGCGCATCACGCCGGCGGCAATGCTGGAAGACTTCTCCCCCGTTGCCCCGGGACGTGCGCTCACCGCCATCGCGGGCATGAGCATACCATCGCCATCCGCCACACCAGCCCCAAGCCCCGGGCCGGAGAGCCGCCAGCGGAAAACGTCTCTGGCGCGCACAGCCAGCATCTGCTCGGTAATGGGCACGGTCGGAACAACCGGCAAGTCGTCTAAACAGTATTGGCGCTCGGAGGCGATCCGAAAACCGCTTCGTCCAAATTCAAATTGGTAAATGATCTTTCGGTGTTCTGCGTTGTAAAAAGCGCTCCGCTCCAAGGTGAGATCCTTTCGGACTGGCAACAAAAGAATCCCCCCCACCCCGAAACCGGTGCCGGCATGAGGGTGCGGAGAGCCATCCGCTCTCCTGGCACCTTCCGGAACAAACCATACCCAGGCACCGCCTTTCATGGCCATGCGCGCCTGGCCGGAAGCTGGATCGCCAATTATCTCGTTGTTCTGGCTCAATGCAATGTTTTCGCCATGCCCAATTCGATCCAAATCATCGAAAAGGACGATGCGACAACCACCCGTATTGTCCGGCCCGTCTTCTAACTGTATATCACAGAAAAGCGCCGCCAGGGTAGGTCCAAGTTGAACTGGTTGTCCACATCCTACGCGCCAGCTCTTGCTGTCACGATTCTGGGCTTCGCCTTGATTTTGGAATAGTCGCGACACGGCGACGTCTCTCTGGATCACATTGGTTATTGACATAGTTTTTCATCCTTTTATTTAAAGTTTATTTATACCATTCGGCATTATGTATCTGTTTAAGGTTGGAGAAACAGCATGACTGTTTTCCCATATCCCGCGCCTTCTTAAGCGCCGGAAGCAGCACTGCCATCAGTATCGAAATGATCGCGATCACCACGAGCAACTCGATCAGGGAGAACTTGATCGAATGTGCTCTCGTCCCAGGTTGAATCGCAATGCGATTTAAAATTCTCACGTTCATTTCAAGACCTCCATATATTGCTTGTTCGCATATTCCATCGTACACGTGGTTGAGCCTCGCCGACCCCCGCATCAGCGAACTCCGGAAAAATCGTCGCCGCCGCCTCACGCATTTTGGCGTGCCCGCTCCTCCCATTTGGCCAGAAGTTCTTCATTGTACATCTTCTGAATATCCCTGCTGAAAAACATTTCTTTCCAGTGTTCCACACAGTATTGATGATTTTGGGCAAACTCCTTCGTCATTTCGCCCGTCCGCTTTTTCGCGAACTCACAGACGATAAAGACCTCCGCGGTCTCGCATCCGCACACCTTGCCTTCAAGATAATCCGACAAGTCCAGATCCTCCGCGCGGGCCACCTGGCATGCGTGGATACCGAGCGCATGGCGCTTTTTCCCCATGAATCCTGTCGTATCGATAAACGAATCCCAGGTGTTGAAATAATTCCCGTATTTCAGGGTGTATGTTCCGGCGCGCGCAAACAGGAGGGAACCGTCATAACCTTTCGACTGGGCCTTGGTGAAGGCTTTTCTGACCAGCATGCAGGTTCCTGTATGCTCATCTGTATAATCCATGGGAGGATGAGTGAGAATGACTTCAGGATCTTTGTCGAGGATCAGATTGACCACGCGCTCAATCGAGGCCGGGTCTTCATGGGCGGTGAGAATGGACGGCGTGTTCGGTGGGACACAGTCGGGGCAGGGAGCGCCGTAACGAAGCTCGATCGTCTCGAGATCCCGGTTTTTGTAATGCCTCTGCGGAAAATCAAGATGGAGGGCTTCCGTATGAAAGCATTCGCGGGCGGACTGATTGGCCTCGAGTTTCCGCTGCGGCATCATCGTGTACCACGGATAGTCAAATGTTTTGATTTTGCCATCAATGATCTTGGCCCAACCGCCGGACATATTGTTGGTAGCCTCGACATAGACAATCTCGTATTTGAATTTCTCATGGTATTTCAAAGCGGTGGCTCCAAAACAATACTCAATATCATCCGCATGAGCTCCAACGGTCATTAAAACTTTTTTATTCATTCAGCAATTTCCTTTTTTGCCTCTTGCAAAATGCATTGTTTCTGATGCCATCCGCCAACTGGGGTGTGGCATCCCGATATTAACTTCAGTCACAATACCGCCGAAATTGACAAAACCCGAACTTCGGCGATGGCATGCCCTGCCGCCAGAATGTTGACCGAGCCGACCTAGTCGGCGTCCAGCTCGTAGGAGTATTGAACACAATACGTTTCCCATCTTGTCCTGTGCGCTGTACATTGGTCACTCGGCAAACCAGAATGAGAACAACTGCGCATTGCGCAGATGGAAGAAGACCCGGACTTCGCGGCCCTTTAGCGCGCTCAGATCCGAACCATCTTTCCAGCGCACCGTCAAATTCGTATTGTCCTCCGATATGGGCAGAGTGTCGTCCTGCTCCGGATCGTCCTCGAACCGGGCGCCAGGTCCGATGCGCAGAGTCCCGCGCTTGCCGTTTTCCGACCACACGACGCGGTTGCCCCTGTAGTCGCCCATGCCATATCCAGGGATCGCCCGTCCTGTGAGCGCGTCTCGGAGCTCCACCTTCAGTTCGCCCTGCGCCGAATCAACGTTGATCTTCAGCGTGGAACCGGTCACGTTCAGTGGTTTGGTCAAAACGATGCCCGGCTCGTTCCCGGCCTGTAAAGAAGCAAAACCGTCCAGACGCAGGCGCGCCATGAATATGGCAGTATCAGGTTCACCCGGAGTTGTATTCATCCCCGCCTGTTCGATGGCCTCGGGGGTCACATGGGTGGACCGGCACCCGTTGTAGTAGAACCATAGTTCGTTTCCGTGAACCACGGGTGGAGCGGCAAAGATCATTCCATGGTCGAAGAGCTGTCTGTTCGACAATGGAGAGAGTGGGATGAACGGTGCCCGGCTCAGCCTGTCCCAGGAGCGCAAGTCGCGGCTGGCGGCGAGGGTCGGATACAGAATGCCATCCTGGTTCGTCTCGCCAGAGGGCGCAAAGTAGCGGCCGGACTGGTTGAACAGAACTGGCAAGGCCAGGTAAAGATCCTCGTAGACAAAGACCGGCATGCAATAGATGTCGGTGAAATATTGTTCCGGCTTCACCGTCAGAGGAGCCCGGCGGTTAGGGTCGCGGACGGCCTCTTCGATCCGCTTCGCGCCGAGTTCACGGTCAATTTCGTCGCCCCAGAATATCAGCTCCGGCTCCGTCCACGTGCGAAAGTCATTACTCAGGGAGAGGTAGACCATCCGGCCCAGTTCCATCACCCCGTGGCGTTTCACGCCGCAGCCTGAAAACCCTTTAACCGTGGCGACAAACAGTTTTTTAAGCGAATCGTAAGCCAGGCACTTGGTGTCCTCGCAGGGAATCCGGTCAGCACCGGCCAGTGTTGTCCAGTCCATGCCGTTGGGGGAGGTGAATGGGATTAGAAACGAGCCCGTCGTTAAGGCATTGGCCGTTTCGCGAATCCAGGAAAACCCCTTGAATCGGCGGGCAGGATTTTTTTCACGGTCATCGCGCACCATCAACGAGTGGGGGATGTTGGAGTCGTGCTCGGGGTCGGTGGCCTTGCAATCGTAGACGATGTTGTTGGCGGTGGAGCCGTTCCATGGGGCCCGGCCCAAGGCAGGTTTGTCCCAGTTCAGGCCATCGCGTGATTCGGCGTAAAGGGGCAAATTCACGGCACCGCCTGAATACCACAGGCACCAGACGCCTCGCTCCGCATCCCAGATCGGGGCGCCACCACCGCACACCCGGTTATCCTCCCAGGGCCGCTCGGGCGCGATGATCGGGGCGGAGTCTTTCACCGGCTGATGAAACACCTGCCGGATACCGTCAATCATCTGCACATGCTTGCGGTCAATAAACAGATATTTCATAAATCACTTCTCCTCTTTTGCTTGTGCCAGCACTGGCCGCCAGATGCCGCCATTTGAAACGGCATTGTGCACGCGGACGGCCAGCACGTTGGCGCCACCGTAGGTCAGGAGCTCGGGCTTGACCTCTACTGCAAACGGCAGATCCCAGAGCTGGCCAATCTCCTTGCCTTCTGACTTG
>CAIQLG010000603.1 GCA_903872565.1 uncultured Lentisphaerota bacterium | reverse complement strand
CCCTACTCTATTGCCTGATTTGAATTCAGATTTACTAATTGAACACCCAATGTCCAACACGGAATTTTCAATATCCAAATAAATGCGTGGCAGGACGAGTTTTCACTTCGTCATTGGATATTCCATGCCTGCCCCTCGTAGCTCGAAGAGCAAAGTGGGGTTCATTATTGGATATTCAACTGCTTTTTTTAGGATCAAAGTACCGGGGTGAGAAGGGAGCAGAAGTTTTCCAGAAGGATGCGGAAGAATTTCTTATCCATCAGATCCTCCAGGCGAACTTCTTCCGATTTCGAAATCTCGTCCAGGAACTGACTGTGGAGATCGTTGATGAAACTTCCATTGAATACGGCGAAGTCAAGTTCGAAGTTCAGCTTGAAGCTTCGGACATCGCAGTTGCTTGAACCCATATATGCCCATTCGCCGTCAACAAGCATGGCCTTGGCGTGCGAGAATGAACCTTCCTTTTCGAAAATCCTGATCCCGGACTCTAGAAGTGCCGGATAAAGGCTCTGGCTGGCGTATTGCACATACCAGTGGTTGTTCTTTTTCGGAACAATGATTTTTATCTCGACTCCTTTTGACACGGTGGTGCAGAGAGCCTTCCAGAAGGATTTTTCAGGGACAAAATAGGGAGTAATTATCCAGATGTGCCTTTTTGCCGTCGCCACCGCAGCCATAAATGCTTTCTCGGTGGCCTCGAAAGCTTGCCCGGGCCCGGATCCTACGACACGCACTACGGAGTTCCCGCGCGGGCTGAGAATGGGAAAGTATTTTTCCTTCAATATCTCGTCCAGGTGGGCGGATGTCGCACAGAACCAGTCCCGAATAAACGAATACTGAAGTTCGCCTACGGCGGGTCCCCGCACTATGGAATGCAGATCGTGGATGTACTTGTCCTTTCTGCTCCATCGGCTGTCATTGTCGCTGCTGATGTTTATCCCGCCGATGAATGCAGTTTTCCCGTCTATGACGAGAACCTTGCGGTGGTTCCTGAGCTGGACTGTCCATGGCATCCTGAAGCTGAAAAGAGGAGCAAAAGGGTGAATCTGGAAATTCTCATATTTTCTGCCGTAAGACTTGAACAGAAGCCCCGCCTTCATACTGCCGAAACGGTCATACAGGACTTTTACTTCTACGCCCTCTTTTGCCTTGGCCTCGAGCGCCTCGAGAATTTCCCTTCCTACATGGTCGTTCATGATTATGAAGGATTGCAGATGGATGCTGCTTACGGCCTTGGATATTTCGTCCAGCATTCTGGGATACGCGGTTGTGCCGTCGCGGAGCAGTTCCAGGGAGTTTCCCTTAAGTGGAAGGGTATCTGGCAGAAGGCGGTCGAGAGCGGAGAGGAAATCAGGGTATTTGCCGTCTTCGCCATTGAACAAGTTTTTCTTCTGCTCCTTGTAGTGCCTTGCAAACGCCTTGTGAAGACTTTTTTTCGCCTGTGTATGGATAAGTTCGTTCGCAAGCTTGATCTGCATGCCCCTCGTGTTGACCCTGTTGATCCCGAAAACGATGTACAGCGCTATGCCCAGGACGGGCAGGTAGAAGACAAGGAGCATCCACAGTATCGCGCTCTGAGGCTCGTTGTGCCTGTTCATCAGCACATGAATGACTGTGACAAGCTCTATCAGAAAAATCGTTATGCTGAAATAGGTTATATGAAAAAAATCTAAATATTGCGACATGCCGTACATTGTTTCACCCTAGGAAATCCTATGAAAATAAATAATGTCTAAAATTCCACCCCGGGGGGGATTTTCATTCAGATTTCCCGGCTGTAATCCTTTTTTTGGCACAACCCCTTTTCCCACATCTCCAGAGCTATTGAAACTATGGGGCAGGAAATCTGAAATTAAACAGTTTACAATAATATTTCCCCTGAATTTCATTTAGCAACAGGAATATCCCATTTAGAGAGCATCATCTTTCCGCCTCGATTCATGTATGGATTGAACTATGTTTTCGGAAGACAGATCCAAGTCAATGCCTTTTATGTCAAGCGGGGATTTTTTTGATTCCTCAGGTTTCAGGACAAAAACTCTGCCGTCGCGTCTTTTTATCTTGACCTCACCATCGGCATAAGCCTTGTCAAGAACAGTTGACAGATTATGTCTCGCCTCCGTATAGGTGTAAACATTCATTTCAAACCTCCAATATTTGTATACCTTTTTCACTTGCTGTTTTTAACAAACCCTTGTCAAGACTCAGCAATGGAGATCTATATTTCACGGCACACCGCAAAATGTATGCATCATAGGCGTATATATTGAATTCCGAGCTGAGTTTCAAGCATTCATCAAGTTCCACCTCCGTGTACCTGACAGGGATTGAAAAACATATTTTAATTGCTGACAATGCGGAATTGAGAGTAATCATCCTCCTTCTCAACATCGAGGAAAAAGCATTCCCAATCTCCCATCGGACTGATTGAGGAGCAATCAATTCCTGGCCAAAAGCGATCTTTACAAGCTTTTTCTTATGTGCTTCATTGCAGGCGACAGCTATTATTACTGATGTGTCTAGGACTATCATTTTTATCCCTAGCCTATCTAAATATCATTCATGTATATTTACCATACATGTACAATTGGCAATATCAATGAATTCTTAAGATACTTTTATTGAAAATAAATTTAGAGTTCCTCTCTTGTTTTGATGGTTTGTTTGATTTTTTACTGTTTTTCAGCTATGGAAATGAGGGGTGTGGATATTATTGAAAACGTAATCAGAAATGCAGAGTCCAAACCTTCTGCAACAATAATTGAAATTGAAATTATCTGTGGTATCATATGAAAAATGGAGGTATCCAATGACATCTTTAGCTAGACGGTGCTCGAAAAGCCTTTTTTTGTGATTACAAAAAAAACTTTTCATCACACCGCCTACTTTTCTTCATCCATTTTCCAGAAAAAAACAT
>CAIQLG010000602.1 GCA_903872565.1 uncultured Lentisphaerota bacterium | reverse complement strand
GCTACATAAGTCCCGGCGTAGCCGGCTAAGTTCATCGTATAGGAAATTGTATTTTCCTAAGGAATGCCGTATGGCTTGAAACTTGTAGTCACGGCCATGTTGGCCGTGTCGCCTCCAGCATGGAGGCGGCTACATAAGTCCCGGCGTAGCCGGTTAAGTTCAAAGTTCCGGTGCCATCACGGCCGGCCTATCTGATAAGAGTCAAATTTTTTATTTCTCTAAAGCTCCGTCATCATTCGAAGTGCCAGCATCTTTGACGGGTCTGTATTAGTCGGGGTTTGTTCTGCTGTTTCAGTTTTGAGAGCCTGAGTGACCTTGGTGTCCTTTTGTGGTTTGTCTGGCTGGATTCCCTTTGATGTATTCTGGTCGCATCCTGTAAGCACTGATGCTCCGAGCGCCACAATCATCAGTGCGGCGGCTTTCCCGAGGAACGCGGTGCGCTGTCTCGGTTCGATCTTGGTTCTTTCAATGATCATTCTGATCTGCATTTCCGGAATGACATTTAGCATCGCCTTTTCCGCAGCATTCAATTCGAGTTCTATTTCCACGGCGGCATCGGCGCGTTTTTTTATGGGTAATTCCTTGAATTCGGGATCCACCGAGGCCTTTTTAACGAGAATTTCTATTCCTCTCGGGATTTTTCCGACGGATGTCCCGCAACCCGGGAGACGCCCACCGACTATATTTTTCCCGCTCATTGCATTTCTCCATAAGGTTTTAGAGGATACCATTTTATTTGTAACGCTTCAGCCCTTGTTGTTACATTTAGTTGTAGCCACGGCCATGTTGGCCGTGTTCGCCCCCAACATGGGGGCGGCTACAGTAAAAATTCCAATATTCCTCTGATGCATTATTTGCACTTGAGCTTAACCGGTACTTCCAACATCCAACGCTCAACGTTCAATCCAACGATTAAATTATATCCTAGTCCCAGCCCTCATCCTCAGATATTGATATCTTCTATTTCTTAATCTTTTCAACTCCTGTTGCAAGTTCATGCGGAGCTGTGCGAGGCGAATGCGCGCCACAGCTTTCCGTGCCGTCATCGGGTTTTTTCCCCTGCGGCATCGGATAAAATCCGAACTCCTGCATCAATTCAAGTTTTGGGAGGATATTGTTCTTGAGGTCTATATGGAAAAATCCTGAGAAAATATCGGGATTATTCTTTATGAGATTAAAATATTCCTGATACTTTTCAGGGATTTCAATTTCGCCGCCTCGGCACACTTCGTGCCCGGTGACCACGAATTCAGGAAGCAGATACGGACAGAATTCAAGTTCGACCTTCTGGCACCATTCCTTGTAAAGTTCCGTCTGCGGCAGAAGCGAAAGCATGCTGGGAAGAATCCTGGCTCCCATCATCCTCAGGGATACCATCTGGAAAAGGGTCTGGTTGAAATCCTCGATTGTCTCAAACGGAAATCCCCATATGTAGAAAGTGTCCACTCTCGGGAAAATGTCAATCGCCCTTGGTATAAGCTCAAGAGTCTCTTTTGCGGTAAATCCCTTCTTTATCATCTTGAGAATTTTTTCAGAGCCGGATTCAATGCCGAAACGAAGCTCCAGGCATCCACAGTCGGCCATGGCTTTCATCATCTCCTCGTCCATGAGGTTGACTCGGCCAAAGGCCTTCCATTCCAACCCGAGCCCGGTGTTTGTGAGTTCCCGGCAGAAATCTGTCACGTGCTTCTTGCCGGAAACGAAAAATTCGTCCTGAAAAAGGAAAAGGTCAACCCCCGCCTCCTGATGCAGAAATTTCATTTCGTCAACGATGTTCTTCGGGCTTCTCGAATAGCTTTCGAGATTCCAGACTGGCGCGACGGAACAGAAAGTGCAGGGATATGGACATCCGCGGCTTGTCATCATTCCATAACCGGCATACTTCTTGAGATCAATCTTGTGGAACGCGGGAAATGGGATGCTGTTCAAGTTTTTTATCCTCTCGCAGTCTGGATTGTGGCGGATCTCTGCACCATCCCTGTATGAAATTCCTTTCACCTTGGAAATATTCCCTTTCTCAGTCAGGGTCTTCATAAGTTCTATCCCGGATCTTTCGGCTTCACTGCGGCAGACGATGTCAATCCAGGGGAATTTCCTGAGTATCTTGTCTTCAACATCTTTTGACCCGACTCCGCCCAGGACAACGGTATGCCCCGGATAACGTTCCTTGATCGCCCTTATCGCCATGATTGTGAAAGGCAGGAGGTTCGCCATGCAGGAGAGACCAATGACCGGCGCGGGATTTTTCAGGAAGGAAAGCAGATTCTCCATGTCGAAAGGATCATCAAACGGTGCAGTCTGGTAGTCTCTGAAATCAACATCATACCCTGCATCCTCGAGCGCCCTTGTGAGATAAAGGCATCCAAGCGGGACGTGCGCCTCCCGCTCGATCTCCTCGCCGTAGCGCATGAAAAGCATGTTTAGATTCAACAACGTGATGTCGGCCATGGTGTGTGTTAATCCTTAATTCTAATCTTTTTATGTTTTTTAGTGTCAGAGAGTCATCGTCATTTTCCTATGGAAAATAACTGTGTCAGAGTGTCAGAGTGTCAGAGAGAAACAGTAATTAATAATTAATGTTGAGCCATATATCGGGTTTCCTCAACAACAAAGACTCGTTCTCGTAGTCGTACTCGTTCTCGTGCTCGGAAATTACGAGCAGGAAGGACTCTGACACTTTGACTCTCTGATACTTTGACACTTTATTCTCATTCTTCCTTCGGTTCTGATTTCTTTACTGGCTTGTCGGGGCGGCTGCCGCCTTCAGTTCTCATGTCAACTGGCGTTTCATTCTTCTGCTTGTCCTCGGTCGCATTCTGCGGCGCGTTTAGTTTTTCCTTAGGTATGTCAGGACGGCTTCCTCCAAACTTCTCCTCGCAGCCAGTAAGAGCCGTTGCTCCGAGTGCGACAATCATAAGCGCGGCGGCTTTCCCGAGGAATGCGGGACGCTGCCTTGGCTCGATCTTCGTTTTTTCGATGATCATTCGAAGCTGCATTTCCGGAATCCCATTGATTATAGCCCTTTCCGATGGATTCAGTTCGAGTCCTATTTCCGCAGCGGCTCCGGTGCGGTTCCTTAATAGTATTTCCTTGAATTCGGGATCCACCGAGGCCTTCTTAACGAGAATTTCTATCCCCCTCGGGATTTCCCCGACGGATGTTCCGCAGCCCGGCGGGCGCCCCCCGACTATCGTAGTGAAAACCGCTTCTCTTTCAGTTTTTTTCTCACTCATAGTTTACTCCCTTTATCATTGAATTTCTGATTTCATGATGTTTTTGCCATGGCTTCCAATCAATTCCCCATACACCCATACATATGAAGAACAAAATGCCGTTTTATTAGAATTTTACAATGACACTAATCATTGTCAATCAGTGTGCCAAGCTTGTTAAGAATTTCATGGATTGTTTCTGTGGGCAGTTCACAGCAGAAAGATGCTTTCCTGGCGTTCCAATCCAAGCTCTTGAATTATGTCTCCGCGTTTTGGGCAGTAGGAATTAGACATTACCAACCCTCCCGCCCTGAAGTATTACCGGTGGAAATTTCAGCATGTCTATTGCGGGACGTGACACCTGATAACAATTCGTTAAGTTTATATTGCCGATGATGAGATGGTGCAATTATTATTTGTCCATCGTGTACAGCCATGTCCACAGATTTTCCAGATATTAAATGCGTATCTTCAGCTATTGTGCGGGGGATACGTACTGCCAGGCTATTACCCCACTTCTGAACCTTGGTGATCATGTGAAAATTCTCAATAATATTTATAGGAGAAATATACATTTGTCTTTAGGCGAGTTCAAGGAAAGAACCTCAATTTATCTTTCATTGCCAATAATACTCCGACTGCCCTACATGTACTATTTTCTAGCCGTCCTCAAAGTCTGCATGTCTTCTCTGAAAAACGGCGCACGAGGACAGGGAGGACATGCCCACAGAACTGAGGACATAGAGGACTGTGCGCTGAAATCACTGAGTTATTTAAAAAGAGCACAGAGATATGATTCGCATTATATCACCAGCATGCAGTCGCCGTAGCTGTAGAACCTGAAGTCTGCGGATTTCGCAAGTTCATAAGCCGCAAGCACTTTCTCCCTGTCGGCGAAACAGCTTACGAGCATCAGCAGAGTGCTTTTCGGTAGATGAAAATTTGTAAGAAGCATGTCAGGAACTCGTGGCCGATATGGCGGACGGAGAAAAATGTCCGTCTCTCCCTGGCGTGCGGAAACATGACCGTTTTCATCTGCGCATGTCTCGAGAACTCTAACCGTCGTGGTGCCTACGGCGAGAATTCTTCCCCCGGACTTCTTAGTGGAATTTATGATTTCGGCATTTTTTTCATTAAGGCTGAAACTTTCCGAATGCATCTTGTGCTCTGCAATGTTTTCGTTTGACACCGGGAGAAAGGTTCCCGGTCCAACGTGCAGTGTCAACTCCGCCTTTCCAATGCCGATTCCTGCGAATTCCGCAAGGATTTCCTTCGAGAAATGAAGCCCGGCGGTGGGTGCGGCGACCGATCCTGGATCCGATGCATAGACAGTCTGGTAGCGGTCATGATCGGCATCCGCGTCTTTCCGTCTGATATATGGGGGCAGGGGGATGTGTCCAGTTTCCGCGAGAATCGCATCCAATCCATGTTCCGACAGAAATTTAATGCCATAAGTGCCGTATTCGCAAACACTTTCAACTTCTGCTGTGATTCCAGAGGCAAGATCAGATTCGCGTTTGAGGAGTTCGATTTCCGTTCCGGGTTTAAGCCGTTTCCCGGGTTTCGCAAGGCATTCCCAGTGTTTTTGCGCCTTGTCAAGTTCCTTGACGAGTAGAATTTCGATTCTAGCGCCGGTGCCCTTCTTTATTCCGAATATTCTTGCCCGGATGACTTTCGAATTGTTTACGACGATGCAGTCGCCTTTCTGCAGAAAGGTGGCGATGTCCGGGAATTTGCGAATTTCGCAGGTTCCGGTGCTGGCGTGCAGGACGAGCATTTTCGAGTCTTCCCGTCTGTCGGCGGGTTTCTGTGCTATGAGATTTTCTGGCAGGCAATAATCAAAGTCTATTAATTGCATCTTCGTACAGTTCTTCGTATTTTGATGCGGTGCTGTCCCAGGAGAAGTCCTGCTTCATCATATTGCCGCGCATTTTGGCGAAGGATTTCTTCTGATCTCTGAATACTGATGCGGCCCATCTCATTGTGCCGAGGAGTGCCTGCGGGTACAGTTCCCAGAATTTGAAGCCGGTAGAATCGCCGGGATTTTCCGCGGAGAAGTTCTTGACCGTGTCGTCAAGCCCGCCGGTCGCACGCACAATTGGAGCTGTCCCATATCGCATGCTGTACATCTGGTTGAGGCCGCAAGGCTCGTATCTGGAAGGCATTACAAATAAATCGCTTCCCGCCTCGATCATGTGGGCGGTCTTGTCGCTGAAGCCTATTCTCACTGCGAATTTCGCAGGATAAGTTGTTGCTAGATGCTGGAGTTTGGATTGCAACCAGGGCTCTCCCGTTCCAAGGATCACGAACTGGACATCATCGTATTTGAGCATTTCCTCCGCTGCGGAAGCGAAAACATCGATGCCTTTCTGGTATGCGAGCCTTGATACTATGCCGAGGAGTGGCGTGCTTGTGCTTATGGGAAGCGAAAATTCCTTCTGGAGAGCCTTTTTGCAGATTTTTTTGCCGCTCATGTCGGAGTCCGAGAAATTTTTCGGGATCAGGTTGTCGGTTTCAGGATTCCAGTTTTCCGTGTCAATGCCGTTAAGGATTCCGCGGTAGGCGCCGTGGAACGCCCTTTCCCTCAACGGAGAGTCAAGCGAGAACCCGAACTGAGGGGACAAAGTCTCGAGGGCGTATGCGGGGCTCACCGTGTTTAGCATGTGCGCCATCATTATCCCACCTTTTAGAAGGCAGATGTTGTCGTAGAATTCAAGGCAGTGGAAATTGAAATATTCCCATCCGAGGCCGGTGAGCTGGATGAGCGACTTGCTGAAGTTGCCCTGGTAGGCGATGTTGTGTATTGTGAGTACCGACGCGCACTTCGAGAAGTTGGGCAGATCCTTGTAGAGATGGCTTTTAAGATACACGCATGCAAGTGCAGTGTGCCAGTCGTTGGCGTGGATTATGTCGGGCTTCAGTTTAAGCGCGAGTATAGCCTGCATTGCGGCTCTTGAAAGGAAGATGAATCTTTCGGCGTTGTCGCTGAAGTCCCTGCCTCCCGATTCGTAGAGCTCCGGCCTGTCGAAATAGTCGTGATGCTCAATGAACAGGAAGGTCAGCCTGTCGCTGAATTTAAGCTCCAGGATCTGCGCCCATCGTGTTTTCGTTCCAAGAGGAACTCCGAGGTTGGCATGTCGGACTTTCAGCTTCCAGTTGTAGTCGCCCATCAGTTTAGGGTAGTATGGCATTATCACAAATACGTTGTGGCCTCTGGCGGCAAGTGCTGTCGGAAGCGCTCCGGAAACATCGGCCAGTCCACCGCTTTTGGCGAACGGGACCGCCTCGCTACACAGCCACACTATTGTTTTGGAATCTATTGACTTCATATCTCATTCTCTCGATTTCATTTCTTCTCTTGCGCGCCTCAGTGTCTCCATCTCCTCCTCGGAAAGGCTGTTGATGCCCTGAGCCGATATCTTGTCAAGCAATCTGTCAAGCTCTTTCTGTGAGACCGACTCTGCCTTGATGGACCATCCTTCCGAATTCAGGTTTTTATCCAGCCTGTCATTCTGTCTTTTGAAGAAGGAGCCAATCCCGGTCGTTCCCCCCCTGCAGAACAACGCGACAAAAATATATCCGCCCAGGCCGCCACCGAGATGTACGATGTGGGCGATTCCCCCGTCTATGCTTGTCATTTCGAAGAATATTTCCGCGACGACATAGACCACGGCGAAAGTCTTGAGCTTCATCGGGATGGGAGGGATCAACAGCATTATTTGAAGGTCCGGGAAAAACATTGCCGTCGCTATTATGACTCCGAAAAGGGCGCCACTCGCGCCAATACATGGAATCGGACTGCTCCAGTTGAATGAAAGCCAGAATGCCGCCCCGAGAAGGCCGCTAAGAAAATATAGAGAGATGAATCGCATGGAACCTATTTTTGATTCCAGGAGCGAGCCGAAAAGATAGAGTCCCCACATATTGAACAGTATGTGCCCAAAGCCCCCGTGGATGAACATATATGTGAAGACTCGGAATATCTGTCCGCTTCTGACGGCCGTGGACACCAGGGAGAAGGATTCGGAAATTTTATCGGTTTTCATAATCTGCATGCCGTCCGGGGTGCTGACCGGGATTTCGACAGGGGGAAGAAAAGTCTGAAGTATATAGACTGCGACATTCGCCAGAATGAGCATCGCAACGAAACTCATGTGTGTGGAGTTCTGTTTCTCCCTTATCGGGTTGCCATAGTAGTTCCTGTCCGAGAGCATAAGACCAATCCTGAAAGTTTTTGTTAAAATACGAATCAAGAATCTAATCTTAAAGGAGAAATTTTCAATGCGTTTCGGGAATTATATGGAGGAAATCGTTGTTAGAAGAGGGATTGTTGGATTGCTGGATTATCTGCCCACGGATTACTCGGATAGGCACGGAAGGGAAAATGTTGGACAGCTTTGTATCCGTATCAAAGGATTACAGTTCTTACGTTATAGTTTTTCATGAAAAATAAATTCACAATGTGAATTTATTTAAATGAAAAACTATAACCACCCGGCTAATAGCTGTAATCCCTCCGGGATAAATTTATCGTATAGGAAAATGTATTTTGCCAAGGATCTCCGGCATTCCCGACCCCCACTTGGGGACGGGAGCTGTGACGCTGCCGGCAAAAAGCCATTAGGATGCTGGCGTTCCGAAAGAAGTTTCGGCGAAGCCGTTTAAGTTCCTTCTACATCCCACAACCCTCATCGTCCGCTGATCCATAGAGCAACTCTGATTGCCAGATAATATATTTTCTGTATGACTCGGAATTCTGCTCCAGCCAGTCAATAGGTTTAAACATTGTATCAATGGTTGGTGGCAGTTCACCAGTGATTTTCACGAATGGATAAATCAAGAGACAAGGAGCTCCGAAATACAAGGACAGGCAGATGATTGGAAAGATTACTACAGTAATCCACCCAGTTGAAGGATTTTGTCCACTGTTCGCTTTCAGGTCTGCTTCCATTGTCCTGTCCTTAGTTTCAATACTATAAAGTCAATGTTGCTCAGTTAAGCCTGAATTTGAGTAACTCGGGGAATCTCCCCGAGGAAAGTCGCGGGGTGGTACCCCGCGTTACTTGGCTTAACTTAGTGACATTCTACTATAAAGTAGTTTATGAAATTATTTTATCAAAGTGCGCCGTCTTGCATATTGTCCGGGAGCGCCGACCGCCTGGTCGGTACCCAAGCAGACGCTAGGCGATCCCAGGAAAGGCCAAGGCACTTGGCTTTTGCATCGAGTAAGATATAGTCGCCTCCGCATGTCTCGCCGTAGCTCCTTTGCGCAGGCGGATGTTGGTGGCGTTCTCGGCTGGCACTCTTATCCGCAGAAGCTGGGCAGGGCAGGCGGCCATGGCTACAACTTTAAAGTGCTTGGATTTAAAGGATCATTGTTTGCGAAAAGTTGCTTGACGGGCTCTCTCATCAGCACAATGATCGTAAAAACGCCAAGCACCGTACCAAAGGGCATGAACATGCATTCGACTCCCGCCATCACAAGGCAGAACAGGTAATGTTTCCGCTTTGCCAAGAATCGCCCGGCAGTCAGAATAAATGCTGCGAAGGTCAATCCTAGTGTAATGAACACAGTGGCAATGATGACGAATATCCATCCGATGAACGCCGGAGGAGGGGCTCCTTTTCCATCAAACTTCTGAGATGCAAAGATTATAAACAGCCCGATGAGTAGGTGGATTAACGGGATCATGGCAAACAGGCCTGCCAACCCGCCAGCAACGTAATGGAATATCGAGAGCAACCTCAGATGGTCTTCGTCCTGTGTCATACGTTATTCCTTACAACCAACTTTGAATTAGGTATATATAAACATTTGCGCACTAGAATATCCTTGCAACACGTCAAAAGTCAAGACATGTAATTTTATTATTAATGGCAATAGTGTAATGCGTCAGTTTTACTCCAGAAACCGTTGCTGGAGGGTCGGGTTACCTGCCTCGCCGTATGGCTGGGGCACCCCGACCACGAGCGGACGGCGTGGAAGTCGAAGATCCCGGGCGTTGGCGTCTCGGGACCGTCCCTCCAAAGAAGAAGGTCAGATTTGTAAATCGTGAATTTGTCTTGTAGAGTTATCGTTGGTTCAATGAAGCCGCCACAAAAATGCCAGTCTCAGCGAGACTTGGCCTAATTTTAGGCAATCTGCTGTATGTGGAAAATTCGTTCGTATAAAAAATTTACTGGGGTATCCCCTTGACTAAAGTAACACAAGGGGTAGTGTATCAATATGGAAAACTACCCCAAAACAATATTGGAACTTGAACAGAAATTTAGCACGGAATCTGCCTGTGTACAATATCTGTCTGCCATAAGATGGGCAGAAGGATTTAAGTGTCCG
>CAIQLG010000601.1 GCA_903872565.1 uncultured Lentisphaerota bacterium | reverse complement strand
CGTAGTAGGCCGGCGTCTCGATGAGACCCGGCATGTCTGGCTTTGTCGAAGCCGGACCTACTTTTTGGAATTACGATTACGTATGACAAGTTTGCCGTAGTAGGCCGGCGTCTCGATGAGACCCGGCATGTCTGGCTTTGTCAAAGCCAGACCTACTTTTGGGAATCACGCAGGAGAGGCCTAAGCACCATTCATACACAACCCGGGAATTCCGCCTTGTTGAAGGAGTTTGCTATGGCCGTGCTGTCCGCAAGTTTGGCCTTCAGCTCGGCGAGCTCGTCCATCACCCCTGCAAGTGGCAGTTTCACCTGTCCTCCATGTATTGCAGATCTCATTATTCCATTCACGATCTCGCAACCTTTGAACGCGTTGTCGAAATTGCACTGATGAATTTTTCCCCCATTTAGCCAGTCTGCCATCTCCTGGATGTATGGAGGCATATCGAGGTCGTAGTTCATCGCCCCTTCGCCGGATGAAATACCGTTTTTTGTCACAGCGCGCCATCCGCCGTTTGTCAGGACTTCCGCGAATCCTGTTGTGCCTTGGATGCATATCCTGTTCTTGCCCCACCATTTTGCGACTTCAGGCTGGTCTGACGCGCCTGCTCCGCATTCGACAATTCCTCTCGCGCCGTTTGCGAACTGGATCATCCCAGTTATATAGTCGGGGGAGGGGTGATTGTCGGAGAACTTTGATTTCCCGGAGGCTTGTCCGATGACCCATTCCGCTTCTTCGTTTCCATTGTACCAGCGCATATAGTCAATCATGTGGCTCATCATGTGTGTCATCCAGCCTGTGGCTGACGCATAGACCATCTGTGTTCGCCCGAGAATTCCGCTTTCGGCAATCTCCTTGACTTTTCTGTAGTGGACTCCGTACCGGTGTTGGTGGCTGACGACAGCTTTTATCCCGGATTTTGCGATCATATCCTTAAGTTCCACAGCGATTTTTGAATTTAGGGCTATGGGTTTTTCGAATGCGACAAGTTTTGCTCCGCAGTCCACTGCGGCCTTCAGCATTTCTGTCCTGATGTGGGGCATTGTGCAGAAGCAGAAGACATCGGGTCTGACTTTTTTCGCCAGTGCTGCGGCATCTGAACCGCATTCCGGATTTCCAAGGGATACTGCGGCAGACTTGAGTTTTTCAGCATCAATATCGCAAATTCCAGTGACCTGGAAATTCGGATTTGCATTGAACGCGGCAGCATGATGTTTCCCTCTTTTTCCCATTCCAACTACGAGCACAGAAAGTTTTTTCATAATAATTTTCCATGATAAACTGTATGTTATTTGTTTAGGATTTCGATATTGGAACTCCGCTAATTCGCGGAGCAAGTTTCGGACTTGCCACGCCCATGCGTGATTTAGGTTGCGCGCACAGCCGCGCCTGCATGTCCCTTCCTTCAACTTTTCACTGCGTATTTGATCTTTCGACAATCTAAACTCATTCCATGGGAATTCAAGTATGGGGAGGGGAATTGTCTTTTGATGTGTAGGTCGGATATTCTTGCGTGGCATGCCGTAATTCTTTGGAACTAAGGATGATCTGAAGGAATGCCCGCGCCACATTTACATTTAGGCTATGTCTGCCCTTTTCCTAATTTTATCAGGCCATGCCATTAGTAATGTTGAAATACTTCTTCCTGAAATAGAGGGATACGTTAACAAGGGTTATGAGCACTGGCACCTCGACAAGGGGGCCAATGACAGCGGCAAAGGCAACTCCCGAGTTAATGCCGAACACGGCAACCGCGACAGCGATGGCCAGCTCGAAGTTGTTTGACGCCGCAGTGAATGACAGCGTTGCGCTCTGGCCGTAGGGGGCACCCGCTTTTTTGCTCATATAAAATGATAGAAGGAACATAATTACAAAATAAATAAGGAGCGGTATTGCGATGCGCAGCACATCGAGGGGGATTTTTACAATGAGTTCACCTTTGAGCGAGAACATGACCAGTATCGTGAACAATAATGCGATCAGCGTGATCGGGCTGATTTTGGGGATGAATTTTTCCTGATACCATTTCTTGCCTTTTATATTTACAAGTGTGAAGCGCGTGGTAATTCCTGCGATAAAGGGAATGCCAAGATAAATAAAGACACTCTTCGCAATCTGCCCGATGGTTATATCAACCACAAGGCCTTTCAGTCCGAGCATTGGCGGAAGCACGGTAATGAATACCCAGGCATAAAGGGAAAAGAACAGCACCTGAAAGATTGAGTTGAAGGCCACAAGCCCTGCGCAATATTCAGTGTCGCCTTCTGCAAGCTCATTCCAGACGATGACCATGGCAATGCAGCGGGCAAGACCGATCATGATGAGACCGACCATGTATTCGGGATAGTTCCGCAGAAAAACAATAGCCAGCACGAACATCAGTATGGGGCCCACCACCCAGTTCTGCACAAGCGACAGCCCGAGCACTTTGAAGTTCTTGAACACCTCGCCCATCTCCTCGTATTTCACCTTGGCAAGAGGCGGATACATCATGAGAATAAGCCCTATGGCGATGGGAATATTGGTGGTGCCCGACTCGAAATGTTTCCAGAATCCGCCAATCCCAGGAAAGAGATACCCCCAGCCGACACCGATAAACATGGCAAGAAAAATCCAGAGCGTCAGATAGCGGTCAAGAAACGACAGTTTTTTTATCAGGCTTTCAGTCATGCTTCACTCCTCCTTCAATCTCAGTTTGCATAACGTTTTTCTCCTTGTTTGTTTAAAATTTGATTAGAAAATAAAATCCTGCAGCCAATAGAACAATTCCTGATATCCATCTGACTGTTGTGTCGGCACCTTTTGCCAAAAGACTGGTTTTACCCAATGAAATACCCAGAAGAATAGCGCCCAGAGGAAGACTGAATCCAATTGCGAACATCGCAAGCAGAAGCGTGGCCCATATTACTTTTCCCTGCAGAATCGCCGCCCCAAGTACAATAAATATCCCCGGATTGCAGGGCAATGAACTTACCGCGACAATTCCTCCCATCACTAGACCGGCCAGGGTGTTCATAAATATTCCTGAGCCAGTCATCTTCATCTTTTTGCTATTTATAGAGAGATTGAATGGGAGAAGTTTTAAAGATGCAAGACCAAATATTATCGCCACAATTCCGGCGAATAGTTTCCAATATTTGCCCAATGCGTTCTGGGCAACCTGCCCCAGAAAACCCGCGATCAGACCAATTATCATCAGAGATATAATGGTCCCCAGGGTAAACAGCAGCGCTGACTTGAAGACCGACTTACGATCATCGTCCGCTCTAGTTCCAGAGTACCCTACGAGTATTCCGA
The DNA here is from genome assembly GCA_903872565.1 of uncultured Lentisphaerota bacterium. GTDB lineage: Bacteria > Verrucomicrobiota > Lentisphaeria > Victivallales > GWF2-50-93 > CAIQLG01. The sequence goes on along the minus strand of CAIQLG010000601.1, from coordinate 5,470 downwards.
GGGCGGGAATAGTGCAACAGGCGCTTGTGGCAGCGCTGAGCAGTCCGAGTATCAAGGCGAAGAGCAGTCCCAGAGGCTCGGAAGAAACGTCCTGCAGGGCTTTTGTAATATTTTGAAGCATCTGCTTTTTCCTTTATGGACCGCAGCCTGGTGTCGCCGGACCACAACCACCTGAGGATGGACCGCAGCCTCCGGCACTTGAAGATGCAACAAATGCCTGGATGATTTTTTCTTCCGTTATTTCCCCTGAAACTCCCACCATGCCTTTTCCTTTGACTGCCACCAGAATACCGGGAGCTTCAACCTGTTTGCTAATAACAGGATAATCAGTAGAATCTGTCTTCAATGTGTACAATCCTATGGTAACACTCTTTGTTTTAAGGGTTTTTTCCGCAGCAGTTACAGCGTCAGACGTCTCTTTTTTAACGGTTGTATCATCTTTGTCGGGAATAAGAATAAATACAACATCTTGGTTCACAGCCATCTTGTTCAGAGAACTGAAAGAGTCTAAAAAATCACCTAACATTTTTTTGTCTTCGGTGGCTTTTGCAGCAGGTTGCTGAGTCTCTGCAGATGGTGTTGCTGTCGAGTTTTCGTTTTTAGGATCATTTTTTCCTGGAACGGGGGTATCCGATTTTTTGGCGTCAGGGGTGACCTTATCTGTAACAGCAGCATCCGATGATTTTACCGCAGGCTGAACACTTGTTGCAGACGTGTCAGTCTTTTCACTTGAAACCGGGGTCTTAAATCCGCTTGAGGCTGAAACATTCATGTTCGTCTGTTTTGATGCCGAAGTCGTTGTTGCCTTGTAGATAAAGATTCCGCATACTGCAAGCACAACAATAAGAATAGCAATAGTCTTAATCTTGTTGTTCCCGGCGGGCTTTCCGCAGTCGCATCCGGGCCCACATCCTGAATCAGTTTCCTTAATTTCACCGGCATTTCCATTTTTGTCGCTGTCCATAATACATCTCCTGTGGTTTAAATAATTAATTTGTTTGAATAATCTGTTCTTTCATTTTCAAGAGCAAGGCCGACCTGATCAAAATCAATAGGAGCGTAGCCCTCCTTTGAAATCTTATCACATAAATCAAGCCATCCCTGGTGATCCCAGGCTCCACTGTTATCCCTTACAAACTCCTTTAATATTCCAGAACAGACCAATCTCTTTAAATTCTCATCTGCATTGCTTGTGGATTTCTGTGGAACAATTCCTGAATCCTTCTTGGTTTCTGTCTTGCCTTTTACTTTTTTCATCGTGATCCCCCTTTGTCTATTTACCTACAACAGCAGCGTTCATTGCATAGATTTGTTCCCTCCTCTATGTGTTTTTATATTTTGACCAAAGCAGAAGCGTTGAACTGAAGACGACGGTTACGCAACCCGCCTCCTGGAAGATGACGGCAATGACCGGTGTCATCAGCCCTATCATGCTGAGGGTCAATCCGATCACATTGTAAACCATGGAAAAAAAGATGTTTAATTTGATCCGTTGGAGGACTTTTCCCGACATCCATATGAAATCTGCGACCCCCGAGATGTTGTCATTCATCAGAGTTACGTCAGCAGTTTCTATCGCGACATCCGTTCCAGCCGCCCCCATGGCGATGCCCACGTCTGCCAATGCGAGTGCAGGAGCATCGTTGATTCCATCACCTATCATTCCTACGACATGGCCCTCGGATTGCATTTTCCTTACAAAATCCTGCTTCTGCTCTGGAAGCAGTTCCGCCTGAAAATCATCAACGCCAATTTCTTTTGCCACAGCTTCAGCCACTTGAGGATGATCGCCGGTCAGCATCGTAATTCTTTTTACCCCGAGAGACTTTAGAGATCGGATTGTTTCCGCAATCTCGGGACGGATTTCATCGGCAATCGCCAGCATGCCTATTGCCTTGTCGTTGACGGCCACCAAAACGGCGGTGCGTCCCTTTTCTGATTGATGTGCGACCTCATCAGCAACACGGGAATTCAGCGGGACACCTGCATCTTTAAGAAATGTATTTTTCCCGACCAGAATCTTCACGGAGTTCCATTTCGCTTCAACTCCCATTCCGGTTGCACTCGCAAAATGCTCCGGATCGTGAATCTCAAGTTTACGTTCTTTACCGGCCAACAGAATTGATCGTGCCAGTGGGTGCTCGGAATATTTTTCGGCAATGCAGGCCATCTGAAGAACCTCCTCCTCTCTCGCTCCATTGAAAGCAACGATTTCCACCAACTTGGGTCTGCCAAAAGTGAAAGTTCCTGTTTTGTCCACGAGAAGGTGATCAATCTTATGTCCAAGCTCAAGGAAAATACCGCCCTTGATGAGAACCGCCTTCCGAGCCAGATTAGAGACTCCCGCAGTCACCGCTGTCGGCGTGGCAATGGCAAATGCGCAGGGACACGCCACAAGAAGGACGGAGACAGCGACCTTTATATTTCCTGATGTGAAAAATGCTAAAATCGCAAGCAATATTACCAGAGGCAAAAACCAGGTTGTAAAACGATCCGCAAGATTCTGGATAGGCGCACGAGTCCCCTGCGCCTCCTGTACCAGATGCACTATCTTCGCCAGCGTTGTTCCTTCCCCGACCTTTTCCGTGCGGATGTCGAGCCGTCCCGACTCGTTAAGTGTTCCGCTGAACACAGTGCTTCCGGGGAATTTCTCGACCGGCATAAATTCGCCTGTGATCGGAGCCTGATTGACACTGCTTGCACCGGCGGTCACTACACCGTCCACCGGGATTCGCGCACCAGGCTTGACCACGACGATGTCACCCGCCCGAAGTTCAGAGACAGGCACTATTACCTCTTCTGCGTCTCTACGGACAATCGCCATTTTAGGGGCGAAATCAAGGAGAGCCAGAATACTTTTTTTTGTCTTGTCCAATGTGTAGGACTCCAACGCTCCGGCAACTGCCATTATGAATACAATGATCGCCGCGGGTCTGAACTCTCCGATGGCAAGAGTGGCAATCAGCGCCACAGCAACAAATACATTGACCGTAATCTTGCGATTAAAAATATCCTTGAATCCGACAATAAATCTCTGAAAACCGCCGAATACTGTGGCGAAGATCGCAAGCCCGGCATTTATGAAGTGAGGTCCGATTTTCCAGTAGGCAAGAGCCCAGCTCGCAATGATTAACAATGCGACAAGCACTGGGACAATTGACAGAACCGCAATGTCTTTATAATTGGAGTTATTTTGATTTTCTTGAATTTTCATTCTTCTTTTCGTTTTTCGCCTTGTCTTTGTCGGGCGAAGAGTTACAACCGCAATCTTCTCCAGATCCGCAACAGCCCCCTGTCTTAGTCATAGATTCCCAGATCGCCGCAAGTACTCCTTTTTCCTTCTCATTGGTGTTTGACATTTTTTGCCTCCATTGTTTTTTACTTGTAATTAGACCACCAGCTAATTTGACTACCAGCCGAGTTTCCCTTTTCCGTTGCACGGCTGGATTATTTCATTTACCGCCCCATTCGGACAAATAATTTTGCACTTCATGCATCCAGAGCACATGTAAAAATCAATCCACGGCTTCTGGTCAGGCGATTCCCTGAACGGCGCATTCATCGAGCATTTCGCCTCGACCTCGCACACCTTGCAGGATTTACATTTTGTTGAATCAATAATTGCTCTTTTCATTTGAATCCGCTCCGTTATATTTCTTCCGACTCCGCAATTCCAAGTCCTGCGCATATCGCCATTAGCGGTTCCTTAAGATTGCTATGTTCTCCTCCAAAGATCGGCTTGCATTGGCTCGGATGAGATTCGCCGTTCCACAGAAACACGGCGAACGCCATGCAGGTTTTTTGTCCGCATGTCCCACAGTTTGTTCCTGGAAGTCGCTTGTATATCTCGAGGGCGGGCGGCTTTTTCTTCAGTTCATAGGATGGTTGGATCTGGGCACGCCGACTCCAGATATCGTTGACCAGACACCTGATTTTTTCGAGTACTCTCCAGGTGTCAACTATGTCATCCGTCTTCGCCACTGTAATCCTGTGCCCATACAAAGAAATCATCCTGTATCCGTCCATGAATGTGAAAGTCTCTGTATCGCGGGTATAGGATCCCGTAGGAATTTCTGAATTCAAATACGGGAATGAGGCCTCTATGTTGGATGACGTGTGGACAATAAGGCGCAGTTTCTTATAGTCAGCCACGCATGGCGCAAGAACCATTATCGCGGATTCCGTGAGAACTTCTTCCTTGAATGAAGCAGGCGCCGTGTCCGGCACTTTGATAGCCGATGGACGATAATCAACCCAGCCACTGCAGATGAAGTCTATGCTTTTCCTTTCTGAGATCAGGCGCATGTCTTCGGCATCAACAACTGCCGAGGAAATTCCGACTTTCGAGTAAGCCGCACCAGGAGAAATAATATCGTATTTGATCCCTATTTCACTCAAGAGAGAAACGGTTTTCCCAAACTCTTCCTTGTTGGGAAATGTTGTTATAAGTTTTTCCATGTTTATTCCTATTTCTCAGCTGAAACGTAAAGACTTGTCACATAATCGCTCAGCCTTTCGCCCTTGGGCAGTTCCCTTATTATCGTCTTGTATAGGGCATCATTCCATCCCGACATCTTGTCTATGTACTCGGATTTGATTTCGATTTTTATTTTTTTTAGTCCTGCAGACTTCGCCATTTTTTCCGTATCTTTCACGAGAACGGCTCCTGCGACGCAGCCCACAAGCGCCTCGATGGATTTCTTGACGGATTCAGGCAGAGGTTTCAACAATGCGAGATCCGAAACGGCAACTCTCCCGCCTTTTTTCAGAACTCTTGCGATTTCACTCCATACCTGCTGTTTTTCCGGAGAAAGATTTATGACGCAATTCGAAATCACAACATCTACCGAATTGTCCGCGAGGGGAAGATGCTCTATCTCGCCCAGACGGAATTCGACGTTGTCCAGCCCGGTCCTTTTTTTAAACGCTTCCAGATTCCTTCTTGCCTTCGAGAGCATATCTGGAGTCATGTCAACGCCAATGCTGCGGCCTTTTTTCCCGACTTTTTCCGCGGCGATGAAGACATCGAATCCGCCGCCGCTTCCAAGATCGAGAACGGTCTCACCGTGTTTCAGCGAGGCGACGGCAGTTGGATTCCCGCAGGACAAGCCCATGTTCGCGCCTTGCGGCAAAGATGCAAGTTCACTTGCGGAATATCCAATTGTTTTTGCGAATTTCGCAGGATTGACATCCTTTTTTCCGGACGAACAGCAACAGCTCAGATTTTCACCCTGCGCTATTTTTCCATAGGATTTCCGAACATTTTCGCGCACATCGGAACTTCTTTTCTCATCACAACATGATTTCATAATTTTCTCTCCGATAAAATTTATATATTTATTGAGTTGTTCCAGGAATCTTAATGTCTAGTTTTCCAACGGAGCGCGGGTTTTCGAACCCGCGGTTCTCTTCCCCAACTGAGGGCGGGTTTTCGAACCCGCGGTTCTCTTCCCCAACGGAGCGCGGGTTT
>CAIQLG010000600.1 GCA_903872565.1 uncultured Lentisphaerota bacterium | reverse complement strand
CTCCGCAGGTTCTACTCGGAAGATGGCACTTCAGTCCTTGGCGAAATCTCAAAGAAGCAACGCGAAATCCTTGCCGCTCTTAATTTCCCCATCAATCCTGAATAAATCAGCATGGTTATTAAACTGTAGGGATTTTAGGTAATAACTGCCAGCAAATGTAGCACTTATTATATAACAGTCCCTAACACAGGCATTCCACATTACATGTTTTTGACTTTTTCCATGATCACGGGGCGCGCCTCGTCCATGATGTCCTTGACATCCTTGTATCTGAATGTGCGGCCCTCGAAATCCCTTGAGTCGAGGCCTTTGATGAAGCGTTCCCTGAACTCGTTGAAGTATGCTCCATAGATGTGATAGCTGTCGGCTATATGGACATATCTGCCGAGCAGTATTTCCTTGCCCGTTTTAGCGGCAATTTTGTCTGCTATCATTTTCTGGAGCTGGATAAGTGCGAACATGTTCATAAATGCGGCCTTGTAGGCGTCGTTCGAGCGAAATCTGATGTTGGCGTTAAGATAGTTCTTGCCTTCGACCTCGATTATTCTGCACCAGAAACTCTGGAGACAGGCCGGGTCATAGCAGTCGTTGTCCTCCCATACCTTCCAGGTTACCGCCTGCGCCCTTCTGCTGTACGGAGTTTCGGCAAGCTTTTCCGCGATAGTATCAATCTGGTTGAATATCTTGCTAATTCCAGGCACCTTGTATGCGAAAAGCCTTTCATTGTATGTGTATTCCCACCTGGTGTCATTCGGATCGTTGGGGTCCCTTACAAGGTGATTTTTTATTCCTTCGACCACCTCCATGACGTATTCCTGGAGATCCTCGAGCCCACCTGGGAAGTCCTTGTGTATCATCGGTTCGGCAAGCGGATCTTCTATGGTGATCATCATTGTGGAATCCTTGCTTGGAGGATCCTCCGGCTTGTCGTACATTGTCTTGATGTCGCAACCATTTTTATAGAGTTCTATGAGGGAGTTCTCCCAGGCTTCTGCGATGGATCTTCCTCTTGCACTTAATACAGGTATGCCTTTCATTTGCTTCTCCATTTTAAAATTTAACAGACTGTCGCCAGAACTTATGTAGCCGCCCCCGTTTCGGGAGCGACATCACGGCCAGCATCCTACTATGCCAAGGCTTCGTAGGACAGGTAACCGTGGCTACAAATTTCCATACCATTCAGCTATCGCAAAAAACAATATGTGGTTTAAAATCTGTCTTAAAGTTTCGATGTCAAGGAGCGAATAAAATAAATTTGCGTGTTTAGGGGTGGGGGATTGAAGATAAAATGAATTTTTCCCGTCGTCTTGCGCTGATCTTCATGTTTGCCACATCCTGTATCATCGCAGGGGGAATAGTCTTCTACTTCAATCGGAAGGCCGAGGTGGCAGGGATAATAGAGAAAGAACTGATGGCTACGGCATGGATGCGGAAACACTTTCCCACATTATAGTCTGAAAAATTCTTTTGGGCCGCAGTAACACATTTTTACCGCAAGCGATTCGGCCACCTCGAATGGCATCTGCCCCCTGTTCACCATTTCGGCCAGAACATCGGACAAAATGCGCCTGAACACCTCAAATCTGGAACCGTAGGAAAGCAGTTTCCTGGAGTCCGAGACCATTCCTGCGAAATTCGCAAAAAGATCAACACTGCCGATGTACTCGAGCTGTCTCCTCATTCCGACCGGAGTGTCGCAGAGCCACCAGGCGGATCCGAGTGATACTTTCGCACCAAAAGCACGTGCGACAGTCGCAAGAGTCGCCTGATGACCAGGATCGAGACAGTAGAGAACAACTTTGAGGCGGTCATCAAACCTGTTCAGGAATGACTTGAGGGGAGTGAGGATGTCAATATTGTGGTTTGACACATCTCCGCCGGAGTCCGGTCCGATATCCACGAAAAGTTTTTTCCGGACATCGCGGACCGCTCCGATGTGCAATTGAAAAACCCAGTTCTTTTCGGCATCCAATTCGGCTAGCTCTCCAAGGATGAAGCTCATATATGCGGAACAGTCCTCGCAGGAGATTTTTTCACCTGCCATAGCGGATTTGAAAATTTCGCCAGCCTTTTTTTTGCCGGCGCAACCACAGAACGGAACTTCCACTCCGTGGTCGCTTGCCAGGCAGCCATTTTCCGCGAAATAATTGTGCGAAATCCGCAGAACTTCAATCAGATCCTCGATTGTGCCAATCTGTTTTCTGAATCTTGTCCCTAGCTTTTTGACGTATTCTTTCCAGGATGGCTGGAATATGTTCATAGCCTTGTCAGGTCTCCAGGTCGGACGCATAAGAATTTTCCCTGCCGACTTGTTGATTTTCCCATGATTGTCAAGGATGTCCGCCGGATCATCGGTCGAACACATCACTTCCACTCCGATCTTTTCAAGGAGTTTCATCGGCTTCATCGAATCTCTGGAGAGTATTTTGGAGGCTTTTTTCCATATTTTAGAACCGGTTCCTGGACCGAGAATATCATCTATTCCAAGATGGCGTTTCAGATCGAGATGTATCCATTCATAGACGGGGTTGCCGGCGATCTCGGGAAAAACTTCCGCCATTTTCAGCCATTTCTGCTCTGGAGAAGCATCTCCGGTGATGAATTTTTCCGGCACCGATCGTTTTCTAAGTATCTCCCATATGTAATGGTCGGTGGCGGCGAACAATTGCCAGAGGTCGGAATAATTCCTGTTGTCTGCGATTTCCGCGACATTCGCATGGTTGTGCGGATCAACAATAGGCAGTTTCTCCACCGATTTGTAGAGTTTCTCGGCAGTTTTGCTTCCAAGCAGGTATTTCTTTCCCAGAAATGACATAATGATTCCTCCAAGTATATATTGTAGTTACTAATAGTCTCGATATAAAATGGAGTTTAAAAAACAACGGAGAGCGGACTTTCCAGTCCGCCCTCGCGGGTTGGAAAACCCGCGCTCCTTTTTCCAATCAAGGACTCATCGAGACTATTATGAGACATTTAATAAGATAATTCAGGGTGGTGGGATTTCAATCACTTGGGGGAATTAAAATTGGGAGCAATGGAGGAAGCCCATTCCCCCATGGGAGAAAGCATTTCCCCTATCTGTTTTTCTATGAACTTCAGGACTTCCGGCTGCTGGAGCGGAACATCGTCAAGTTCCTTCCTAATATCCCTAGTATCAAAGACTTCCGTTGTTACACCTTCAGCTGTGACAATCCAGTCGAGGGACGGCCAGGCGGCTATAGAGGTCGAGATCACACCCGCAATGTCGCCGACTGGTTTGGCGTCGGGATGTTCAAGCATGAAAACGGATTCCACCAGGACTCCGCCCAGTTCCGACTTTCCGAGGATCATCCGTCCACCGGTCTGGTGTGCCGCCTCCTCAAGCAGAGAAAGCCCGAGGCCGACCTTTCGTTCCGTTCTTGTTGTGGAATAAGGATTTACAGGATCATTGCGGACGGAATCCGGAAATCCTGGACCGTTGTCGGAAATTCTTATTTCAAGTGTGGTTCCGCTCCATCTGATTCCGATGGATACGAGAGTAGCGCCAGCCTTTGCCGAATTCTCGAAAATGTCAAGGAGATGTAGCGATATGTCCTTCATTGGGGTGGCAGCACCATGAGTTCTATTATGCCGCGGGTTTTCGTCCTCCCTCCAAGCCTTTCCACGATTTGCACAAGTTCCGTGTTGGTAAATGTTTCCACCTTTTTAAGATTTTCATCTATGATGTCTACAGGATTGAACTGCTGCAGAGTCCATTCCTCTATCCCCATGTCGTCAAGCTCATTGCGCATAGTTTTCAAATCATCCTCGTCAAGAAGAGCCTTGTGGACGGTAGTCCTTACATCGAGATGGATTTTCTCCACCACGGCATATTCCAGGGTACTGAAAACGTTCTCTATCATCCTCCTGTTGTCCCGTCCTGCGACAATGGCATATTTGCTTTTCGGAGCCTTGTAGTCAATTCCAAGGCTATCCACAAGACCTTCATTGTTAAGATGTTGTATAACTTCAGTGTTTGTGCCGTTGGTGTCGATCTTGACGCTAAGCCCCAGTCCCTTGACGATTCTGAGGAACTCCATCAGCTTCGGCCTGAGAGTGGGCTCACCGCCGCTCACGACCACGGCATCAAGTTTTCCACGCCTCTCCTCGAGAAAGTCAATGACGGAACTCTGCAGGAGTTCAGGCTGGCTTTCGGGATCTACGACGAGATGGGGATTATGGCAGTACGGACATCTGAAATTGCAACAGCCCACAAAAATCACGCAGGCTATCTTACCGGGATAGTCTATAAGTGAAAATTTGACAATACCTCTTATGTTCATTTCCGCGAAACCCATATATGAATAAGGCTTCGGCGGCAAAGTCGTCGGAAAATTCCTGCATATCGTAAAAATGCACGAGAAACCGTTTTCCCGGGAATTGCAATCCCGGAAAAACAGCTCACGGCAAACCAAACAGATGCACACCATCTCCCGGTGGCCTTCGGCCCGCCTGAAACACATTCTTTAAAATCCGACCGACCGGATAAACTCCGGGCGGACTATGTCATGCAACCTTAACTGTTTCTTTTCCAGCTATGGAGTGCGCATTGTTGACCGTATAGGTCTTTCTTCCAGCAAATTCCTCTTGCTTGCCCTTGTTCCAGTTTTTTACTGGACGATGGTAGCCGCACACCCTGCTGAAAACTTCAGTCTTTGATCCACATTTAGCCATTTCCGTTTCTCCTATTTTTTATGTTTATTCCCGCCGACACGATTCGGGTGGCTGAACATCGTGAAAGGGGAATCTTAATTTATTGTTTCATGCGCTCATCATCTTGAGTTGCCCTTGAAAACTCTTGTGTTCCGCGTCATACGGACATTCGTGGTGCTCGCCGGGAATATACCCATGGACAGGGCAAACCGAAAATGTCGGTGTAATTGTGAAGTACGGTATCTTGTAATTTTCCGCGATCTTCCTGACGAGAGAAGCAACCTGTTTCTCATCGTTTATCCTCTCCCCTATGAAACCGTGGAAGACTGTCCCCCCAGTGTATTTTTCCTGTAGAGGCTCCTGTAAATCAAGCGCCTCAAAAATGTCCTGCGTGTATCCCACGGGGAGCCAGGACGAGTTTGTGTAGTAGGGGGTGGAATCCCCGGCCGCTATTATTTCAGGATATTTTTTCTTGTCTATTTTTGCGAGCCTGTAGCTCGTCCCTTCGGCTGGAGTAGCCTCAAGATTGTAAATGTGCCCCGTCTCCTCCTGAAAATCGGAGATCTTCTTCTTCATGAAATCGAGAACCCTGCATGAGAATTCGAGACCGTCCTTGTCGGCTATGCAGCAGCCCACGAAGTTTAGGCATGCCTCGTTCAGCCCTACAAGTCCGATCGTGCTGAAATGGTTGTTCAATGTTCCGAGATACTGCTTCGTATAGGGCAGAAGATCACATTCGATATGCCTGAGCACGATCTTGCGTTTTGTCTCCAGGGATTCCTTGGCCAAGTCCATCAGGGTGCCGAGACGCGACATGAATTCGTTTTCTGTCTTCGACAGGAACCCTATCCTCGGCATGTTCAATGTGACCACGCCTATGGATCCGGTCTGCTCGCCCGCTCCAAACAGCCCGCCCGTCTTGTTCCGGAGCTCCCGGATGTCCATCTGCAGGCGGCAACACATGCTTCTTACATCGCCGGGGCTCAGACTGCTCGTTATGAAATTCTGGAAGTATGGAAGCCCATATTTTCCTGTAAGATGGAAGAGAAGCTTCGAATTATCGTTGTCCCAGTCGAAATCCTTCGTTATGTTGTATGTGGGAATTGGGAAGGTGAATATTCTTCCGTCCCTGTCTCCCTCGATCATTATTTCGAGGAAGGCCTTGTTTATCATGTCCATCTCTTTCTGGTAGTCGCCGTAATACTTCCCCTCCTGTATCTTTCCGCCGATTATCACAGGAGAAGTTCTGAGATCCTCGGGAATAACCCAGTCGAAGGTTAGATTTGTGAAAGGTGTTTGTCCCCAGCGACTTGCGATGTTAAGGCCAAATATGAACTGCTGAACAGACTGCTTTACTTCCTTGTAGCCGAGCCCGTCCTCCTTTATAAAGGGTGCAAGCATGGTGTCGAAGGAGCTGAAAGCCTGGGCCCCCGCCCACTCCGTCTGAAGCGTGCACATGAAATTGACGATCTGAAGCAGCGCCGTGTTGAAATGCTTGGCTGGAGCGGCACTGGCTCTTCCTTCGCATCCCTTGAATCCCTCGGTGAGAAGCTGCCTCAGGCTCCAGCCCGCGCAGTATCCGACGATCCCGCACGACATGTCATGCAGATGGAAATCCCCGTCCCTGTGGGCATCAGATATTTCCTTCGGGTATATGTTTGAAAGTGCGTATTGTGCTATCACTGAACCACTTACGTGATTTAAAAGGCTCGCATAGGAATATCCGGAATTGGAATTTTCATTGACACGCCAGTCGTTCTGGTCTATGTACGACGAGATAAGCTCCTGAACATCGACCAGGATCTTCTTGTTTTCCCTCATCTTTTCGTGCTGGGCCCTATAGAGGATGAAAGACTTCGCTGCGCCTGACAGACCTCTTTTTATAAATGCCTGCTCCACAAGATCCTGGATGAGCTCTATGTCCGGAACTGAATTCTCGACAGAAATCTCATCAAGCCTGCTGAGAACATCCTTGCAGATGGTCTTTGCGAGCTTTTCGTTGCTAGTCCCGACCGCCTTGAGCGCCTTACCCGCTGCCAACACTATCCTTTCCGAATCAAACCTAACTATTCTTCCGTCTCGTTTTTTTATCTTGTCAAATTTCATTTTTTGCGACATAAATATCTCCCTATCACGGTTTTGTCTTAAAAATTAACCGCTTTTCAGAAAATGGATGGTTTTTTCCTGAACCCGACTGAGATGAATATATACTCCTGATAGTGTAGTGCAAATTAAAAAACAACTATATATGGTGTTTTTTTTAAAATATTATTTTTTGGTTAATTTTAGATTTTGTCTGGGTTAAATAACTTTTATAAGTAGTTTTAAAACAGTTTATTGTGAAAAAATATTTTTTTCCTTAAATCCTGTGTTGATAGTTATCACAACTATGCTATGTTGCCTGGTTTGAAACCTAATTTTAATTCTTTACCGGATTGTCGCTTTATGGAACGAAATACTCGAATTATTGTGGTTGATGATCAGCAGGATCTCTGCGATCAACTTGCTAAACTCCTACTTCGTTCTGGCAGGAAGAACGAAACTATGTCCCTGGTCCAGCAGATGCGTGCAAAGCTATTGGGTAACACCTCTGAATCGGATGATGATTCCGATGGCACTCTGGAAGAAACCGGATACATCGTGGATACCGCCAATCAGGGAGAGACAGCCTTTGAAATGGTCAAAAAGTCAAATATGTCGGAAGCACCTTATGCCTTGGCATTCATAGATATGAGGATGCCACCCGGATGGGACGGGCTCAAGACGGCGAAAAGCATAAGGGAGATAGACAAGGAAATCGAGATTGTAATTATGACCGCATATGCGGATCACGATCAGAAGCAGATAGCTGAAACGGTGGGTTCTCCTGAGAAGCTCCTATACATCAAGAAGCCGTTCCAGGCGGAGGAGATATACCAGCTCGCCCTTTCGCTCACCTCCAAGTGGTCTCTGGAATCAGCCGAAAAAAACAGACGGAAGTGGCTTGAAATACTGCTCAAGGCCATATGCAAGCTGAAAAGCTATTCTCTCAACGAGAACGAGCTCGTGTATCAGTCCACGTTAAAATCCCTCATTGAATTCACTGAGGCCAAAAGCGGTTTCATCCTCAAGAAATATGACTTCGCGTGGAAGATCGAGACAATTTCTGGAATGGAAAAGACAGATGTCGAAAAATTCATAGCTGAAGGCGAAATCAAACTTGACGAATGCACGACGATAAAGCATCGCGGCAACAAATATCTTCTGCCTATGAAAAAAGGCGGATTTTTCGTAATAGCCGTAGTTCAGGATGAAAAAACCCATCCCGATCCGGAATGGTACAAGCTTCTTTGCCTTTATATAATGGCAGTGGTCGAGGAACTTTCTTGGCGCGATATAATAAAGATCCAGTTCCAGAATAACGGAGCAGATGCTATCACACAGATTTCCAACAGCATCAGGCCACTTGCCGAGGAGATAGCCAAGGCGGCGGAAAAGGATGGCTCTGGGAAATTGCAGGATATAATTTTGGCCGCGAAAAAAATTGTTGATCTGCTGAGATAATCCAAATTCCGCGAAGGGTTTTCAGCCCTTCACTTTTTTATTTACGCAATTCTGAAATCACCTCTTCTTAATAATCATAGCGCATGACTCGGGAGAACGCCCCGATTACTGCCATGGCGTTTTCCACAGGTGTTTCTTTCGGCAGCGGCTTGGTCGTTTCGAGAAAATAACCACCGTCCTCCGCCAGGATTTCAACGGCGTTCGTCACCTCTGCCGCCGCTTCCGCCGGAGTCCCGAAAATGATTTTCCTCTGCGTCCCGATACCTCCCCTGAACGTCAGATCCCTTCCGAATTCGCGTTTTATTTTTCCGATATCCATGGCTTCCGGCTGGAGCGGATGGAACACTTGGAGCCCGATGTCGATGAAATCCCTCATAATATCCGTATTGTTCCCGCAAGAATGGTGGCCGACGACTTTTCCTGCGTTTCTCACCTTTTCGTACAGGATGGCGAGTCTCGGCTTGAAGAATTTCAGAAAAATATCCCGGCTGATCATCAGACTTTTCTGCGCACCATAATCGCAGCCGAAGGTGATGCCGTCTATTGGCAAAGGCAGGATTTTTTCCAGAGCTGTCAAATGCGCTTCCATCAGAATATCCAGAGAGCAATGGACAAAATCAGGTTCCAGCAGATAATCCATAAGCGTCTGTTCCAGTCCCCGCAGGCACCACAGGCGTTCCCCGAACGCGGCAGTAAACTGGTAAAAAATGAATTTGTCCGGATTTTTTGCGCGGGTTCTGAGGATCAGTGCGACATCTTCATCGGTGATCAATGAGACACGCGGTATTCGTGTGCTGTCAGGCTCCGTCAATGGCGGGTTCACAAAAGTGTAGGCACCTTCTTCCTTTTTCCATTCACAGTTGAACCGGTCCCGGAAGCCGGACTCCGAAATATCATGATCCTCAACCGGCCAAAGGATTCGGATAATGTCGTCCTCAGGTATTGGCCAAGATGTGCGAGCGCCCCAAACTGCGGTCAATTTCTTTTCGACGACCGCGTCCAAGTACAGCGTGAAAGGAAGACGTTCCGGCTGCATGTGACGCAGGGACTGATATGCCAATTCTCTAGATGTTGCCATAGATTTACGCTTTCTTTTAGATTTCCACCAGCTTCAATTATTTGTTTGGGGCGTTATCCGGACACGCTCATGGGTTTTCCATGAACGGAAGGCGGCGGCGCATACGGCGACGGACACGATGGCGGAAGCGGCAGGACTTTCGGGCGCACACCGACCTGCTACTGCGTCAATAAAGGCCCGATGTTCTTCCCGGTACATCTCGTCCCGCGCGAAAGTAATGGTTTCGGAGCGCGTCGCCGCATCCTTCCGCGTACCGACTGTCAGGATGCCCCTGTCCGCCTGGATATCCAGTGCGAGCCAGCCGTCGGAACCTACGATTTCATAGGCATGTCGTCCCGGTTCCTGAATGTAATTGAGATGTATGGAGGCCAGCATGCCGGATGCGTACTCGCAGTTCATCATTATGATATTCGGATTGGAACTGAGCGGCAGGTCTCCCGTTTGGGCCGCAGAAGCGTAAACATATTCGGGCGTTTCCCTGGTCAGCCAGTAGAAGATGTCGGGTTGATGCGCATAATCCATGATGAGCGCGCCTTCGGCCTCAGCCTGATATCGCGAACCGGAATTTACCAGCGTGCCGTAGGTTCCGACTCGCGCGTGAAGATGCAGGACTCGCCCCACAGTTCCCGCATTCAGCGCTTTTTTTACGGCGGCGAGACAGGGATGGAAGTGCAGGTTGAACCCGATGACCAGCATTTTACCGGTACGTTCTGCGGCTTCCTTCATTTTTCTGGCATCGTCCAGCCTGTCGCTCATGGGTTTTTCGCAGAGGGTATCTATGCCTGACTCCAGGGCCGCCATCACCTGCCGTGCATGCAGGGCGTGGGGCGTGGCTATCAAAACCATATCGGGTTTGCCCTTCAAGGTTTCCTCAAAGGAAGCGTAAACCTTTACGGATCCTATCTCTCCGCAGATGATGCCGATGTTTGCCGCATTGGGGTCAAACAGCTCGACCTCGATGTCGTCCCTGTCCGCAAGGAGCCGTGCGTGACGTCGGCCTATAGATCCCAGGCCGATAACCGCGATTCGTTTTCTTAATGCCATATTGAGAACCCTCCATCTACCACCAGATTTTGGCCTGTAACGTAATCGGATGCGGAACCTGACAGAAATAAAATGGCGCCCTTGATGTCTTTCCCGTATTCTCCGAAGCGTCCCAGAGGTGTCCTGTCGGCGTAATCCGTTACGAACCCGGGAGGCAACTTGCTGTCCGGCCCTTTGGTTCCGCCGGGCGATATGCAGTTGACATGGACACCCATGGGGGAAAGATATCCGGCCAGATCCATTGTCAGGCCGATGACACCTGCTTTCGCAGCAGCGTATTCCACAGGCTGGCCTGACATGCCGTTTCGCGCGTACATCCGCCGGTCCCGGCCCAATATGCCGGCGATGGAGGCGATGTTGATGATTTTTCCGGAACGTTGCGCGGCCATTATTTTCCCCGCTTCGCGGCAGCAATAAATCACCCCGGTCAGGTTCAGATCGATCAAGGCGGCAATATTCGCGGGACTGTTTCCGAGAAAATTCCCGTTCGCCGCCGGACCACCGCCACCCGCATTGTTGACCAGGATGTCCAGTCGGCCTTTCCATTTCATGACTCTGGCGAAAGTTTCGGACACGTCCTGCGGATTGGTTTGGTCCAACGACAGAGGCAGGACTTCCACACCATATTTTTCCGACAACAGCGCAGCGGATTTTTTCGCCTTCCCGATGTCCCGGGAACTTATCGCCAGGTCGGCTCCCGCCGCCGCCAGTGCTTCCGCGGCATCAAAACCCAGATGGACAGCCCCCCCTGTAACCATTGCAATCTTACCTTCAAGCCCGAAAAAAGACTCAAGTTCCTTATGCATTGTGTTCATCCTTCTTTGACATCAGTTCTAGAAGTTTCCAGCAATACAACTGCATACGGGGCAAATGGAAAGGCCCCTTCCACATATTGCCTTTCAATGTGGAGGAAACCGTTCCGTCCCTATGCAGATAGCCGAACCATTCCCCGTGTTCCCTGTCCGGAAAATGAGCATAGGCCCACTTCTGAATCCTGGCATGCCAGTCCTCATACTTTTTTTCACCAGTGAGGAAATGGGCCAGGAGCGTGGCGTAAATAGCTTCATTGTGGGGCCACCAGAGTTTCATATCATGCTCATATTGTTCACAGGGCCTGCTGCGGCAGTCGCGGAAATAGAGGATGCCGCCATATTTCGGATCCCATCCCCACTCGAGCGACCAGTCAAGAATCTTCAATGCCAGGGTCAGCAGTGATTTATCGTTGCGGTAACGGGATTCCTCCATGATAAACCAGGCGGTTTCAATCGCATGTCCCGGATTGATGACCCTTCCCATGGGTTCATCCAGAAATTCACCGTCAACCCCGACGTTTTCAAGCAGTGCGCAAAAGTCGGGTTTGAGGAAATGGTGTTCAATCTGATGAAGGGCATCGTCAATCACCTCCTTATAAAGCGGATCATCTCCCCCCTGGCGCAGGACTTGGGTGATGGACATGAGAATCATAGGCATGGCATGGGACTTGAGCTGGCGGGTCCGGGGAATTATCTTTGGTTCCAGAAGTCCGGGAGTGCGATCATGATGGAGGATTAAACGGTAAAGCTTCTGGGCCCGCAACTTATAATGTTCTTCACCGGAGGCTCTGGCGTATTCCGCAAAGGCTATTGTGCCGAACGTTTCGGAAAAAAGGTAACGTCTCTTGCGGAGCGGTGCTCCATTCCTTGTAACTGAATAAAACATGCGGCCGTCTCCGTCAAAACAATGCTTTTCGAGAAAGTCAACGCCATGCTTGGCCAGCGCAAGCCATTCGGGACGTTTCTCAACGACGTTGTAAAGGCGGGAATAGAGCCAGGTGGCCCGTCCCATGACCCAGACCGGCTTATCAGTTCCGACCACGGAGCCATCCGCGTCCAGAATATTGAAAAATCCTCCGCATTCCCGGTCGGGGGCATGTTTCTGCCAGAAAGGAACAGTGTCGTTGAGCAAACCGTCCCGGTAGAGTTCCAGATACTTTTCAATATTTTTCTTTTGCATGCAAAACCTCTCGTAAATAAAAAAATCAAGTTCCTCATAAGCCTTGATGTTTTAACGGCATCGCCTTCCTTTACGGCGTTTTTAATGGCATTGCTGTTTTTTGTCAAGACAGAGTCAAATCTCTTAAGTTTAAGCCAGTTAACTGATTCGGAAATGGCTCCCGGCAAATATCCGCCAAACTACGTATCAATCTAATATCTCCTAATAAATTTTCAAGAAATTTTCAAAAACCTTAAATACAAAATTCCTATCAGTTTATCAGTCACCGTGAGATTTTTATTATTTTTTTAATGATGTAATGTAAGGAATCTGTTTGTCCGGGGAATTTATTGTTGGAAGTTAAGGATCAGGGAATCTGAATCTGGAGACGAGATGATGGAACAAGTGCAGAGGTCCGATGCGGAACTGCTGGCCACCGTTGTACAGGGCGTTGACAGAACTGCCCTGGATGAGTTGATCAACCGGCACGCGCCGATGGTTTTCCGCACCGGGTACCGTATCCTCCATGACATCCAGGAGGCTGAAGATTCTGCACAGGCGACTTTTCTGATAATGATCAGAAAGCTGAACAGCCTGAAGTCGGAATTCAACCTCGGCGCCTGGCTGCATGGAGTAGCCCGCCACACCGCGCTTCATGCGCTGAGGGCCAGAACCCGCCGTAAAATAAAGGAACAGCAGAGCATGAAAAACTTTTCAATCCAGTCTCACGGGGAAACGAACGATCTGCGGGAAATCCTGCACCAGTCTCTTGACCGGGAACTCGAGAAACTCACCGGCAACCAGCGGCAGGCCGTCCTGCTCTGCTACCTGCAGGGTTACAGTCAGAAAGAGGCTGCGGCAATCGCCGGATGCTCCATCGACGCCATCAATCGCCGCGCGAATTTCGGGCTGACCATGCTGAGGAAACGTCTTGGGAAAATCAGCCCGGCACTTGGCATCTCTATTATTCCGCTTCTGGACTCGGAAGCGAAAGCACAGGTCTCACCGACACTCCTTTCTTCCATAAAATCCGCTGTTTTGTCAGCCAAGGCCGGAACCTTGGCGGGTAGCGGAACAACCGCCTATCTCATGGCAAAAGGAGTATTGGAAATGATGTTCTGGAACAAAGTCAAACTCGTAGCCGTGTCCACAATCGTAGTCCTGGCTATCCCGTCAACAGTCATTGTCGTGCAAAAAATAAATGCGCGGGAAAAACCACCTGCCAGCGCAGAAAAAATTGTCAATTCCATTCCACAGCCAGCAAAAAATCCAGAGGTCTCCCAATCAGAACAAATTCCGAAGGAATCAAAAAAACATTTGGCTGTAAAGACGAGGGATTATGATGCCGAAATAAAAAAACGACTTCTTGAAATTGGACCAGAGAATGAATATAAGTTACGTGGTTGTATTCTTACTGTAAGAGATTCTGCCATTCTAAGAAATATACTCAGGGAATTATTTGATGAAGATCAGTCCTCTCTGATTGAATGGGCCAGAAAATCGCGTGAGGACCAGACCTTGGGGGTGCGGATGCTTCCACTTATGGTCGAAATCTGGGCGGAAAAAGACCCTAAAGCCGCAATTGAATGGATTGCCACACAAGATCAGGGAGTAGGATTGCTCATCACACAATATGAAAGATCCTCTTTACCTCAGTCTTTGGCACAGGGCTGGGCGAAGAAAGATCCGGCGGCCGTTATCGAATGGATAAGAACAAGACCTGAGTCCGAACAGGGGGGGTTATATGAGGGTGCGCTTGTGGGCTGGGTAACGAAAGACCCTGAAGCCGCATTGGAATGGGCCGGGCAAAACCCAAAATTGATAAGTCAGGATGCGTTGGTTTCTGTAATAATGGAATACTCCAATAAAAATCCTGAAGAAGCAGCAAGATTGGCTTTGCAACTTTCTACTGATAATAAGGCATTCGATTATCTTTCCAAGATCCCGGACGGGCAAATGGTTGTGGGTGGTCCAACAGGATTGGCTGTCAGACTCGGTATGACATTGGGACTTATTGCCAATAACTGGGCTATGAAAGATCCCAAAGCGGCAGCACAATGGGCCATGCAACTGCCTGAAGGCGACATACGTGAGATGGCATTGGTGGCAGCAGCTAAAAACTGGTATTTGACGGAACCGGATGCCGCAGTACAGTGGATATTGCAACTTCCTAACCGAGACAACGCATTGTCGGCAATAGCCACAGCTTCAGCCTTTAATAATCCGGATGCGGATGCGGCACTAAAACTTGCCATGGAAATTCCAGAAGGCACCCTCCGAGACAATACATTGGTAGATGTTGCAAACTCTTGGGGCAGAAAAGATCCAACGGCGGCTGCAGAGTGGGCCAGGCAATTACCTGAAGGTCAACTCAAAGACAGAGTTTTACTCCAAGTGGTTGGATCTTTGGCTTGTGAAGATCCGGATGCGGCGGAAAACCTTGCTAGGCAAGTTTCAGGTGAAGGAAAGGATGAAGTTTTATCCAGAATGGCTGAATCTTTGGCTTTTAAAGATCCGGAAAGGGCGGCAAAACTGGCCATGGAAATGTCGGATGACAAACAACAGGACTTCAACGGTAAAAAGTCCCAGATGCTGATTCACGTGGCATGCGCTTGGAATTCGAAAGACAGCGCGAAGGCAAATGAATGGGTTCAAAACCTGAAAATTTCCGATTCAATGAGAAAAATGATCCTGCAATGGATGGAAAGCAGGAAGAACGAGGCAGCCAAGAAGCAAAAATGAGGAATTCCGCCGTTTGATTCCAATATTCCCCATACGATGAACTTAACCGGCTATCGCCGGAACTTATGTAGCCGCCTCCATGTTGGAGGCGACACGGCCAACATGGCCGTGGCTACAAGTTTCAAGCCATACGGCATTCCTTAGAAAAATACAATTTCCTATACGATGAACTTAACCGGCTACGCCGGGACTTTTTTGGTACGCCACCACTCCCGACGCCCTTTGGGGCCGGGATCTACGACGTTGGTGGCATTTATTCAATAGTGCCGGCAGAGTCACCAGATCCCGGCCACGGAGTGCGTCGGGATTACCGGCGTTCCTGAAATGTAACGTAGGCATTCCTGCCTGCGAAATGTCAGACCATCCTTCGTTCCAAAGAACTACGGCATGGCGTGCAAGAATGTCCGACCTACATTAAAATATAATTTTCTATACGATGTGCTTAACCCGTTTTTCGCGCGAAAAACGGGCTAAATGGTTGGAAGACAAGGAAAAGATCTTATCCAAAGATCGTATCCGCTGAATTTCCCAGATTGGTGAAAAAAGGTAATGCGACAGTAATACCAAGTTCAGAGTTCCTGTCATGTTGAGCTCAACATGACAGGAAATCTGAAATTGCACTTGTGGAAGAGAAGCACAGTACAGCATCGCCGAGCATGGAAGAAACTTTTTTGCGGATTTCGCAGGCTTTTTCAGTGGAATCCGCGATTGCGAAAACTGTCGGGCCACTGCCGCTTATTTCAGCTCCGAGCGCTCCGGCCTCCATTAATGTATCCCTGATGATTTTCAATGCCGGAAACTTGTTGAAAAGGGCGAATCCAAGTTCGTTGTAAACGTTTTTTGCGATCTCATCGGCATTTCCACTCCCGAGCGCAGAAACCATTTTCCCGATTTCCAGGCTTTTTCCTTCGGGTGAAATTCTGTTCTCATATGCCCACTTAGATGAAACAGGGAATTTAGGATTCACCAATACAAGAAATAGCGGAGCTTTCATTTTGACAGGCTTTGCTTTTTCACCAATCCCAGTGGCTTTCGCAGGTACCGGACTCAGAAAATACGGGACATCGGCTCCGATCTTAACGGCAATGTCTTTCAACTGCTTTTCACCTATTGCATCGTATTTTTCATTTAGCAATTTGAGAACGGCGGCCGCATTTCCGCTACCTCCCCCGAGCCCGGCAGAGACAGGAATTCTCTTTTTAATGGAGATCTTCCAGGCCGGGCTGATATTTGCGAATTTCGCAAAAGACTCCGCCGCCTTCCAGCAAATGTTTTTTTCATTAAGCGGCAGATCCGAACTGTCGGAGGCTATTTTTATTCCCGGAGCTGAATCGAAATCGAGAGTGATCTCGTCGAAGGGGTCTTCCAGAGGGATAAACACGGTTTCGATGTTGTGATAGCCGTCATCTCTTTTTCCAGTGATTCTGAGGAAAAGATTGATCTTGCAGAAACTTTTACAGGTCGAAATCATTTTCGTTCGACCGGCTTGAATAAAGGATATTTTTCAGAATATTTTTTTATCTTGTCAATAATTTTAACCGCAAGTTTAAGTGCTTCAAGGCCGTGTCTGCCGGTCACTTTCATGTTTTTCACAACCCCTGTTCTGGCAGTTTCCGAGGCGCAGGAGATGAAATCCTCTATTTCTACTTCGAGTGCGTTGTGATCGTTGACAGGCAATGGCTCGCTGGTGATTTTCCCATCACTGATTGAAAAGGTGAGTCCAGTCTTTTTCGCATAGTCGAGAGTGACATACGAGTCCGTCTGGAAAACTCTGAATCTTCTCTGGTATTCCTGGCTTATCCGGCTTGCTGTGACATTTGCAACACATCCATTTTTGAACTGAATTCTTGCGTGGGCGATATCCTCGTCCTTGCAAAGGATCGGCATGCCTACCGCGTCAACTTTTTCGACCGGGACACCCACGAGCTGAAGAATGATGTCAAGATCGTGGATCATAAGATCAAGGACGACTCCGACTTCCGTTCCGCGTGGGTATAGGCCCGGGCGGGGCGGCGGAAATGGAGCGAGCCGGTGAACCTCGATGAACCTCGTCTTGGAGTTGCATTTCTCAAGATGGGCAAGTATCGGATTATATCGTTCCACGTGGCCAACCCCTAGGACGAGATTGTTCTTTTCCGCCAATTTGACCATTTTTTCGCCGTGCTTCACCTCAGTGGCGAGCGGTTTTTCCATGAGAAGATGTTTTTTCATTTTCAGGAGAGGAATTGCGGTCTCGAAATGTTTGTGTGCGGGGACTGCCACGCTTAATGCATCGCATTGCTCCGCGAGATCCTTGACCTTGTCGAAGACCTTTGTGTTGAATTCCTGCGCCACTTTTGATGCCGATTCGGGATTGACATCATAGATGCCGACCAGATCCGCATTTTCACTTAAAGTGTAGAATTTTGAATGGAACTTGCCAAGGGCTCCTGCCCCGACGACTCCAACCTTGAGTTTTCTTATATCCATAAACTGATAGAAATTTTGATTTTTACCTTGAAGAACAATAAGCCGGGAGGATTGAAGATTCAATAAAAAAATACTGTTAAACAGTGAAAATTTCGTAATGAGTCTAGATAATCTGGGCGGAAGTCTTTCCGCAATGCTTGGAGGGACGGCTTCCACGCCGTCCATTTGCGGTCCGGGTGGAACCCGACCCTCCAGATGCTGAAGCCGAGGCACCAGCACCCGGGATCTTCGACTTTCCGCTATCAGTATCTGCACCAGCGCTGGGATGCGGCCATGAGAAGGCGCATGCCAGTGAGCCGGGAACCATTGTTTATCGAGCCGGACGTCGAAAACAATATGCCCCTTTTCTCCTTCGCCTGCTCAAAGTCTCGAAGAAGTTCACAAACCATCCTGACCTCCTCGTTTCGGCTGAATGTGAACGGCGCAAGCTGTCCTTCTATTATGGCGTTCGGACAAAATCTGCGAATTTCGCTGACCGTGAGCGTGTGGCCAAAATTGACTCCCGTCATATTCAGCTTTTCGAAAAATGGCAGGAGATGTGCCATTGCCGAATCCGAATGCTGCCAACGCCTGTCTTCAGGATTCGGACTGTAGCGATCGAACATTCCCTTCAATATCGGATATCCGAAAAGTTCATACATTTCAGGAGTGAAAAGACAGCAGTTGTCGTCCGCAAAACCGAAACCGTGCGGAGCCGTTTCGGGAGTATATCCGGCTTCCTCGTCAAGGACTCTCCCGATCTCAAGCATTGTCTTAAGTATCGCATCACGAAAACGAATGGCCAGATCGGGATTATCCAAGACTAGGAAAAGCATGTTTTCCGTACCAAAAATACTTGTGGCGAAAGTGCATGGTCCACGCTGTCCACGGTAAATCTCCGGCTTGACTCCCCGCGGCAGAAGCCTCGCCTTCTTTTCATCCCAACCCTCGGGAAGTATGAACTTGCGAATATCGCACTTTTCGACGCGATCCAGCAGTGCTTTAAGTTCGTCCTCCGTATTTGCGGACTGCTCAAGCCACCACGAGCCTTCATGCCAGACGTTATTCGCCTCAAAAACATCGTGTAAACCTTTCACCGCGGGATAATGTTCCCCAAGGGGTGGAGTTGCTGCTTCATCGCGAATGCGCCTTCCGATGATTTTTTCAGCCTTCTCATTGTAAGCCTTGTTCAGCGACATGCGCCAAGGCTCGTCATTCAGATAACGCAGGAAGTCCTCGGGAATGCCGAGTTCGTCAAAGACGGGTTCCCAGCTGCAATACAAATTTAATGGAATCTGTCTGATCTCCTTCGAGAACGGTTTTTTTACCGCTTCGTCCTGATCTTTCCAGAACTGTTCAAGATCAAGATGGGCAAGTCCGCCATTGCTGTGCGCCTCTCCCACTATTGATTTTGCCTTGGCAACGTGATCCGGTGAAAATTCGCTGTAATCAGACATGTTGACATCTCCACTGTTATCTTTTATTTAACATTTGTAATCTAGCTCTATTAATCATATTGTAAATGTATAATAGCAACAATAATTTGTAATATAATGATATATGCAGGTATTTACAGAAAATGATTTTCCTGGGGATAAACCGCAGTTGATGCAGATCAGCCGGAAAGGATTCACATACGATATTGTTCCGTTGCACATCAACATCTGCGAGCGGTGTTTGCGGGATTCCGGTAGAGCACTGGAACACAGCCACGATGTCTATCATATAATTCTTTATTCCGGCGGAGCGGGCAAGTTTTCTTTTCGGGGAAAAACATCTTATGCCGAACCAGGCTTAATGATTCTAAGTTCGCCAGGAGAGGGACATCAATTTAGGCCTGTCGAGAAAGGAGAACTGACATATTCCGAATTCGCTTTCTCATACAGTTCGGCAGAAGGAAAGGATCTGGACATACCGTTCAGTGAACTCCTGTCTCTACATTCGGGGATACGTTTTGACAACTGGAACAGCATAATGAAATTGGACGAAGATCAGTCCGCTGAGTTTGGCAGGATGCTCGAAAGGATGGTCGAACTGAAAGAAAGTTCTTCTGTAGTGAAAGTGTTTAACTTCTATAGAATTTTCTCAGATATTTTCTCGTTTCTCTCGCTTGTTCATGCTTCAGCTAACATCCGTGATGAGGACTCAATCTCCTCGCGGCTCGCAATGTCCAGAGACTTCATACATGCAAGATATGCCGAGTCTATCCGGGTTGACACCCTTGCGGAAAAGGCTTGTGTATCCAAGGGGCATTTCCAGAGGGAATTCAAGAGAAAATATGGGGTGCCTCCTGTGACCTACATCATGGGGCATAGGACAATCGTGGCCAGAAACCTGCTGCGCACAACGGCAATGTCCTGTTCGGAAATCGCATCCAAGGTTGGCTTCGGCTCAGATCTGTATTATTTTTCGAAGGTCTTTAAGAAGATAACTGGCGCAACACCCACAAGCATCAGGCGCAAATAAGAAGCGAAATATAGTTGTCTCAATGCCGTCTCATTTGCCAAATTGGAATCAGTTCAAAGAGGCAATTCTGCAATTGCCTATGTGGAAAAAGGTTATGTGGCGAAATACCGATTCAAGAGGAATATACACGGAGCCGTACTGAAAAAACGCAGTCGGCTGAATGCCGGATAAGTCCCTACGGTCCGCTGCGGACTGGCCAGACGTAACCGGTGCCCTTCGCCTCGGTTTCATTCTCACCGTTCAGGAGTCTGTAGTCAAAAACGGAAACAAGCCAGGCGCCTGCCGGATCGCCAGTTGTGGTTGTGGTCGCCCAGTAGTATAGTGGTCCCGTCCCGGTATACCATGACGCCCTTGAAGGGATCTCCTTCCTTCCATTTGGCAGTGCCCTCCGTGTTCGAGAGTCTTGGCGCGGAGTAATTTGTGTTTATGATACTGCAAAGCTCCCTGATATTCGGAAGGCGCCAATCATTGTGGCCGCCATAGTTCAGGTTCTTGCAGAAGGCTATGGCCTGAGCCCATGATTGAGCGGCGCCGGGCAGGTTTGCATTACGCGCCCACATCAGCCCCGTCAGGTTGTCGACCACGCAGTCCGTGTCCGCCTGGATAGTGAAGCGCGGAACGGGGCCGGTCGGAACCGTCTTGGGTGTTTCGTCTCCGCCCACCTCCGCCACCCAAAGTCCCATAGCCACCGTCATGATCGCTAGCAGTATCGCCTTTTGCACAGTTTTCATTTCTCCTCCTTGTCATTAATATTGACTGATCTTTTATCTCAAACACATCTGAACATAGTTTTGTCCTCCCGTTAACTCAAAACACTTCACCGAATTTTGCCGGCACGTAAAAGTTGTTTTCCCCGGTGGGCGACCAGGCGGAACGCTCCGTCTCGCCGGGTCTGACGCGCTGGCGGCAGACGTTGATGAACCACGGATACAGGGAGGTGGGCAAGCGGGCCTCCTCCATCGATTTCTGAGGATCGACACCCCCGTACGCATTGTCGCCGAAGGGGATGCGCATTTCCACGCTCCAGAACGTGTCGCCCTTATACACGGCCATCTTGGTGCTCGAGGACCAGGCCGGGTCGCATCCGCCTCTCATGTCGGCGTCATACACCGCGCCAGCCGGATTGACCGCGATCTGATAATAGGAATGCCCCTGAGTTTCCAGCAACAGCGCCAGACAATCGCCCTTCAGAAGGGCTTCGTCATCACGATTCGACGTCGTAATGTTCAGGGCTTGCATGTCGGAATCGTCGCATCGGATCCCGAAATAGACAACCCGCTCCCCCCAGAGTACCCGGAACGACGTTCCGTTGAATGTGCGCTTCCCGGTTTTTAGTTCGGAAAGGGAAAGAGAGGTCGAACTCCAACCTTTGGCACCCTCATTCCATTGGGGCTCATCCAGGCGGCCGTCAATCACGATTTTGGTGTCGCCTGCTTGTTGCCCCAGGCGGACTTGGGGAACATCCTTCCGGGTCATGGCAAGGCAGGACCGCAAATTATTAAGAGGCTTCACGTAGTCACAGATCAGATCTATCCTCTTGCCGTACACCGTGCCGTCGCCCGCCGATTTTCTGGCGGCATCGAGCAGGGAGAGCGCATGCTCGACCGGCTCCAGTTTTGTCGGCATGAACTGCCAGTTTTTCTCGGAATATTCTATGAAGGCCTTCATCTCCTTTGCCGCCGGGCCGTAGAACTTCTCGTAGTACTCGTTCAGCAGTGCCTCGATGTCCTGGTCTGCGTCCCAATAATATCTGCTCGTAACGTACACGTTCAGATGATTGAACCCAGGGGCATGCATGTCGCCACCGCCCCCGGTCAGCTCGATGAATTCGCCCTGTGAGAGCCCCTTCAGCGAACGCAGATCCTCGGCAATCGCGTGGGGGAAGTAAACCGGCAGGGCAGAACAGAATTCCACGAGGACTTCTGCGACCATGATTCGTTTTCCATCATTCAGGGGCGCGACATAAAAAAGCCGGTATTCGTCAAAAGAACCATGAAAGATGGCG
>CAIQLG010000599.1 GCA_903872565.1 uncultured Lentisphaerota bacterium | reverse complement strand
CG
Organism: uncultured Lentisphaerota bacterium; assembly: GCA_903872565.1. Lineage (GTDB taxonomy): Bacteria > Verrucomicrobiota > Lentisphaeria > Victivallales > GWF2-50-93 > CAIQLG01. The sequence goes on along the minus strand of CAIQLG010000599.1, from coordinate 3,746 downwards.
CTTCCGACTTGACCCAACGCTTCCAACATTGTAAGTTCCTGCATGATGGTTTCCTTTCTTTTTTTTACCACCGGTAATTTACACCGGATTTAGGAAACCATCATATTTCAATTTCAACAACGGGAGGGACTCTTCCTATCTAAATGGAATCGGAGTTGAAAAGAATATTGATGAAGCGATGAAATGGTTTTTAAAGGCTGATATTGAAAATTGCTCATCTGCGCAAAATGTAATTGGGACATTTTATTTAAAGGGGATGGGAGTAAGGCAAAATTATGAAGAAGCTGTAAAATGGTTCCAAAAAGCTGCTGAAAATGGTTCTTCTACATCAATGAATTTACTTGGGGTCTGCTATTTATTAGGGAAAGGAGTCAAAAAAGATCCCAATGAAGCCGTTAAATGGTTCACTAAATCTGCTCAACAGAATAACAACATAGAAGCTCTGGCATCTCTAGGTGTATGTTATTTAAAAGGAATAGGGATAGAAAGAAATCCGAGTGAAGCATTTCAACGATTTAAGAAAGCTGCTGAAATGGGATTGGACATTGCACAATCTAACCTTGGGGTATGTTATATGGATGGGGAAGGGGTTGATAGAGATCCACAGGAGGCAATAAAATGGTTCAAGAAGGCGGCTCAACAAGGTTGTCTTCAAGCAAAATGCAATATGGGATCATATTATCTTTTAGGCAAAGGGGGCGAAAAAAATCCGATTGAGGCTGTGAAATGGTTCAATGATGCGGCTCAACAAGGAAGTATTGAAGCCATGAATAGTCTGGGTGTATGCTATCTTATGGGAAATGGTGTTGAGAAAAATCCACAAGAAGCAGTAGAATGGTTTAAAAAAGCTGCTAACAATACCCCTGACATTCCATTTATTCATGAGGTAAAAGGGGTTGGGAATAATCCTGATGCATGGCTTATAAATCCTGATGAAACATCAAGAGCTATTCCCCAATTTAACCTTGGAATATGTTATTCGGAGGGAATCGGCGTAGAAAAAAACTTGAATGAAGCCTTTAAATGGTATAACAAAGCTGCACAACAAGGATATGCCAGTGCCCAATATTGGCTTGGAATGTGTTACCTTAATGGTGAAGGGGTTGAAAAAGATCCTAAGAAAGCTGAGGAATGGCTTAACAAAGCTTCACAACAAGGTATTACTAATGATGATGGTCATTCTTATAAAATCCAAGATGAAAGTTGGATTTCAAAGTACTTATTATTTTGGTATTAAACCTTCAGTTGGTAAATCCTCCTTCACCAACCCAGCATAGTCCTCCCTGAATCTTTTCATGCCTTCTTCCAGCAGATAGGCGACTAATTTCTTAACCTTCATGCCGGAAGCTCTTGCCAATTCTGAAACCTTCAAGTGCAATTCCTTGTCCACTTCAAGCGTAGTAATCTTACACATATTTAACCTCCTGATTTATTTCCTCTGTAGTAGCCCCTTGAAACTCCTCTTTCTTCTTCAACCTTAATTCCCGATAAAGCTCATCACAAAAAGCCTTGTCATGTTCATTCATTTCAGGGCTCTGCTTAGTCCAGTCAACTACCATTTCCATCTCGTTTTCGTTCATAATTACAACTCCTTATTTTTAATTTGTTCTCTATGAAAAGTATAGATTCCACATGGAGAATCCAGAACAAATAAATATAGGAAACCATTAACTAAAAAGGTGAAAACTATGAACTCGGAAAACAAGAAAAGGTATCTGGTCTATGCAAGAGAATCTGAAAGAGACATCAATGGAGTACCAAAAGGGATCTCCGCTAATGACCAAAAACAGGAATGCATTAGGCATGTCGAGATTATTGGGGGTGAAGTCGCAACAGTATTCATGGATATGAATCGTACAGGAAAGACAATCCTTGATTATTATAAATGTTTATATGACAAGTTCGACGGAATAGTTGTTTACGATTTGACCTGCCTGAGCTCTTCAGTAAAGGATTTAATGAAAATAATGGAAGTCTTTAAAGAAGATGGCAAGGAAATAATCTCGGTCATTGAAAAGATTGATTTCAATTCTCCGATCGGCAGGGCAGGAATGTTAATGATGGCGGTATCTAGGGAATGTATGGAATCTATTTATAATCCAGAAAAAAGGAGCGCATAATATGTTCACTCAAGAAAAACAAGAAAATCAAAACGGTCAGGCAAAAAAGACCAGATACATCATTTACGCAAGAATTTCGGATATGGGTCGTAGGGAAGTAGGAGAGACCTCCATTCCGATGCAGATTGAAAATTGCCGTAAGCATGTAGAAAACAATGGAGGGGAAGTATTCAAAGTAATTCAGGACGAAGGTATTTCAGGTGGAACTTTAAAAAGGCCAGGAATGCAAAGAATTCTTGAATCAGTTGAAGAAGGTTCGGATGAATGGGATTGCCTAATAGTCTTCAAGACAGACAGGCTTTCAAGGTCATTAAAGGATTTTCTCTACCTATTCGAGTACTTCTACTCAAAAGGCAAGTCCATTGCATGTGTAAGTGAAAGGATAGATTTCAGCAATCCAGTGGCAAAAGCTTCAATGTATATGATTTGCATATTCGCAGAAATGTACAGGGAGCAAGTCAGAATGCATGTCCGTGACAAATCAATATACATGGTAAAAGAGGAAGGAGCTTATATTACTGGGAAAGCTCCATTTGGCTATAGGAAGCTTCCAACAAAGGAAAACGAAAAGAAAAATCATTTGCTGATAGTGGAGCCAAGGGAAGCTGAGATTGTCAAGGATATCTTCGCCAGATATTCAAAAGGTGAATCTGTGGATAAAATCAGCAGGATTTATCCAGAGGTCAAATACGCAACAATTACAAACAGTATTTTGAGAAACAGGGTCTATCTCGGCATGATCAATTATAGAAAGGAAGTGTTTCAAGGCAAGCATGAGCCAATTTTAACTCAGGACTTGTTTGATGCTGTCCAGGAAAGATTGCCTAAGACTCAGAAAGCTCCAAGACCGAATGCATGTAAATATCCATATCTTTTATCTGGAATCATATTTTGCCATTGTGGAAGGTCGTTGACACCTTATGGAAGCTATGGGCGGTCAGCAAAATACATGTACTACAAATGCACGGACAAGAAATGTGCCTCTACCGTGTCAACTCCTTTGATAGAAAAGGCTGTGAAGGAAATTTTAATTTCAGCCCCAATGAAAAAGACTGAGATTAGATATTTAATCCAGAAGGCCAATGAGGACAGGCAGAGAATCATTGATTGCAACATGCCGGAACTCAAGAATATAGAATTGGCTCTGTTGAAGGCCAGAAAGGAGAAGGAAAATATTGAAAGAGGTCTTTTTGAAGGATTGGTGAATGAGGAGAACAAAGATGAGTTCAACAAGAAATTATCTAAGGTAAGAAAGGAAATAGCCATATTGGAGGCAAGAAATGCAGAATTGGCAGAAATGGTCAAGCTTTATGATGGTGAGGCAAAATTTGAAGAGGTTTTCAAAAGTTTGAAGACATTTTCGGATTTGATAAGGAAAACTGACAGGCCGGAAGTTCTTCAGAGGTTTGTGAAAAGCAGGGTGGCAAGAATTGAGATGTCACCGGATAAGAAGCAGTTCAGCCTCAAACTGAGGGCATTCGATGGATCATATCCTGATAGAGTATGGTGGGCGTAATTGGGCTCGAACCAACGACCTTTACGATGTCAACGTAACGCTCTAACCAACTGAGCTATACGCCCCTTTGACGAATAGAGTCGCGCTTTAATACATAATAATACTATGCG
>CAIQLG010000598.1 GCA_903872565.1 uncultured Lentisphaerota bacterium | reverse complement strand
ATGGCAGACAGATATTGTACACAGGCAGATTCCGTGCTAAATTTCTTTTCAAGTTCCAATATTGTTTTGGGGTAGTTTTCCATATTGATACACTACCCCTTGTGTTACTTTAGTCAAGGGGATACCCCAGTAATATTATTTACGTAATTTCAGAGTTTCTGATCCGCATAGGGAAACTTGTAATTTTGTGGGAAATATCTATGTGGGATTTGTACCAATCGGGGTCACTGTAGGAATCGGAATCGATGCATGGGAATAACATTCGATATTGATTTTCGAGAAAAAAATGTTGTTATGAGACTGCCGAGGATGTGACTGTATGCTTTTTTGACAGCTTTTTGAAACTGAACTTGAAACTTTGACGAAAAAGGATATTTTCTCCGAGTTTGTTCAGCCGTTGTACGCCAATGTAGCTCAGTTGGTAGAGCAGGTCATTCGTAATGATCAGGTCGTCGGTTCAAATCCGACCATTGGCTCCAATTTTTTATAACCTCCTTATAATTAACCACTTATAAAACACACATACAGAAATAATAACACAATTGTGATACTCTTATGAAAGAAAAATATATTTACAAGCGGGGCAACTGCTACTATTTCCATTTCAAGATTCCACCAGCACTTGGAAAAGGGAGGATATTTAAGAGCCTGCATACATCGGACATGAAAAAGGCAAAAAATATAAGGGATACTTATCTTTCACCAATACTTTCACAATTAAGTGCAATTGACATCCTTGAAAAAATCTCTGAATTAATATCAAAGTCTAGAAATGAAGCTGATGCAGGAATGAATGCAATAAGAAAAGGAACTTTCGGTATCGATTCAAGCCTTAAAGCTTGCGCTGGAAGATATATTGAATTCATTGGAAATTCTACAATCAGAAAATCTACATGCAGGGAATATGTTTATATAATAAACAAAATCGTTAGCATTCTCGATTCAAAAAAGAACGTCAATTCAATGTCCAAGTCAGATGCAATCACTCTGCGAGATAAATTGATTGACAATACAAGCTCATCAAGGCTAAGCTCATATTTCATCGTGTTTAGAATGTTTCTAAAGTGGCTGGTTGAAGAAGGGGTTGCAAATCAATACGTTTTGGACAACACAAGGATAACGATTCCTACTGTAAAGACTGAAAAAACACCAGTAATCCCACTCGAAAAAGTTGATGAGTGCATGTCTTGTCATCCTAATTGGACACTTGTCCCCAGGATCGCAAGATATACTGGAATGAGATTAAGGGAAATCCTTAGGCTTAAAAAACATAATATCGTCAGACATCAGGATATTCTTTGCATAAAAGTTGACGAACGGAGTAAGACAGGTGAACCAAGAATAATTCCGGTTGCCGATAAATTGAAAGATTATCTGAAAGATATCACAGAAATAGAGAAGACAAAAAAGCAATTTGACCACTTTAACACGCTAGTTAAAAAAATCCCCGGATGCGAAAAATGCAAGTTTCACTCATGGCGTGTTTATGCCAATACCAACATGATGGAGGCTGGAGTTGACCAGGCAGTCAGGATGAAAATTTTAGGTCATAGAGCTTCCAAGTCCGATATTCATATCGGATACACTTCAGTCCAGATTTCACAAATGAAAAAAGCAGTGGATTTGATACCATAATTTTACCAAATTTGCAGGATTTTAAGAAATATATTGGAAAAAAGCGGTAAAGAAATAGATAAGAGAATAGGATAAAGATATACCTCCATACTTCAAAGACATAATAGGTATTATGT
>CAIQLG010000597.1 GCA_903872565.1 uncultured Lentisphaerota bacterium | reverse complement strand
CACCGGACAGGCAGGACGGATAGCATCCGCACACCTACGATGGAGCGTTAGCGACTGAAGCCAGAGCGTAAGCGAATCTCTTTGCGCCAGGGATGGAAGCCGGATGGTGAAGACGCTAACGGCGGGCACGGAAAGAGACTCGGCAGGATATATAATGACAATTCATAACACGAGACTTCAAAACTTGAATCACGCGATGTGCCCGGCTTTAGCGGCTGAATGCGTCAGCACGACAGCCCGACCCGAAGGGGGCGCCCAGACACACCCACAAGACTACAGCGACATACACCCCGAGACCTTCGAGAATATTCTTCCAATTCATCAACATTTTAGTATCATCTTTCAGGACAATTCTTTGCCTTATGTTCCCAGACAGTTAAGCTCATCTTCCAGTATATAGAGATAACCACCCTTCTTGCGAACTTCGCAGATGTCTTTATCATTAAAAACATTCAAAACTACAGCGTTATCAACCCCGAGAATCGAAGCAATACCGTGCAAACGGTATGGCAGGGCGGCGTTAGCCGCCGTGCTTCCCCGTTCCAATAATTCCATTTTAGGAACAATCCGTACAGACTTCACAAATAACCTTTGACCGCTCCCCCTGGGGGGAAGGGGGGAGATAGTCCCGACCGAGCGTCAGCGAGGGAGGTTTCGAGGAGATACTACATCGAAAGGATAGAGATAAGCAGAAATTGGCGAGGGTGTGTAGGGAATTGTGTCAACTATTCCCGAAACGCCCTGCGGTTGAGCATCAGGCGGTAGCCTTGCGAAATAGCTGGGTGGCGAACGGGGATGGATTCGGATTGAGTGGAGTTTTTTCCCCTTCGTTCCTAAATGCGCACAAATCTCTGCACCCCTTTGAAGTCAGTCCCGTAGGGACCTCTGGAGATTTCCCAAAACATACAGATCTGTGCTTTATATTTATTCTGCCTCTGGAGAAACGCCCTGCGGTTGAGCATCAGGCGGTAGCCTTGCGAAATAGCAGGGTGGATCTCCGGAAATGGACATGAATTGAGCAATTTTATATTCCTCCCCCCATACAAATTTCCGAAAACAAGCAATTGTTTTCCGATCCACAGCCGAAAAGGGAGGTGCGGTTGAGCATTGTGAACGTTAGTGAACTATGCGAAATAAGCACTTCCCGTCGGCTGGTTCCGGGTTACAGAGGACTTAATCAGCTAGTAAAACATTGAACGTAAACAAAACACTGACAGCCAAATAAAAAAACTTGCCAAAATGTATGTCCCTACCACGGGGGCGGAGTTTTCCGAGCCCCCCTTCGGGGCAGAGCGATGACACCAAAACATAACAACCCATCCGAACAAAATACTTAGAGAAAACAACTTCACGAAAATGAAACAGAGCGAATGCCCCCGAATACATCGCAGGAACAATCCGACCAGACATCACAAGCAACCTTTGACCGCTCCCCCTGGGGGGAAGGGCATACCTATCAAGCTAAGGATTTTTGAATATCCAATAACCAACACGGAATATCCAATGTCCAAGTTCATTTCTGTCCTTCGTCGGTTGGAAATTGAGTGTTGGATATTGGGTGTTCAT
>CAIQLG010000596.1 GCA_903872565.1 uncultured Lentisphaerota bacterium | reverse complement strand
TCTCGGCGCGACCAGATTCGCGAAGGAGAGCGGCATCAATGTCGAACAGCACGACGACTGGACGTATTTCCAAAAGGCAGTCGGCAGGGATCTTATCATAGCAGGAAATGACAAGAAGGATCCAGTCAAGACCATCGACCGCACGAAAACGCCGCTCGCGCTGCTCGGCACGGTCAAGGGTGTCTGCGACTTCCTGCGCGAATATGCAGGCGTGCGCTTTCTCTTCGTGAACATGGATCAGAGCCAGTACGCCACGCGAGGCGACGGCTTGCCCACCTTCAACAAGGACGGCTCCCTCAATATCGATACGCGGAGCATCGCATTCACGTCGGCGAAAAAGATCGCGGTGCCGGAAAAACTCGACCTTAAAAAGACGCCGATGTTGCGCGCCAACTGCGACGGACAGTATGAAACTTTCTACTATATCTCGATGAACTTTTTCCCGATGCTGAGCTTCGTCCAAGGGGGGGGAGTCAGTTGGAACGGAGCCATCCCGTCGGCCGAATACGCCAAGAGCCATCCGGAATATTTCGCGCTGACCAAGGATGGGAAGCGCGCCTGCGACCAGAAAATTGATTTTGATAGCAATATGACGTATTGCGTGACGAATAAAGGCGCACAGGATCTTGTATATGCGGAAGCGGAAAAACTGATCGCGAGCGGCCAGAAAACGATTTCTTTCGATGTGATGGACGGCTATCGGGTTAGCCAGTGCAACTGCGAGGAATGCAACAAGCTTTTCGGTCTGAAGGCCGAAAACTGGGATCAGATACGTGCAAGAGGCGGTTCCGGCAGGTTCTGGCAGGTGTATTTCAAGATCACGGAACGTCTGCGCGAAAAATATCCGGATGTGAAGATATGTATCTTATCCTATCAGGACACCCCGGTGTCAGGGGTGATCGAAAAGGAGATCAAGGAATTTCCGAAGAATGTGATGGTGGGGATACAGTTTGCCTCGCAGCGTGATTTTGACAGGCTCAAAATCACATTCCCCGCAGGGGTCTACGGCTTCGAGGAGACCTTCACCGCATTCGGACAGGCCGGTCCGTATCTGCCGGAACGGACGCCCGAGCATATGGCGGAATTCGTGCAGGCCATGGCGCGCGGCAATGTGAAATGGTCCACGCGCGACGGAGTGCTCGGCTATGCGCGCGGGATGCAGGCCCCGGCCTACTATGTCTATGGACGCATGATGGACGACCCCGCAGCCGACTGGAAGGCCATCTACAAGGAGTTCTGTGCGGCCGCGTTCAGCAACGTGGAACCGCAGATGACAAAGTTCTTCGACCTCCTGCATGGGCAAATTGCGGTCTATTCCGACTTCTTCGGCGTCATGATGCCCGGCTGGGGAGGCAAGTATTCCATGTCCACCTACCATGACAGCAAGTGGCACGTGATGAGCATGTACCCGCCGGAATACTGCGCGGACGCGGACGCGCTTCTGACCTCTGCGGAGAAGGCGGCGAAGGATACGGACGTGCAGGCGAGGCTTCATCTCATCAGGATAGAGTTCGACTACATCAGGAAGATGTCGAAGATATTCTTCCTGCAGAACGTATGGACTATGAACCCCTCCCAGTCGAATCTGGATACGCTCCTCGACGCGATCGACGATTGGCATGCGGATATCGGAGCACTCGCCGACACCAACCGCTTTTTCAAGCCCTTGAGCGACTGGCCTGAAATGCGTCCATTTGCCGGCCATACCTATCTCCATGCGGCGCTGGTCGGCGACGGGTACCGGCAGCAGTGGGCGAATACGTGCCTCAACTGGGACACGAAGGCGATCCGAGCCGGAATCCTGACCGACAAGCACCAGTTAAAGGTCGCCACGGTCGAAGCCGCGCCCGGAATCGACTCGAAGGAGTGGGACAATGTGACTGAATCGGTGCTCAAAGCCTGTGGCCGCATGCCGTTCATCAATGCGCGGACGACCATGAAAGTCCTCCGCGACAAGGACGCGCTCTATGTCCGCATGGAAGGCCCGAACCTCACGAAACACCCGGAAGACCTGTTCAAGATAGAGCCCGATGGGAACATATTCACGCAGGAGTACGACGAACTGGGAATCATGCCGCCGGATTCGGGCGGAAAGGTCTACCGGCTGGCGGCCAACCCTCTCGAAGGCTCGCGCTACGATTCGGTCTTCACGCCTGACAAGAACAGCCGGATGACCGAGGACGTGAAGTGGAACGGCAAATGGGAGTTAGCCGTCAAAACCAGCGGAACAAAAGGTCCCTACTCGTTGGGGGCAAGAATCTGGACGGCGTGGTTCCGTGTCCCATTTTCAGACTTCGGGGGCAAGGCGCCTGCGGCGGGCGAGGTCTGGCACTTTAACGCGGCCCGGAACAGATACCTTTGGAGCGACGGCCCGAGCGTGACGGACAGCAAGACACTCGGAGAACTCGTTTTCTGAGAGTTGCATACAGCAACAAAAGTCGTTTTTTTTGTCCGTAAAATCAAGGTAGGAGATAAAACAAGCAAAAAACATCGGAAATGGTTTGCTGGGATGCTAGGAACGCCATTTCGGGGTGTGTTTTAAAAGTAAACATGATAGAGTATTGCGAAATTAACAATTATTGAAAAAGAATTCAGAATTCAGGAGTCAGAGTTCAGAATGATAAACGAATCTGAACTCAATCTTCTGACTACTTTTGTGCGAAATTAGCTATTTCGCACGACTCTTTAAACATGAAAGAAGGCGTGACGGTCAAAAAGTCCGTCACGTATTCAGGAAATATTAAATTTTATAAGAGGTTCAAGCATGAAAAAGTTAAATTTTATAAGAGGTTCAAGCATGAAAAAGTTGGTCAAGGGACGGAAAGACGCATTGTCGCCCGAGATCTACCGGACAGGCGTGTTGCAGCAAGTTGAGCCGATGTTGGAGCTGTTAAAACCGGATGGGTTTTTCAAAAAACCGGAATCGTATCACTACGGAACCTCCCAGTTCATTTATCCGCTGGCCTACTTCTACAAGACGCAGTTTCCGGGCAATAGATATTTCATGGATCCCAAGATATTCGCCACCGCGCAGGCGATGGGAGACCTTTTTTGCTGTCAAATTGCTGGTGCTGAAGACAATCCTGAAAGCGTGATCGGCCAGCGGACGCTGATTTTTTGGCTGGATGCGTACGAGCTGCTCAAATCGGATCTGTCCGCCACGACCTGTCGTAGGTGGGAGGCGGCCATGAAACTGGCGCTTCGCCCCCTTGCGGAGCATCTGGGCGGATACATGACCCAGAGCTATTTCAACGATTGGTCGTTTGGGACAGGCCCCAACCACACGATACAGTACGCCGTGGCGGTGTATATGGGAGGCCGCCGGTTGAACCAACCCGACTGGTGTAAACTGGCCGAGAAGTTCGCGGACCGCTTTGTGGCTTCCCAACAACCGGAAGGCTATTGGTCCGAGCATGGCGGCACCGTCACCATCTACAACTCCGTCTCGGTGGCAGGAGTGGCCCGCATGGCCACCCTCCTGCGTAAGAAGACCTACATTGAGGCGTTGTCCCGGGCCTGGCGCTATTTCGAGACCATATCCTACCCGGACTTCACGTCTGTCGGCCTGATAGATCGACGAAACCACTATGTCAAGCCCCATTTTCTATGGGGCTATTTCGGTTTCAGCTACTGGCCTAAAGGACGGGCTTTTGCGGTGGAGGCGGCCCGGGCCAGGCTGGCGCTCGGCGAGCTATCATACGCTGAGGAGGGTGCGCGGTGGCTGGAAAACTACGTTCATTTCCAGCGGGGTGCGATCCCGCAGACGTACAAGCACTGGACAGGCTGGCGCAGATTGAAGGCGACGGGAGGAATGTCTGGCATGACCGGCTTCCTGCGCAAGAACGGCTGGCAGGCTAATTTCTGTGTCAATCCGGTCGTATGCACCCAATCCTGTTTCGGACTTGACTACCATAATGTGTTCAGTCTGTGGCACCAGGCCACAGGACGGATCGTGTCTTGTTCGCAGGACAAGTATCGTCCCGAGCACGGCAGTTTCTATATTCCCGGAGAAAAGAGACTCGGTGCATTGGTAGCCGGGAGGATTGAGGATCTTGCCCAACCGCCCTCGCTGACGGCTATTTACGACGATGGTTTTTATGGACGGATCTCCGTGGATTTGGCAAGCCGTTCCGAGGCGCGCCTGACGATTGCCCAGATGAATCCGAGCCGGACGAAGGGCACGGTCTATTTCAACCTGCCTTTGTGCGCGGGAATAGGCGATGAAATTCGGATTGGCAAGGAATGCATTAAACTCACCGCCAAAAAGCTGAAGCTGCCAGTTCCGGCGGGCGCGGACCTTTGTCTGGGCAATGGCCAAATCTCGTTGAGGGCTGACGCGCAAGGCACACTGCACTTCCCCTGCCGCCCGTTCAACCCGTACAATATGAAGGATCACAGCTCCGAGCTTTCAGAAGCTTTCCTGCGCTGGGACTTCCCGCTACAGGGAGAGCGCCCAATCCAGATCGATGTTAAAATCCGGGCGAAAATGGAGTCCGGAAAAGGGAGGGGCAAATGACGGGATATGTAGAAGGAAAACACTGGAAAAAGTGAAGGGATTCCCCTCCGCCCATGCATAATGGCGTCCGCGCCCAACGGCAAGAAAGATACTACGCCTCCAGTCGTGTCCGGTGAGCAACGCTGGCTGGATCCCGACTTCAACGTGCGGGCGATGCCGTCACAGTATGAGACTACCTACTACGGCGGAGAGGCGCTTCCGGGATGGCTTCTGATGGCCGGTTGGGTCGTGAATGCTACGGGGCGATTCCCCACTTCCCCATGAATACGATTTGGTTTGAACACATTGATGTTGACGAGGATCATCCGCCAACGTTCGACCTGAACTGGGAAGACCCTTATTTCAAGATCGTTCTGGCACTGCATCACGCCGTGCTGAAGGAGGCTGGCAAGGATAATTTCCTGGTAGGGCAAGGATGCTTCATGCCAGGCAACGACATGCTGGCTCTTGTCATTGGCACGCAGGAAATGCTGACCTCGATGCACGACCGCCCTGAATGGACGAGGAACGCCATCCTGCAACTCGCCCGCAACTGGCTGACTCGGTGCTTCTCGGCTATGACGGGCCGGTCAAACTCTGGGTGGATGGCAGCTCTATCACGATCCACAGGGAAGCAACCCCGCCATCGCCGATGCGCACACCATTGCATTCGAGGCCGGAAGAGGCAGACACGAAGCGCTGATCGCCCTTGGAACCAACAACGGCGCGGCCTGGGGCATCTTCCTGAGGTTTGAAAGGCGTGATGTCAACTTGTTTTCTGCCCCCGTGTACCCTTGGGGGGCATATGGACCAAGGAAACACTTAGCCTAGGAAACTGGCCGATGGAGCTGATTTGCACGGCAAGCATAAACAACTTTTGATTTTACCATTTGCTTTTTTTTCTCAATATGCTATACTAACGGTTTGTTTATTGTCAAAATCCAAATTAAAACCAAATTGAAAGGATCTTGAAATGGTAAAGATATTACATGACAAAGATGCGGATCTGAAAGTTCTGAAGGGTAAAACCGTCGCAGTGATTGGCTATGGGAGCCAGGGCTCCGCGCAGGCGCTCTGCATGCGGGATTCCGGTGTGAATGTCATCATCGGTGAAACAAAGATGCTCAACAAGGTTCCAAACAAGTCTTGGCAGCGTGCCGTTGCCGACAAATTCAAGGTGATGCCAATTTCTGAAGCCGCTGAAAAGGCGGACATCGTCCAGATTCTTTTGCCTGACGAATGGCATGGCCCGGTGTATGCAAATGAAATAAAGAAACACATGAAGAAGGGCAAGACGCTCTGCTGCTCACACGGCTTCAACATTGTTTTCAAGCAGATAGTTCCGCCGAAAGATGTTGACGTGATAATGGTTGCTCCGAAAAGCCCGGCCACCGAGGAACGCAAGGCGTATCTTGCCGGGTTCGGGGTTCCGGGCCTCATCGCGGTCCGCCAGAATCCAAGCAGAAATGCAAAGAAAGTGGCTCTTGCGATGGCGAAGGCTATGGGGTTCACGAAGGCAGGTTGCCTCGAATGCACATTTGAACAGGAAACTTACGAGGATCTTTTCGGCGAGCAGACCGTCCTGTGTGGCGGACTTGTCGAACTTATGAAAGCCGGATTCGAGGTACTCATCGAAGCCGGATATCCACCGGAAATGGCGTATTTCGAATGCGTTCACGAGATGAAACTGATCGTTGACCTCATCTACGAGGGCGGAATACAGAAGATGAACGCGATTATCTCGAACACGGCGGAATGGGGCGAATATGCCGTCGGCCCGAAAATAATAACTCCCGCAGTGAAGGCCAGCATGAAAAAGGCGCTCAAGGAAGTTGAAAACGGGGAATTTGCAAAAAAATGGCTCAAGGAAAGCCGTGGCGGAGCCAAGACCCTTCTCGCGAAAAGGCTGGCTCTCGGAAAACACCCCATCGAAGTCACTGGAAGAAAAATCCGTGCAATGTTCGAGAACAAATAGAACCCGGAAGAGATAATGAAGAAGTTTCTCAAGACTTTTGATGCGGCAAGCTATCTGGGTGTGTCCAGGTCAAGCCTGACAAACTGGGTTAAGCAGGGGTTGCTTGGCAGCGGAGTGACACCCGGCGGCCACTACAGATTCACGACGGAGGAATTGGATGCCTTCGCCGTCAAGAGAGGATTAAAGATCTCGGGCAAGGTCTCAAGCCAGAATGTGACGAGAATTCTCATAATAGACGATGACAGCGCTTTCCGCGAGTTTGTCCGGGAGGCGCTCCAGACCTTCTCCGGCTTCGAGCTCAAGGAGGCTGCGGACGGCATGGAAGGCGCTCTGCTGGTTGGCACCTGGAATCCAGATCTTGTCATTGTTGACCTCAAGATGCCGAACATGAATGGGATAGAATTCTGCAGACTCCTGAAAAAGGGCGAAGAGACCTCCGACACGAGCATAATAATTGCGAGCGCATATCTTTCGCCTGAAGCGAAGGAGGACATTGCAAAGATAGGAGTGGATATTGTTCTTGAGAAGCCTGTGCGGCTCGGATCGCTTGTCGCAGCTGTCACTAAATGCACCGACATCCAGCTGAAATAAAAATTCGGGGTTGGTTAGGAATTCTATTTATCCGTATGTATAAATGCTTCATTCTAAAGATGTTAAGTCTATCGTATAGGAATTGGTATTTTAAATGGGATTTACGGAAAAAATCAGTATAGTAAATCTTGTCAATCCTGTTATCCTGTCCAAGAAGTCTCGGAGCCGCCGGTTAATTTCTTTTTGCGTGAAACCCGGAAGTACACCCGGAATCCGGGGCTCATGCATCTGCTTTCTAATTTTCCTTTCAATTTTCCTTTCCACATTTGCGACTCTCGCACAGGAGGCAGTCATACCATCAAAATCCGTGATTTCTGTCCGACAAGTCGCCAAGGCACCGGATATTGACGGGTTATCCTCGGACGAATGCTGGGAGAGGGCCGGATCTTCGGAAATAGAAATCGCATTCAGCTGGGTTGAAAAAATCAAAGGGATGATAAGTGTTTCAAGAGAAGATGGAAACATCTATTTCCTGTTGAAGATTCCTTGCGAAACTGAAAATCTGGAACACGGCATGTGGCACTGGGATCCGGTTGAGCAAGTCTATTCGGAAGGCGAAGAGAAAGAGGACACTGTTCAGATCATGCTGGCACAAAAGCCGGCAAAAAACAGCTTCGCAGATCTGTGGATCTGGAGGTCGGCAAGAAACAGTTCATCCGGCTATGCCGACGATTTTCACTGCTCGGCGACCGGAGGTGAATCCCGGGATGAAGATTTTATTCCGGCAGAAGGGCTCAAATATGCTCCGGACAGTGGAAAACTTCCCTGGTTCAGCAAGTATTTTGCGAAGTTCGCAGGAGAAAAACTCCCGCGTTTCTATCAGCGGAGGGCTGAAGGCAGTGCGGGAGATGTGAAGTGCTCGGCAAAATGGAAGGATGGGGTGTGGACAATAGAATTATCGAGGAAACTTGACACCGGAAGGCCGGACGATCTGGTTTTTTCCCCTGGCAGCCCGCTCTACTTCATTGTAATATGGAATTCTTCCTTGGGGGCGTACAAGGGCGGAACTGTTTACAAGCTTGAATTTAATGCAACAGACAAGGCTATTGAAAACCCGTGAAAAGAATAAACTATACTTCTTTCAGGCGAATCACATTCTCGCTTTTTGTCTTTATGGCCGTGCTGTTCTGCCTTCTGATCTTCTATCTTGGAAGAAGGGAGGTCGGGAAGACAGAAAGCTATGCCGAAAATGAACGGTTGTATATGGAAAGCCTGCTGAAATGCATTTCAGCCCTCAATTCGACACTTGAAACTCTGAGCAGTTTCCCTTATGATCAGATCTCTTCGTCCAATGGCGCGGAATATTCCGCACGTCTCAATAAGGATGCCATGAGACTCAGACGTGAAATCGCTCTCGGCAGATACAGGGGGGAAACAGGGAACAGGGTAGAGGTGTACGACACTATGCAGGAGAAGTCACAGCTGATATCCTCTGTCGCCAGTGTGCTCGAAAAGGATTTTAGGGCGGATCTCTCGGAAAGAGAGATCCTGCTGAAAGAGGATGTCCGCGCCCTCAACAATGCAACGGCAGAAACGAACAGAATACTTGAAAACTTTCTTAACTCGGAGCTTGGACACGTAGAAATATGGCAGAGACAGAGCCTCTACTTCTATCAGCGTCTACAGTTCTTCCTCGTCATATTCTTCGTCCTTACTACTGTATTCAGCATCAGCGCATCGATGCTTTTCGGCTACATTCTCAGGCATTCCCTCAAGGATATCAGCCATGGAACAGGCGAAATCAGCGCAGGAAACCTGAAGTACAGATTCAAGGAGATCCAGAAAGACGAAGTCGGAAGTGTCATGTATGATTTCAACTCGATGGCCAGAAGACTCGAGAAACAGACTGAAGCGCTTCAAAACGCCAATGTGGAACTTATGGAAAAGGCTACACTTCTCGCGGAGGCCAACAGGCACAAAGACCGCTTCCTCGCAAACATGAGCCACGAACTAAGGACTCCGCTAAATGCCATAATAGGTTTCTCTGATCTTATCATAAGCAAAATGAAGTACGACGAGAAAATATCTTCGCATGCGGGAAAAATCCTTGTGGCGGCTGAACATCTCCTGGAGCTAATATCAGGCCTCCTGGAGGTCGCAAAGGCTGATGCCGGAGTCCTCAAGCCAGTTTTCAAGGAATTCAACCTGTCGTCTTCGCTGAATTCTGTCGTCTCCATACTCCATCCGCTTGCGGAAAACAGGAAACTTCTTCTCGAAAAAAATATCCCGGACGACTGCACGATCGAATCGGACGAGAGATTCATCCGCCAGATAAGCATTAACTTGATCAACAATGCAATAAAATTCACGCATCAGGGCGGAATCACGGTGATTCTGGAACCCGCTCAGGATTCTTATGCAATCGTAGTTCGCGACACCGGAATCGGGATCAGCACAGAGGATCAGAAACACATTTTCAGGGATTTTCACAGAGTCGAGAGCGGCCTGACCTCGAATTACGAAGGAGTCGGCCTCGGGCTGACGCTGTCGAAGAAGCTTGCGGAATTTCTCGGTGGCCATATTACGGTTTCGAGCGAGCCCGGCAAAGGAAGCGCATTCACGGTCAAGCTTCCTAAACTTGAAAAATGCAGTTCCGGCGGAGATATTAATAAAAAATGAAATTTCCCGACTTGTATCGTTGATTTCCAGAGGTTTTCTGAATATCTTATGGCTCAGACTTGGACATTTAGTAGTATTTTAAAAAAGCTTTAAGAAAAACACAGAGAACTCAGAGTAAAGACAAATAAAGTATAAAAATAAGGATTTTCTCCGTGGACTCTAATAAAGCTGGGTTACTGATTAATTTTAATGTCCTAAGGCTCAAAGATGAAATAAAAACATTAGTTGCTTGGAGCACACAGAGGAAAAAAGCATTTCTCTGAGTCCTCTGTGGTTAATCTAAAAAATATATTTTTAACAATAACAGGAGAAAACGCAGTGAAAAGGAAAACGTATTTTATTTGTTTTTGGACAGCCGCCTTCGCAGCAACAACGATCCTGACGGGATGTCGGTCTGCCAAACCGGAAAACCAGAAACCGCCCGAAGAGAAACCCGCCGTCCAGGCAGAGCCGGGAAAAGCCAGCGTCCAGTCCCTTCCGGAAGCTGAAAAACTCAAGCTTGCCGAACCCATACTCGAGGCGTTATTAAAAGGAATGGCGGACGTGAACTACAATGCATACTCGGAGAACTTCACACAGGGGCTCAAGGAGAATGTTACCGAAAAGGATTTCAAGTACCGCACCGAGAAAATGAAAGAGGACATAGGTGATCTCCAGACAAAAACATTCATAGGAGTATTGAACAAGAACCTGTTCGATGTCTATCTATGGAAGGCCAAGTTCTCCAAGCACAATGACGAACAGCTCATGCGCCTCTTCCTGATCAACGAGGACGGCAAGTACAAGGTCTATATGTTCAACATCTCCCCGTTTTGAACAAACCTGAAATTCTAATCAAACTCTCAATATCCAACCGATGAAGGTCGGGAAATGAAATTGAAAATTGGAAATTTCGTGTTGGATGTTGGAAATTCAGAAAATCGAGACATTAGATTTACCCACAAGTATTACACTATGTGAGACAGCGGATCAGAAAATCTGAAATCAGGGAGCTTGAAATATGAATCTAATCTTTATCGCTCTTTTCGTCGTCGCAGGAATCATCGCGTTCCTTTTTATGTCATTCAACTTATCCGCGGAATCCGCCGGCAAGGAATCTTCCCCAGACAAGACCAGCGATGTTAATAAAACTCCTGCTGTCACCAACTCCGAAATGAAAAAAATGACAAGGGCGGAAATACTCGAAAAACTCAAGGCTCTGAAAAATTCCGAACCACCAAAAAAACTTGCACTTGGAGCTTTGTGCTATGAAACAGCCGTTCCGCCGAACCGTGCCGAATATGTATGCCCCAAGTGCGGGGAGAAAACTATTTACCCCAATGACAAGGAAAACATCGGCTACTTCATAACTTTTGAACTTGCTTCCTGTAGAAGAAATGTATCAGAATTGAAAAAGGCCAGAATTGACGCCGAACTCGACGAATCATCTTTCTGCAGTAAATGCTCCAAGGACAAGTCCAACCCGGAACTTGCGCTTATAGTCAAATATCCAGATCAGCAGAAGGAAGTTCGGACTTCTCCAGTGTTTGCTGGAGACTTGATTATATTGACCGAGTTTGCTCAAAACAAGAAAACCCATACCGGTGTCGGCGGAGGGGAAGCACCATTGAAAAACCATCTTGACAGGATTGAAAAGCTCCTCGGCGTAAGCCTGGATAAATGAATGTAAATTCGCTTGTAGTAGGCGTATTCATACGCCGTTATTCTTCAGGACGTGCAATAAATTGCACTACTACGAACCGAAGACATGCTATCGATTAAAAGTAGCATAGTTCACTGAATACGTACCATGACTTTTTACGAAAGGAACCAAATGACTGAAAGACGACCTGCTCCGTCATTCCTACCAGCAACCGCCGTTCTGGAAATGACTTACAAATGCAACCATGAGTGCATTTTCTGCTCCTGCCCCTGGTTCGCACCGCAGGGAGAATTCACAGTCGAAAGGGAAATGTCAGTCTCTGAATGGAAACATGTTATATCTAAATTATGTTCGATGGGTTGTGTGAACCTCGCCTTCACCGGAGGCGAACCGCTACTCAAAAAAGGGATCGAGGAGATAATCGAATTTGCGGCTGGACAGAAAGTCGAACTCATCGAGACGGAAGACGGAAAACTGGTGTCCAGAATCATTGCGCCGAAACTCTTTCTGCTTTCGAACGGAAAAATAATGGACAACAACATCCTCGGACTCTGCAGAAAACACAATATCAATCTAAGCTTGAGCCTTCCTGGACTTGAAACATATCCCGATCATACCTGCGGCGGCGGATATGCCGATGACATTCTCGCCTGGTTCAGACTTGCAAAAGAAGCTGGCGTAACGACAACCGCCGGGATTACAATCACCAAGAAAAACCAACATGAAATCTTCGAAACGGTCTCGGCCGCGCTTTTTGCCGGAGCCGACACGATTCTTCTAAACCGCTTCATGCCAGGCGGTAGAGGGCTTTTCCATGAAAAGGAGCTGAGTCTTCAACCCGAAGCCATTCCAGATCTGCTTTCTTCCGTTGATGAAATTCTTCAAAATTCCGGCAGGACCGGAAGTGTCGGCACAGAACTTCCATACTGCCTTCTCCAGGGACGCACCTTCAAAAATCTCACGGTCGGGGCCCGATGTTCCGCCGCACTCGATTTCTTTGTCGTCGGTCCGTCCGGATACATCAGAGTCTGCAATCATTCTACAAAAAGGCTCGAGCATGTCTCCGAGATCGAAAAACTTAAAATGAATCCGTACTGGAGGCGTTTCACGTTCAAGGACTATCTGCCTAAGCAATGCGGGAATTGCAGAGATTCAATTATTTGCGATGGTGGCTGCCGCGAAGCCGCACACATAAGCGGCGGAAGCATTGACTCCCCGGATCCGCTCCTGAAATCAATGGAATGGCAATAATGTTTATAGATTTGTTGTAGCCACGGCCATGTTGGCCGTGTTCGCCCCCAACATGGGCATACCTATCAAGCTAAGGATTTTTGAATATCCAATAACGAACACGGAATATCCAATTCCCAAGTTTATTTCTGTCCTTCATCGGTTGGAGATTGAGAGTTGGATATTGGGTGTTCAT
>CAIQLG010000595.1 GCA_903872565.1 uncultured Lentisphaerota bacterium | reverse complement strand
CCCGCATACCCGCGTAACTGTAAAATGACCGTCCGGAGCGTCCGGAGAACTGGAAAACTCACGGCTCGATCACATCCTATGGAAGTGAACCCGGGTTCACTGGTCAGCTTCAATCGTCATGACTTCCTGAGAATTCACCAGCTGGAAACTTCTGTCTCTTTTGATGCAGAAGTCCAAAGTCACGCCCTCCCTGAACTTCTGGACAACACTGCCTAGAAGTTGACTTACCGACAACATATCCCAGGAAGTCGGGACAAGTTCCTCTCATCACACCTTAATCCACAAGAACTCTTGACAATTGGCCGCCTGTTTCCACAGAATATCGCCTTTCTGGACGCTTTTGGACGGAGTTTGGACGGACTATTTGGCGTTCCGTCCAGAGTTATATCCCTTATTATTAGGCTGTTACAGCAATTTTGGACGGATGGACGGAAGAAATGGATTCGCAGGGAGAAATTTCAGATCGGAATTTTCCAGATGAAAGCAATGTGAGAAAAGTCCGTCCAGTCCGTCCAAAACAGGCTCGTGTTCCGCAGCCGATGGCGTGCTGGGGGCTGATTCTCACATTGACCGGCAGCTTCGCTCCCCCAGCTTAAATTTCCCTGCTTTTTAGGGTATAATATACTGGAGGCGCTTTTAGCCTTGGACTTGAGCACTTCCACTCGTTTTCCCACCCACACACTCAACCCCGAAAGGAACCGCGACCATGGACATCAATAGCTACATTGTTCACAGAATCCCCAAGTCCGACGGCACACTACGTGTGATTCATGAGCCCTGTCCCGAGTTGAAGCTCAGGCAGAAGGGCGTATTGCGCTGGCTCCTTGCAAGGGGCATATCAGCAGGGAAATACGCACATGGCTTCGTCAGGGGCCGCTCCACTGCCACCAATGCCGCCGTGCATACCAATAAAAAGGTTATTCTGAAGGCGGATTTGAAGGACTTCTTTGGCAGCACGAAAAGTCCGGTGATAAAAAGAATCCTCATGCGCGAAGGAATCTCGAAGGATGTCGCCGACGAGATAGTCGAGATCTGCACACTGGATGGCGTTCTCCCGGCCGGTGCTCCAGGTAGCCCATTCATTGCGAACCTCGTCGGCAAGCACATGGACTATCGAATTGCAGGCCTCGCCGAGAAGTACGATGCCGTCTACACTCGCTATGCCGACGACCTGTGCTTCAGCTCGGACAATCCCAAGCTGAACCACATGCTGCCGGCCCTCGAACATGTCGTGAAACGCTGCGGATATACGCTGAACAACAAGAAGACCCGCATCATGCGCTCAGGCAGGAGGCAGACGGTCACAGGCCTTGTTGTAAATGCGAAGGTCAACATTCCCAGGACTCTGAGGAAGAACACGAGAGCCGCCATACACAACATCAAGATGGCAATTGTGAATGGTGGAGAATTCAATGAGCAGGAATTCCTGCAGATCAAGGGCATGCTTGCATACTTCTCCGATGTGAGACCTGATCTTGCACCGCGCTACAGAGCCGACATTGCAGAGATCGAGAGACTG
>CAIQLG010000594.1 GCA_903872565.1 uncultured Lentisphaerota bacterium | reverse complement strand
GTCACGGCCATGTTGGCCGTGTAAGACGCCCCTAACATAGGGGCGACTACATCTTGTTTGCTACAAGCAGACCTATGTCAACCTCATTATTGGACAATTAGTAAAAGTATAGGATCCTTTTCTCAGTCCACGCCACCCGGCTTAACGGTTACCAGGAATCGCCGGAATTATTTGATTTAAGCATTTTGCCTCCTGTGCATTGCCCTTTTCACACAGCCTCCCTCGCTGATGCTCAGCCTGTCCGCTGTAGCGCTTTGGCGAAGGCTGGGTCGGAAATAGCGCGCCCCATGCCTTCAATGCCCGCCACGCCCGTCCGAACCCCGCCGGCACTTCCACATATCTGATTTTATGCGTGCGCTTCGCACCCTGCGCGTCCTGATTTGCGGAATTGGAGGTAGGGTAAAGGAATGGGGTCAAACCTTGCCTCCATTTTAATTGTTTATATTTAGAACAATAAACTTTAAAATTGGGAGCGCTTGATTTCAAGTCGCCACCCCATCTGGTATAGGCTCATGTTATCTTCATTTTAATGTTTGAATCCCGCTTGTTATTTCAATTCCCGTTGAACATTGACACATACAGGATGGAGATGAAGAATGGCAAGCCCCCCCTGCAAATTAGGATATCCGGATGCGCATTACCATTGAGCAAAATCAGAAGTATCTTCACGGTTTTAAACAGATTTACAAAGGATTATTCTCAATATTCCTGGGAATATAATAGCGATAAAAGTTTCGCTTTGCTATATCCGGAAATTCAACGGCAGGAACCTTTTTTATTGAAAATATTAACATGCAGAATAAATCTGTAAAGGAAATATGCACAAATGATTTACTCCATCTGAAAAACCACGGGATGGATATCTCTTTTGGAATGGGAGGGAACCTTGCCTGGGCAGAAAATGAATGTATTAACATTGCAACAGAGAAAAAAAGTATGCGTGACATATTGTACATGATTTGTGGACAGTTAACGCCTAAACCATTTATTTGGATTCTCTTTACACGGAAAAACCCGTCAACGTTATGGGATGGAACCTGCAGAGAAATTTTTAAAGAAATCCACTTTGTAAAAATAGAATCGAAAATAACCGCTAAAAGAAAATAGTTGCTAGTCGCCGACAACTCTGAAGATCCCGTCACAACATCGTCAATCGCACTGGATGAGCAATTTACAATACGGGTTATTCTTTTGTTTTTTTGAGCTTCTTCTTGCAGTCTTCGCACATGTTATCTTTTGTGCATTTATTGCATTTTGGATTCTTAAGTTCCTTTTTAATGTCCTGTTCCATCTCATCGGGGATGAACTTGCCCGGCTTCGTCGAATCCCTTCCAACCCCTTCGCCCGGATCTCTCTCGTCTTCCGGAGTTTCCTCAGCAACCATCTCATCCTCTTCTTCCTCAGCCCGGTTGATTTTTTCAGACTGTTCCTTGACTTCAATCTCTTCCTTTTTCTTTTCCCTGGCCTCTCTTCGATTTATGTCTCTGGAAATGTTTTCCTCTTTCCGATCTATCTTGTTCTTTTCCCTCTGTTCTACCTGGTCAATGTTTTCCGCAAGTACCGAGAATGAGATCACCATAAAAAAAGACATGACAATTGCATTTTTCATTTCCGCACCCCATTTTATATTTCTATATTTTTATTACTATCGCATTTTCTCACAGTTTATACGAACGACAAAGAGAAGGGAAAAGGAAATGGAAAGTTCCGTAAAAAATACCTGCCCAAGGCATGAGGGGCTTGCGATAACAGGGAAATGCATGAAATGTGGAGCCGGAATCTGTTCCGAATGCAGAAGCTCTTTCGGATATTTCTGCAGTGCGGAATGCCTCGAGTCCAGCAGGGGGAACATTGATCACGCGGAAAAGGAAAAAAGGAGGCTCGAAGAGCAGTCTATTGGCAGGACGATTAGGATTGTCAAGTCTTTTCTCCTTTGCGCCATGGTTGTAATAGTAATTGGACTCGGCTGGGGGACATGGAAGTTCTTTCTCGATCCTTCTGGAAAACCGGTCTGGCGATTCGAGAAAAGCATGGTTTCAAACAATTTCTTCGTCGTGTCGGAGAACGAAAAAGAGACAATAATCAAGACTCTTGATGAACTAATCACGATATCAAGCCGCGACGGGAAGGAGCTGGGCACACTAAAGTGTCCTGCTCTTAATGATTACACCATCCATGTGAAAACTCTTGACGGCTCCCTCATCACTAGGAACAAGAATTCTGTGGCAAAATTCGATCTTAAGGGGGTACGACTATGGGAAAGAAGCTTCGGGGACAAGGAAATAGTCCATATCGCGGCGGTAGAAAAAGGCATTTTGGTTTACGCTCTCAAGCAGACAGTTGACTACGAGGATCCGAAATTCGAACCCACGGCCGAGGATAAGATGATATTCCTAGACTTTGACAACAAGGTTCTGTGGGAAAAGGAGTTCAACGTCTATCCTGGAATATGTGAAATTGCTTCCGGAGAGAATATTCTCGCCTATGTGGATTCCACGTTCAAGGACAAGAAATATTCGTCCCACCTAAAAACAGCGGACGTGCTGACTGGCGATGAGAAATGGAAGATAAACATGGAGAAGACCGCATGTGGAAGTCTTACCATCATCAATGACACTGTGATTTTCTCTGACGGGAAAAATCTTAACGCCGTGAGTTCCGATGGAAAGACGAAGCTGTGGAAAGTCAAGGCCGACTCGTATATAGGCGGTGAAAACATAAGTTTTTCCGATGGTTTTATTTTCATAACGTCTTACAATTCACTCACATGCATAAGTACCACCGAAAACAAAATACTCTGGGAAAAGAAGCTCGAGAATCCAGCGGATCACAAGTTTGCCGACGGGAAGATATACATAAGCCTCTCCAAGGGAATCGAGAAGGAAGTGGCTCCCAGCACAGAGCATGAGGTTAAACCACCGCCGGGATTCAACCAGCTCGATGACGACATGAATCCATTCAAGAAATCAGACAAGGAAAAGGGGCCGTCAAAAAAAACTGTCTATGAACCATATCTTGCGTGCTTTGACGCGGCGACAGGGAATGAGCTTTGGAGGACGGAGAAGGTATCCGGTGTGATTGTTGCTCAGTCTGGCAAACTTGTGGTGATACGCGACACCGCGAAGGAGAATTTCATGGATCTCGCCAACATGACAATGATCTACCAATTGAATCCCGGTTCAGGCAAAATCATTTTCGAAAGATGGGGTAAAATCCCGGTCACTGCGCCTTTCAACATAATCGGCAGACAGCTTATAGGGGTCGAATATGAGAAGGCTCAGGATCTTATCACAAAGCTGACCACTGGAAACTCCAAGTTCGAGCAGTACAACGGGATAGTGTCTTTCAGGTTAAGATAAAACTTGAACTCCGAGAAACATGTTATTCATACAACAGATTAATAAATTTACACAGGGGGAATTGAGTGTTGAGAATGAAAGGCAATGTTCAATAATCAATTTTCAATGTTCAAATGACAAAAGGTTCGAAAATGTCTGACCGCAGATCAATTGACGAAATCCTGGATGGGATCCCTGCCGAAGGGATCAACTGCCATGAACACAAGGACATAAATGCGTATTCGACCTGTTCCGACTGCGGAAGGGGAATATGCAGTGACTGCGTGGCCACTGCGGAAGACAGTTGGAGGCTTCTCTGCCGCTCGTGCCTGGCAAAGCATAGGAAAATCACACTTTCCCAGATGCTGACAACGCTCAAATATCCAGTACTATGGGTTCTCCTGTGTCTTTTCATAGCGAGCACGGCATATGTTGCGGGATTCGGGAATCCCTCGATGAAACGTTTCATAGCGGAGGATGCCAAGCTTCCCTGGTTCAGACAGAGAGCCGGAACGCTCTATCTCTCCCAGGCCGCCCGAGAGAGGAACAGAGCCAATGTCCTTCGTGACGAAGGTGACACAAAGGAGGCGCAAAAATGGTTCGGCATGAGTGCCGAAGCTTTCGGGCTATCCACTGTTGCCTGGAAGGACACCCCTGCCGTCGTGAAACCGCTCGAAATCGCCGGAGCGCAAATGCTTGCATTCTCGGGCAACCCAGACAAGGCTATTGAAAAGTTGCAAAGCCTCGGAATCGCGCCAGAAAGCGACTTGTACTGTCCCCTGCAGTTTAACCTGGGACTCGCATATGAGGCCACAGGCGACAAGAAAAAAGCTCTGGAACACTTTAAAATCGCACTGGCCCACTACAAGGAGAAAAAGTCATCAGCCGATCTTGACTCGATGATTGAGCTGGCTGGAAAGGATACCACCCAGGAAGGCTACATAAAAACAGTTTCGACGATCTGCGGGATTGATGTGCCTAACACTGAAATCGAGAAAAAATGCGGAATCCGCACCCAGGGAATCAAAAGGACAGCGGCTTCGAGGAAAGACAAGGATGAGCATGCAGAGAAGAAACGGGCACCAGAGGATGAAGACCGTGATTTCGAAATTGAAATTAGCAAACCGGAAGGGAAATGATGTTTCTGCCATATGCAATAGACAACGAGGTTGACTACGAAGGTTTTCCTTTTGTCCTATATTTTCTGTGCGGGGCATGTATAGCAGTGCATATCGCATTGTACGAATATATGCCGGAAGGCGCTCGTGAAAGTATCTTCTACACGCTCGGATGCGTACCGGCAGACTTCAAATGGTGGTCGCCGATAACCTGCATATTCCTCCACGGAGGATATCTCCATCTGATTGGGAACCTATATTTCTTCTGGATTTACGGCAGACTCTGTGAGAAGGCGCTCGGGATATGGAGATTTCTATCAATCTATTTCATTGGTGCATTTGTGAGCACGATCGCCAACTGCATCGCGAGTCCAGAATATATGAGTGATATACCGACGATAGGTGCATCCGGGGCAATTTCCGCAGTCCTCGGAGCATTTCTTGTGATATTTCCGACAGTCAAGATAAAAGTCCTCTTTTTTTCGATTGTCACATTTAGGCCTATTCAGATGCAGGCTCCGGCGTATTTCATTCTTGGCTCCTGGTTCATCGTCCAACTCGCATCCGGGCTCAAGATAACTGGGGGAGAATCCACGGAGGTGGCCTTCTGGGCGCATATTGCAGGATTTGCATATGGTGCCGTAATTGGAACAGTATACCTTGTCTTTCACGAGAAAGTCATGGACAAGGAGCTGAGAAGGCTCAAATGCCATCTGCTTTGCGCCTGGGAATGCCAGTGGGACGGCAGGGAGGAAGAGGCGAAGGCAGAATTTTTTCAATCCACATCCGACAGGAATTCGGATCTTCCCAAAAACAGCCGGATGATAAATGCGATAATGTCAAAGGAAATTGACTCCGATGATCTCGGATCCGCATCACACGCCTCCGAATACTTGAAGGAGAGGAAAGCAAAGAAAGACTATCCCGGAGTTCTCCAGGCATATTACTGGATCATGAAATTCCCGGAATTAACAGGGAGAATCCCAGTTGAAACTCACATGGCCGGATGTATTGCGGCAGCAAAACTCAATTACTTCGGATTCGCCTTCAACTGCATGAGGAAAGTCATGAGAGCTGGTCCAGGATTGCGTCCCGAAATGATGACACTGCTTATCAAGATCCTTGGGAACATGGACAAAAAAAGCGAAATTCAGAAAATCAGAAAACTCATGGAAGTTTAGCCATAAGGAAGTATATTCAGACATGAAGAGAATTATTATTGCAATCTCATTTTTGCTGGGTGTCATCCTTACTTCCAGAGCTGAGGATTCCGCTCCTGTGGGAAAGGTTAAATTCCTCCCGCACTGGCTACCTCAGGCGCAGTTCGCCGGATATTACATGGCCGAAAAAAAGGGCATTTATAAAAAATATGGGATTGATGTCGAAATTCTGAAGGGAGGTCCGGAAGTTCCTCCCTTCGACATGCTGAATTCCGGAAAAACCGATTTCACCACCAACTTTCTTGCCACCGCATTGAAGGCGGCCATGGGAGGCGACAAAATCGTCAACATCGGCCAGTTCTCCAAGAAATCCGCGCTTGTGTATGTTACGAAGAAAAAGTCAGGAATTATGGCGCCTGCCGACATGAACGGTAAAAAGCTGGGAATCTGGAAGTCGGGATTCCGCGAAGTCCCTCTGGCATTCAACAAAAAATATGGGATTGACATGAGAATTGTGCCAATCCTCTCCACTCCAAACCTTTTCCTGCTCGATGGCGTTGATGTAATGACGGTCATGTGGTACAACGAGTATCACACGATACTCAACTCAGGACTTGACGAGGACGAACTCACTGACTTTTTCTTCTACAATTCGGAACTCAACATTCCGGAGGACGGAGTCTATTGTCTGCAGAAAACCTTGACCGAAAGACCTGAGGTCTGTGAAAAATTCATAAAGGCCTCCATCGAGGGCTGGAAATACGCCTTTGCACACAGGGATGAAACGATCGAGGCGATTTCCGGGATCATGCGTGAAGCACACGTCCCGGCGAACAAGTCACACCAGAGATGGATGCTGGACAGGATGAACGATCTTTTCACTGATGGATCTTCAGGAGAACTTGCGACAAGGCTGAACGAGGAAAGCTTCAAAAAGACACTTGAAATACTTTCGGAGAGCGGCGTCTCCGGGAAAATAGATTTTGTAAATTTTCACAGGGACTGCGGGGAAAATGTTGAGAAATAAAAGTATAGCCTTCAGGCTCAGTTTCTATATTCTTACATTCACATGTGTAACTTTTATAGCCATAATATGTTACAACTATCTCGTGTCGCAAAGGATTATCCTGAACAATGTCCGCGTGAGCGCCGAACATATAAGTTCTGCCACAGTCAACAAGATAGAGACGGTTCTATGCTCCGCAGCAAAGGTTCCGCAGAACTTGGCATCCGCGCTCGAAAGCACCAGTTTTACGGACGATGAACTCAAGGGGCTTCTCGAGTCCGTCATGAAAAACAATCCGGAAATATATGGGAGCTGCATAGCCTTCGAGCCATTCACCCAGAACAAGGAGCTTGAATATTATGCCCCATACGCATGCAGGAATGGAGACAAGATAGACTACAAGAACATCGGCAATGAAAGCTATCAGTATTTCTATTGGGACTGGTATCAGATCCCCAAGGAGCTTGGCAGGCCGATATGGACAGACCCGTATTTCGACGAAGGGGGTGGAAATATAGTAATGTGCACATATTCAGTCCCGTTCTACAGGAAAGAAGGGGACAAGAAGATTTTCAGAGGAATAGTCACCGTTGACATCTCTCTCGCCTGGCTCCAGGAAATGGTCTCGAAACTGAAGATTTATGAAACAGGATACGGATTCATAATTTCGAGAAACGGAACGATAATCAGTTATCCTAAGAAGGAATGGATAATGAATGAAAGCCTTTTCAGTATCGCGGAGGAATATTCTCTCCCGGACACACGCATGATCGGAAGGGAAATGATAAAAGGGAAAAGTGACTTCATCAAGGTTGGACAAGCCTCCTCTCTGATGAATAAGGGATGGGTCTACTATGCTCCCCTGCCCTCTAACGGGTGGTCAATAGGAATTTTCTTTCCCGGCGAGGAACTTTTCGCCGACATGAGGAAACTCAACAGGACAATCATAGTCATCGCGACAATCGGGTTAGCGCTTCTCCTGACAGTCACCGTGGTCATAACCAGGAAGATCACAAGTCCGCTTGGACAGCTCGCCGACATTACGCAGAAAATAGGTTCTGGCAATTTTCAGACGGTACTACCTGCAGTGCAAGGAGATGACGAGATTGGCCGTCTGACGAAATCTTTCGATATGATGCAGAAACAACTTGCCGAATATATGGCGAATCTTGAGCACACTACTGCGGCCAAGGAAAAAATAGAGAGTGAACTCAGGATCGCACATGACATCCAGATGAGCATAATACCCAAGCTTTTCCCGCCGTTTCCGGACAGGAAGGAATTCGACATCTACGGGATTCTCGAATCGGCAAAATCTGTCGGCGGGGATCTTTATGACTTCTTCCTCATAGATTCAGGCCATCTCTGCGTGGCTCTCGGCGACGTCTCAGGCAAAGGTGTGCCCGCCTCGCTTTTCATGGCCATCACCCGGACTCTCCTCAGGGCGAAGGCGCTGACCGTCAAAATGCCGCAGGAAATAATCTCGGGCATGAACGATGATCTGTGCAAGGACAACGACATGTCAATGTTCGTAACTTTTTTCATCGGGATACTTGACATCAACACCGGGCGGCTCACATACAGCAACGGAGGACACAACAAACCCTATATAACAAAAAAAGACGGGACGCTCAAAATCCTGGAGGAAATCCATGGGCTTCCACTTGGGGTGGCGGAGTGCGAATACACATCCTCTGAGATCATGATGTCTCCGGGAGAGAAACTGGTGATCTACACGGACGGAGTCACCGAGGCGACCAGTACAAATACCGAGCTCTACAACGAGGAACGGCTCGAGAAGGTTCTCTCAAAAACCTCGAAAGAGAACCCGAAGGTCATCATAGGAGAACTCATGGTCGACATAAGGAAGTTCACCCTGGGTGCCGAGCAGTCCGACGATATAACAGTCCTTATCATCGAATACTGCGGGCCGATGGCCTAGTGTGGTGGAGCCACGACGAAAAGTGCCAGAGTGCCAGAGTGCCAGAGTGCCAGAGTGCCAGAAGCTTGGGGAAGTACGTATTCAGTAAAGTATGTAGCCAGCCTCAAAATGGCTGGCTTCTTTTTTGATAAAAATTCTTCAGGAAAAAAAATATCAGAATTTTTTCAGCGCCAGTTTTTCCCTGGTTTCCTCATCCAGATTATATGGAAGACATGCTCTTGTCTTGTCGCTGTCCATGGTTCCCCTGCTGTTCGCGCAGACATTGAAGTAGTATAGGAGATAGT
>CAIQLG010000593.1 GCA_903872565.1 uncultured Lentisphaerota bacterium | reverse complement strand
GGGGTAGTTTTCCATATTGATACACTACCCCTTGTGTTACTTTAGTCAAGGGGATACCCCAGTATTTTTATTCCCTGATTATTAAGGAAGATACGGCGAAATTTCGCAGATTTTTACGATGTCGCGGATTCAGATGTCTGAATTTCGGCACGAATCTCGAGGCGTGGAAGGAAGCACTTCCCGATAATATCGACATGTCGTTCGACTTCGAGAAGTCGAAAAATACGGTAGGAGGTGTCAATCCCGATGCGTGGGCAAAACTGGCGGCCCAGAGCCTAAACCTACAGGGTATTCACCCCAAGGCTGCGGCAAACATCATCAACTACCTTGTCAGGACAGGATATGGGAAAATATTGTCGAGCCCGACTGTGGTGGCGCTGAACGGCCAGCAGGCGACAATCGCCTCACTCGACAACATACCCTACAGTTCGTATTCGTCCACCGATGCCAGGATCAACAACAGGCAGGCCACAACTGGAGTGTCTTTAAGCATCACTCCGATGATCGCGAGCGACACGATCACCCTTTCAATCAATGCTTACGTAAACAGTCTCGTTGGTTGGGGGACCGGCCAGGAACCAATCATCAACACAAGGACTACCACGGCAAATGTCGTGCTGAAGGATGGCGAGATTTTCACACTTTCAGGATTGAGGAAGGATACCATCGCCAAGAGCGACGAGGGCGTCCCAATTCTTAGATCCATACCACTTGTCGGCTATGCGTTCAGACACGAGATAGATGTCAAGAAATCATCCGAGATCATCGTGATCCTCACACCGCACAAAGTCACCTCGGCCAATTCTGTCGCCGAAAAGGACAAGAGCACTCTGAGCAGCGTAAAGGATGAAGTGCAGGAGGACAAGAGCGGGCTGAATAAGTTCATCGACAGGGTAATTCTCAACAAATAAGGAGGAAAAATGAAGATTGCCATTGCTGGATATTCGGGAAGGATCTCGCACTTCGGAAAAACCGAAGCCTTCTCGATATTCAAATGGCAGGATGGAGTTTTCGAAAATATGGGCATGCGGGTGAACACACCCGCATGCCATTCTGAAAACCACCTGGAGATGCTCGAAAAAAGCGCCGAACTGATTTCGGACTGCGATGTGGTTGCTGTAAGCGGAATAGGGCCGGCGGCAGAGGATGCCCTCGACAGGAAAGGTATAAATTTCCAACTTGTTGATCATAATGAAACTGATATGGAAAAAGTCCTGGTGCTCGTCCGCGAAGGGACGGAGTACTGGAAAGAAATAATTAAAAGGAAAAAGCAGATATGGCAGGAAAAATTAAACAAATAGCAATATACGGAAAAGGCGGAATAGGAAAGTCCACAACGACTTCCAACATTACCGCGTCACTGAGTGTCGCCGGCTTTAATGTGATGCAGATAGGCTGCGATCCCAAAAGCGATTCGACAAACACGCTCCGCGGAGGCCATTACATCCCGACTGTTCTTGATGTGATGAGGGAAAAATCCAATCTCCAGATGGAGGATGTCGTATTCAAAGGGTTCAACGGCGCCTACTGTGTCGAGGCCGGGGGACCGCCTCCCGGAGTCGGATGCGCAGGCCGCGGAATCATAACCGCCGTAGAGGCGCTGAAGCAGCTTCATATCTTCGAGGAACTCAAACTGGACTTTGTGATTTTCGATGTGCTTGGAGACGTAGTCTGCGGCGGATTCGCCATGCCAATTAGAGAAGGAGTCGCTGACCATGTGTTTACCGTTTCCTCCGCAGACTTCATGGCAATCTACGCTGCAAATAATCTTTTCAAGGGGATAAAGAAATACTCGAATTCCGGAGGAGCCCTTCTTGGTGGAATCATAGCGAATTCCATCAATACAACCTATGCCAAAGAAATACTCGACGATTTCGCTGCGCATACCAAGACGCAGATTGTGGAATATGTTCCCCGTTCGATCACCGTGACACAGAGTGAACTGAAGGGAAAGACGACCATTGAGGCGGCTCCGGATTCGGCCCAGGCTGCCATATATAAGAATCTGGCCGGGAAAATCGCCAATCACAGCGAATCGAAAGTCCCCTCCCCGCTTGAAATAGGAGATCTCAGGAAATGGGCGGAGAAATGGTCCGAGGAAATATTGAAAATTGAAAGCGAATCAATACAGCCGACTGGTGCGCACATCTGAAATTTGTAAACGAAAGAATGGATTGTTGATAGTTTGGATAATTAAATAATGCATGAAGGATTGTATTATGAACGGGAAAATTGAACAGACTGAATTGGAAGCCGATTCCAAGCCGGGAGCAAATGCCGGGAAAAACTTTGAGCACCTTGTGAAGAAGCATCCCTGCTTCAACCCTGATGCACATCAGACAAATGGAAGAATACATCTTCCTGTCTCACCCGCCTGCAACATACAATGCCGCTTCTGCAAGAGGAATTTCAACAAGATAGAGGAAAGACCTGGTGTAACAAGAAAAATTGTAAGTCCGGAGGAGGCTGTTGAAATTGTCGCAAAAGCCTTGACTCTATGCCCGCAGATTACCGTGGCGGGAGTTGCCGGACCAGGCGACTCGCTTGCGACCGATCACGCATTGAACACTTTTAGGCTTATCAAGAAAAGATTCCCGGAGATACTTTTCTGCATGAGCACAAACGGCCTGATGCTCGAGGAAAAAGTGGATGAAATAGTCGATGTTGGCATAAGGACCGTGACGGTTACAGTAAACGCCGTCGATCCGGCAATTTTAAGCAGGATATGCGGGCAGATCGTTTATGAGGGAAGAATTGTCAGGCCTCCCGAAGCCTCTGAAATACTTATACGTAAACAGCTTGCGGGAATCAGGAAGGCATCGTCGAAAGGAATCATCATAAAGATAAACATGGTGCTGATTCCAGGAATAAACGATGGGCATGTGGAAGAAGTTGCAGAAAAGGTCTTGGAGGCCGGAGCCAGACTGATGAACATCCTTCCGCTCATCCCGCAATATGAATTTTCAGAATTCTCTCCGCCCGATTGCGGACAGATAACGAAAGCCAGGATCGCCGCAGAAAAGCATCTCCGAGTTTTCAAACATTGCAAGCACTGTCGTGCCGATGCCTGCGGAATACCAGGAATCAGTGATTTCGCCGATAAACTTTATGAATCCCGCGAGGAGACATTCTCCCACGGATGAAAACAGGTAGAATGAATAAGATGAAAACGCGAGAGTTGACAGTGGCCTGCGAGCATGGCCTTCATTTAAGGGTCGCAGCAGAAGTCGTGAAAAGAGTTGTAAAACAAGACTCGACGGTGCATATACATTGCAAGGACTGCCCCCGCGCAAACGCATGCTCGATCCTGGAACTATTGCTGCTGGGGGCGGAGAACGGAACAGAAATCCAGATAACCGCGGAAGGAAATGACGAAGACACCATCTTAAACTCATTGACGGAAGTCTTCAGTGAAGGAGGTGGAATATAATGAGATATAAAACTGAACAGCTTAGTGAATTTATAAGAAGTCGCGGAAGGGTCGTCGTTGCCTATTCCGGCGGTGTCGACTCGTCTTTGGTTTTAAAACTTAGCGCGGATCTGCTCGGCAATGGGAATGTCATCGCAGCAACAGCTGTTTCTGAAACCTACACCGAAATCGAACTCAAGAATTCCGAGCATTTCGCGGAAATGATTGGAGTCGAACATGTTGTACTGAATACAAAGGAACTCGCAAATCCGGATTTCAAATTCAATTCGCCATTGCGATGCTACTACTGCAAGAGGGAATTGTTTTCCAAGATTGCGATTTTCGCGAGAAAGTCAGGGATCACACATGTCTTTGATGGTTCGAATGCGGACGACCTCGACGATTATCGTCCTGGAAGAAAGGCGGCCGCAGAATTTGGAGTTGAAAGCCCCCTTGCCCAGTTCGGATTCTCAAAAGAGGAGGTCCGTAAAATGGCGAAGTCAATTGAAGTCCCATCCTGGAATAAGCCCTCAAATCCCTGTCTCGCCAGCAGGATTCCATACGGCGATGAAATCACGGAGGATAAACTTAGAATGGTTCGCATGGCGGAAAAGACAATTAGAGACGAAGGCTTCCAGGACGTAAGAGTCAGGCATCATGGTAAAATAGCCAGAATCGAGGTGCCGCAAAATGAGATAACCAAATTGTTGGGGGAACCATTGAAAACACATATAATAGGAAATCTTAAAAATATCGGTTTCACATGGGTGTCCATTGATATGGAAGGATATAGGACGGGAAGCCTTAATGAAGATCACTCTATCGCTGAAACCAAAATAGGAGGGCATTGATGGGTATATTCAGTAACATAACAGAAGTCGTTGGAAATACGCCTCTTGTAAGGCTGAACAAGATTGCGGAAGATGCGGGGGCGACAGTGCTTGTCAAACTCGAATCCATGAATCCCATGTGGAGCGTCAAGGATCGTATCGCTGTGGCAATGATAAACGCCGCCAAAGAAGATGGACAGCTCAAGCCTGGCGGAACAATTGTGGAGCCGACGAGCGGCAACACAGGTATCGCCCTCGCCTTCGTCTCAGCGGTACGCGGCTACAAGCTAATTCTTACATTGCCAGAAACAATGCTATATTCTTTGAGTATCGAAAGAAGAAAACTTTTCAAAATACTGGGAGTTGAACTTGTTCTGACCCCAGGAGAGAAATCTATGAAAGGCGCAATAGAGAAAGCCGAGGAAATACATAGAAACACTCCCGGGTCATTCATGCCGCAGCAGTTCAGAAACCCGGCCAACCCGGAAATACACCGGAAGACAACCGCCGAAGAAATATGGAAAGATACAGACGGAAAGATTGACATCATAGTCGCGGGAGTCGGGACCGGCGGAACAATCACTGGAGTGGCGGAGGCGCTGAAGTCAAGAAATAAAAGCTTCAAGGCGATTGCTGTCGAACCGGTTGATTCACCAGTCTTGTCCGGAGGAAAGCCAGGGATTCACAAAATCTATGGAATCGGTGCCGATTTTGTCCCGGAGATCTACAGGAAAGATCTTATTGACGAGATAATTCAGGTAAGGCATACCGACGCAGGAGAAATATCGAGGTTGCTGGCTAGGGAGGAAGGCATACTTGCTGGAATCTCATCTGGAGCAAACGTGTGGGCGGCTCTCCAAGTCGCGAAAAGACCCGAAAACAAGGGGAAGACCATTGTCACAATAATATGCGACACCGGCGAAAGATACCTCTCGACATGGCTCTTCGATGGAATTCTTGAAGGAAAATAAAAAATGGACAAGGCAACTAATACTCCTTAAACTATAAATCATAGCAAAATAACTTTTATTCTTACTCTTCCGCTTGACATCTTGGGGTGCCCTCACTATTGTAGAAATGTTTATTAATTTGATATACATTTGAAGTACAAGGGTGCAAAGATGTTTTCCAGCGACAGGAACCTTGTCCGTGATTGTTGAAATGAAGAATAAAGCAGATAAATGAGTAGGATTGTTATCGTTTTAAAAACCTTGTTTGTATGTGCAACTGAATAACCTGTGACTTTATTTAATTGTGAGCTAATCATGTTATGAGAAATGAGACGAACATTATAAAATCAATCGGGAACACTCCCCTTTTCAAACTTGCAAAATTGGCAAAAAATTTGGGAGAAGTCTCAGTTTACGCGAAAGCCGAATATTTAAATCCAAGTGGTTCCGTGAAAGACCGCGCCGCACGGGCAATGATCCTTGAAGGCATCCGTTCGGGGAAACTGACAAAGGAAAAATCCATCCTCGATGCGACAAGCGGAAACACGGGCATATCATATGCGATGATCGGAGCCGCTCTCGGCTATGAAGTGGTTCTCTGTTTGCCCAAGAACGCAAGCCATGAACGCAAGCGGATCATGCGCGCTTTCAATGCACAGATCATCGAGACGAGCCCATTAGAGGGATCAGACGGAGCTCAGATTGCTGCACAGAAGATCGCCACGGAAGAACCTGACAAATATTTCTACCCGGATCAGTACAATAACGAAGAAAACTGGAAGGCGCATTATAATACAACGGCGCTTGAAATATGGGAACAGACAGGAAATAATATAACGCACTTCGTCGCCGGAATGGGCACATCGGGAACTTTCGTTGGAACCTCGCGAAGGCTCAAGGTGTTGAATCCGGCCATTAAAACAATCGCAATGCAGCCTGACTCACCCCTGCACGGACTTGAAGGGATGAAACATATGGCAACTACCATACTTCCCGGGATCTATGACAAATCAATTGCCGACAGCCAGATCGATATCTCGACGGAAGAAGCGATGGAAACATCTTTGCGCCTTGCACGGGAAGAAGGGATATTCGTAGGAATCAGTTCAGGCGCAAATGTATGCGCAGCATTGAAACTTGCAGCTTCGTTGCCGGCCGACTCCATTGTTGTCACTATCTTATGCGACAACGGGTTCCGCTATCTGAGCGAGGAACTTTGGCTGAGGGTCAAATGATGATAAAGATAAGAAAAAATCATATCGCTGAAATAAGCAGACATGCCGAAAAAGAATATCCGAACGAATGCTGCGGGATTCTTATTGGGAAACTGGAAGCAGACAAAAGTAAGACGATTGAACTTGTAATGTCAATATCAAATTCGCGCGAGGATGCCAACAAGCACAACCGCTTTCTCATCACCCCCGATGAACTTATGCGGGGGGAAATCTTTGCCCGGAAGAACAAAATGGATGTGCTCGGCTTCTATCATTCGCATCCGGATCATCCGGCGGCCCCTTCAGACTATGATTTGCAACATGCGTGGCCGTTCTATTCATATATAATAACATCGGTCGCAAAAGGCAAAACTGAAAACTTCACTTCGTGGGAACTTGAAAACGACCGTACAAAATTCAACCCTGAAACTATCATAAAAGGAGACACATAAATGGCTGTGACAATACTGATACCTACAGCTCTCAGGCAATTCACCGATGGGCAGTCCGAAATAACCGTCGAGGCAAAAACTGTTAGAGAAGCATTAAGGGGGCTTACTGTAAAATATGTTGATTTGCAGAAACATCTTTTTACCAGCGAAGATGCCTTGAGGAGCTTTGTAAATGTCTACGTAAATGAAGACGACATCAGGCAAAAAAATGGATTGGACACGCCGCTTGCCGGAACCGAAACACTGATGCTCGTCCCTTCGATCGCTGGCGGATTAAGCTCGGATGCACTACAGAGTTCACCCCAGCTTCCCGAACTTACCCATGATGAGATAACACGCTACAGCCGCCACCTTATTCTTCCTGAAGTCGGGATGGAAGGGCAACGAAAACTCAAGAACAGCAAGGTGCTCCTGATTGGAACAGGCGGGCTCGGGGCACCTCTTGCAATGTATCTTGCGGCGGCAGGAGTCGGTACCATCGGCATAGTGGATTTCGACTTCGTCGATGAGTCCAACCTGCAAAGACAGATAATACACGGGACACGCGATATCGGCAGGCCAAAGATCGCTTCCGCCACCGACAGGATAAAAGGGATAAACCCCAAGGTCAAAGTAATTTCATTTGATACCAGGCTGACAAGCCAGAACGCCTTGCAAATCATAAAGGATTTCGATGTTGTTGCAGATGGAACAGACAATTTCCAGACACGCTATCTTGTAAATGACGCATGTGTTTTTCTCGGCAAACCTAATGTCTACGGATCAGTGTACAGATTCGAAGGGCAGGCAAGCGTTTTCTACGCGGAAAAAGGCGCGTGCTACAGGTGCCTTTACTCCGCTCCACCTCCTCCAGGACTTGTGCCTTCATGCGCGGAAGGTGGAATTCTCGGAGTTCTTCCCGGCATAGTGGGCTGCATACAGGCGAATGAAACTCTCAAGCTCCTTATCGGAGGCGGAGACTCCCTGATAAACAGACTTCTCATCTTCGATGCATGGAAGATGAAATTCAGGGAACTCAAGCTGAACAAGGATCCCAATTGCCCGGTGTGCGGTAAAAATCCCACAATTACAGAACTTATTGATTATGAAGAGTTTTGCGGCCTTAGAAGACACCCTGAAAAGGAAGCGGCAGTCGAAGAGGTGACAGCGCTGGAATTGAAAAAACTTTTCGACGACAATGCTAATTTACAGATAATAGACGTGCGCGAGCCGCATGAACTTGCAATAGGAAAACTTCCCAACACCAAGGTAGTTCCCTTGGGTCAAGTTGTCAGAAGACAGGAAGAACTTGATCCGTCGAAAATCACTGTGATCGTTTGCAAAATAGGCACAAGGAGTGCGATTGCGATAAGAGCCCTTAAGGATTCCGGGTACACGGGACGCTTGCTCAACTTGCGGGATGGAATAAATTCCTGGGCTAGCGATGTAGATCCAAAAATGGCAAAATATTAGTTTTTATAATATAAACCCGAAATGAAAGAGGAGAAATCTCATGGCAGAAAAAAGTAAGATCCAGACGTTGAGCGCACACGCGGCATACCAGCTCGCAAATGTGACAAAAACATCCCCGCAGTTCGAATCATTGACTCCGAGATGGCTGACAAGAATCCTGGATTGGAAGGCGCTAGAAACTGGTATCTTCAGGCTCAATAAGGTAAAAGAAGGTGACACTCCTCTTGACGCCCTCTGCAGCCATGTGGCAAGCCACGTAAATATTCCAGAGGGATTTGTAGACTACGAGGCAAAACCGCGTGAATACATATTGAATGCGATCTCGACGATAATAAACATCGACACAAAAGTATCCGATCTTTACAGCAGTCCCTACGACCAGATCAAGGAACAGCTACGCCTCGCAATAGAAAGCGTAAAGGAAAGGCAGGAGAGCCAGATCCTCAACAGCGATGACTACGGTCTCCTGAAGAATGTCGCTGATTCCCAGAGGATCGAGTCGCGGACAGGTTCCCCTACCCCAGACGACATGGATGAACTGATCTCCAAGGTGTGGAAGGAACCTTCCTTCTTTCTCGCGCATCCAAGGGCGATCGCCGCATTCGGACGCGAATGCACAAGACGCGGAGTGCCGCCCGCAACAGTAACACTTTTCGGTTCTCAGTTCCTGACCTGGAGGGGAATTCCAATTATTTCCACCGACAAACTTTTTGTTGATGGTCTCAAAAAACCGAAAAGCCAGACCGGCAAGACAAACATCCTTCTTGTGCGCACCGGTGAAAATAAGAGGGGCGTTGTAGGTCTCTACCAGGCAGGTGTCCCGGGCGAGCAGTCAAGAGGACTTTCGGTCCGGTTCATGGGCATTGACAAGAACGGTCTGGCATCATACTTGCTTTCCATTTATTGCTCTGCGGCCATCCTGTCCGACGACGCCGT
This sequence comes from uncultured Lentisphaerota bacterium, assembly GCA_903872565.1. Taxonomy (GTDB): domain Bacteria; phylum Verrucomicrobiota; class Lentisphaeria; order Victivallales; family GWF2-50-93; genus CAIQLG01. The sequence continues at coordinate 7,451 of CAIQLG010000593.1, read as the reverse complement.
CGGAGTTCTCGAAGGCGTAGATGTGGGAAACTATCATAACTATAAATAAAATCAGCAAATAACATCGGCAATTTCAAATTCAAAATGAAAGAGGAGGATTACCATGGCAGAGAAAAGTAAATTCCAGACATTGAACGCACAGGCTGCGTACCAGCTCGCAAATGTGACGAAAACATCTCCGCAGTTCGAGTCGTTGACTCCGAGATGGCTTACAAGGCTCTTGGATTGGAAGGCGCTTGAGACAGGTATCTTCAGGCTCAACAAGGTGAAGGAAGGCGACACCCCTCTTGATGCCCTCTGCAGCCAGGTGGCAAGCCCTGTCAATATCCCCGAGGGATTCGTCGACTACGAGGCGAAACCACGTGAATACATATTGAACTCGATCTCGACAATAATCAATATTGACACAAAAGTTTCCGACCTTTACAGCAGTCCCTACGACCAGATCAAGGAACAGCTCCGCCTTGCAATCGAAAGCGTCAGGGAAAGGCAGGAAAGCCAGCTCATAAACAGCGATGATTATGGACTTCTGAAGAATGCCGCTGATTCCCAGAGAATCCAGTCGCGGACAGGCGCACCCACACCAGACGATCTGGACGAACTGATCTCCAAAGTTTGGAAGGAACCTTCTTTCTTCCTCGCGCACCCAAGAGCGATCGCCGCTTTCGGACGTGAATGTACAAGGCGCGGAGTACCTCCTCCTACAGAGAATCTGTTCGGCTCACCGTTCCTCACCTGGAGAGGAATTCCCCTGGTTCCCACCGACAAGCTCTTTGTTGATGGCCTTAAAAAACCGAAAAGCCAGGCTGGCAAGACAAACATCATGCTTGTACGCACAGGCGAGAGCAAGCGGGGCGTTGTCAGCCTCTACCAGGCAGGTGTTCCGGGCGAACAGTCAAGGGGACTGTCGGTCCGCTTCATGGGCATCGACAAGAGCGGTGTGGCATCGTATTTACTTTCAATATATTGCTCTGCGGCAATCCTTGCGGATGATGCCGTGGGAGTGCTAGAAGGCGTAGATGTAGGAGAATATCATGACCATAAATAATATTGACACGGCAATTCCAGATTCTGACCTTAAGGATCAGGATTTTGACTTCGCCGGGCTAAGCAGAGATCAACTGCTGGATCCTTCAGTCCTCGAAGCCTTGGTAAAAGATTTTTTCCCGGAGTTTGCGGGCGGCGGAGTTTCAGGAGAGAAATGTCTCGTCAAGGAGGCCTCCGATAATGTCCTAAAAACTGACGGCATTATTTCACAGGACCAATTTTACAATTCGGTTCTGGACAGCCTGAAAAAAGAAAATTACTCAGAACTTGCCGGCTACTACGCAGACATCTCCGCCTTGTATCCGGATAAAAGTAAAACTGTTCCTACGAGCGAAGAATCGCCCAGAAACGCAAAACCCCAGAATATTGACAGTTCCAGATTGAATGAGACTGAAAAATATTCCAACCCATACGAAGGTTTAAAAATCGAACCAGTCATCGTTCCGGTTTCGAAAATCTCCACCGATCACTTTGATGTCAATGCAGTTAGGAAAGATTTCCCTATTCTGTCTGAAAAGGTGAATGGGAAGGATCTTGTATGGCTGGACAATGCCGCAACCACGCATAAGCCAAAAAGTGTGATCGACAGGATTTCCTATTTCTATGAGCATGAAAACTCAAATGTTCACAGGGGAGCACACACACTGGCCGCCCGGTCCACTGACGCATATGAGAGTTCTCGCGGCAAAATAGCCAAGTTCCTCAATGCATCTTCACCCAACGAGATAGTCTTTGTCCGCGGAACCACAGAGGCAATCAATCTCGTCGCACAGAGCTGGGGAAAATACAACATAGGCAAAGATGACGAGATCGTTGTGTCATGGCTCGAACATCATGCAAACATAGTTCCTTGGCAGATGCTCTGTTCCGAGACTGGCGCAAAACTGCGCGTAATACCGGTGGATGAAAGCGGCCAGATCATCTTGAGCGAATACGAAAGGCTTCTGGGGCCAAAGACCAGGCTTGTGGCAGTGACACATGTGTCAAATGCGCTCGGAACAATAACTCCTGTGGAGGAAATAGTGAGCAGCGCCCACAGGCATGGCGCAAAAGTTCTGATCGATGGCGCGCAGTCCGTTTCCCACATACAGGTTGATGTGCAGTCCATCAACTGCGATTTCTTTGCTTTTTCAGGACACAAGATTTTCGCTCCGACCGGCATAGGTGCCTTATATGGGAAGCAGAAGTTGTTGAATGCGATGCGCCCATATCAGGGAGGCGGAAACATGATAGCCGATGTTACTTTTGAAAAAACTACCTATCAGGCTCCTCCTTACAGATTTGAAGCTGGAACAGGAAACATCGCCGATGCAGTCGGGCTGGGTGCCGCAATCGACTATGTAAACTCCCTGGGACTTGAAAACATAAGCAGGTATGAACATTCTCTTCTCGAATATGGCACCGATGCATTAAGGCATATTTCCGGTTTGAAACTCATAGGCACTGCCAAGGAGAAGGCAAGCGTCCTATCTTTCACAATGGAAGGATTTACGACGGAAGAGATCGGCAATGCTCTGAGCCAGGAAGGTATAGCTGTGCGTGCGGGACATCACTGCGCCCAACCTATCCTAAGGCGATACGGACTTGAAAGTACGGTGAGACCATCCCTTTCATTTTATAATACAAGAGATGAGATTGACTTGCTGGTCTCCGTGCTTAAGAGGTTGAAAAGCAGCCGTAATTTCGGCTGATCGACAAAACACTTCAGCCAGAATGAGAGAATAAAGAAATTTCCCGACTGTAGTTTCAAGAAAACATATAAGATGGTAGACATATGAACATAAAATTTAGTAAACAGATAAACATTCTGCTCCCGGCGATTATTGCAAATTATCAGAAACATCCTGATATGATTCCGCAGGATTCCACATCGCTTCCCAATAAAGATGCCATAATCGAGATAATCCATATGCTGCGTGAATTGCTGTTCCCGGGATATTTTGGAGAACAGAGTATTATTTCAATTAATAATAATTTCCATACGGGCAACCTGTTGATACAAATTCACGAAAAGCTTTGCAAACAAATATGCTATGCACTTAAACAGGATATACACTCTCACACCCAATCAGAATTAGATGCTAAAGCTGAAGCAATAATCTATGATTTCTTAAGCAGGATACCTGATCTCCGGGATATGCTTGCAACTGACGTGCAGGCCACATATGATGGTGACCCATCGGCCTCCAATAAGGATGAAATAATATTTTCTTTCCCTGGCATATTTGCAGTAACCATACACAGGCTGGCACATGAACTCTATCTCCGGTCAGTGCCTCTCATACCAAGAATCATGTCCGAGTACGCGCACAGTATAACTGGAATTGACATACATCCCGGAGCTATAATCGGCAGTTATTTCTTTATTGATCACGGAACAGGCGTTGTCATCGGGGAGACATCGGAAATTGGAGACCATGTAAAGCTGTATCAGGGAGTCACTCTCGGTGCGATATCTCTAAAGGAAGGTCAAAGCCTGCATGGGAAGAAACGTCATCCGACAATTCAAGATGGAGTCACAATATACGCAGGAGCATCCATATTGGGAGGTGAGACCGTCATAGGGAAAGGAGTCACAATTGGCAGTAATGTTTTTATTACCAAGTCTGTTCCCAGGGGAACTAAGGTCACTGTGAAAAACCCGGAACTTACCTTCAAGGGAAATCTTCCTCATGAATTCAAACAGGATTTCGTACCCGACTGGGTTATCTGATCATGATGAAGCCAATCACTAGCATGGAAATTCTGAACGCGTATAAGGTCCTAGACGGCAAAGCGTTGAGTCACGATGAAGCACTCGCCCTGATCAGGACAGAGCCTCCTTATCTAATGGATTTGTATTCTCTTGCGGACAAGACTAGACTGAAATTTTCCGACCCTCACATCTGCACCTGCGAGATAACAAATGCAAAATCGGGGGCATGTTCCGAAGACTGCTCGTTTTGCGCGCAGTCGGCCCGTCACAGGACAAATGCATCTGTCTACCCTTTGAAAAGCAAGGAGGAGCTTCTGGAGGCTGCAAAACTCGCAGAGACGCATGGAGCAGGAAGCTTCTGCATCGTTATCAGCGGAAAAGGCTATGAAAAAGCGAACGAAGAGTTCAACAGCATTCTTGAAAGCATCAGGCTTATCCGGAATGAAACCGGACTTGAGGTTCATTGTTCGCTCGGCATTCTTACAGGTGAAACCGCAAAAATGCTCAGAGACGCAGGTGCCTCAATGATAAACCACAACCTCGAAACCGCCCCATCGAACTTCAAGAACATTTGCACTACGCACAGAATCGAAGACAGGATGAACACGGTAAGGGTGGCAAAAACGGTTGGATTGAAAGTCTGCTGTGGAGGAATATTCGGCCTCGGCGAAACAGTTGAGCAAAGGGTAGAATTCGCGTTCGCGCTGAAGGAACTCGATGTTGATTCCATCCCTGTGAACATACATCAGAAAATAGATGGGACGAAACTTGCAGAATCAAAAATCACATTGACGGAAATCCTGAACGCCATAGCCGTCCTACACCTTATAAATCCAACAAAGGGAATCAAGATTGCAGCGGGCAGAAACACAATACTTGCTGATTACCAGGGACTTGTATTCCATGCCGGTGCCAATGGAATGCTCATCGGCAATTATCTGACCATCTCCGGAAGAGATATCGTCAAGGACAGACAACTGTTAGATTCACTTAAATAAAACATATGAAAACTAAAAATGGAACACGCACTATTTCATAGAACCGAATTGTTATTTGGTAAAAATCGAATGCAGCGCCTCGCAAACTCCAAGGTTATAATTCTTGGAATTGGAGGTGTCGGAAGCTGGTGCGCGGAAAGCCTTGTCCGTACTGGTTTGAGCAATATTACCATTTCGGATTTACATTGGCAGGCTTGATTGTAAAAGATATTTATTACCGATCTTGATAGGTTTGAAAAATTCTATTGCTATTGTTATAATATTATTACTTGCATTGTCGGGCAAAAACTGTATGTTATGGCAGTTGTTTATGCATGTAAATCAGAATGGTGCTAAGTTTCAAGGCTAGTAAATTGAAGAAATACAGGCATCCGACTTCGCCAAGAGGCTACGACGGACAGGAGAATGCCTGTGTTACTTCTGCACTCTAGTCACCTCCTTAGCAGCCTTCTTGTCATGTCCATAAATGTTTAACATGGAACGTAATAACCATATTTAAGAAAGGCATTTAATGAGATTTGAAACTTTGGCGATCAGAGCTGGACAGGATCCCGATCCGGCGACAAATGCGGTAATAGTTCCCATATACCAGACTTCGACCTTCCAGCAGAAATCACTGGACAAGTTCGGCACATACGAATACTCCCGTTCGGGGAATCCGACCAGGGCAGCCCTTGAAACGGCAATAGCCGCTCTCGAAAATGGAAAGTACGGGCTGGCATACGCCTCCGGATCCGCTGCGACCGTAGGTGTACTCCAACTCCTGAAGCCCGGAGATCATATCGTAGCCGGACAGGATTTATATGGCGGAACCTATCGTCTCCTCGAATCAGTCTACAAGAAAATCGGGATTGAGATCACTTACGCAAATACCTACAACATATCAGAATTTAAAAAGGCGTTCCGGAAAAACACGAAGATGGTCTGGATTGAATCGCCAACAAATCCTCTGCTGAAAGTTTCCGACATCGCGAAAATCGCAGAAATATCAAAATCCCACAAGGCTCTTTTTGTCGTGGACAATACATTCCTGAGTCCGTTCTTCCAGAAACCTCTCGATCTTGGAGCCGATATAATTGTCCACAGCACTACAAAATATATTGCCGGACATAGCGACATTGTCGGAGGAGCGGTAGTCACCTCGAATGAGGAGGCGTATACAGCAATGAAATTTTACCAGAATGCGGCCGGCGCCGTGCCTGGGATTCTGGATTGCTGGCTGACTCTGAGAGGCTTGAAAACTCTTGCAATCAGGATGAAGGAGCATGAGGCTAACTCAGTATATCTGGCCCAGTGGCTTGAAACACATTCGAAAGTGAAAAGAGTATTATATCCTGGACTCCCGAGCCACGAACATCATGAAATCGCGAAAAAGCAGCAGACCGGATTTGGTGCGGTTGTATCAATCTTCATTGATGGTGGATACGAGGAAGTGAAAAGATTTTGCGAAAAGCTCAAGATATTCATACTTGCCGAAAGCCTGGGCGGAGTCGAATCCCTAGTCTGCTATCCCGTGAAGATGTCTCATGCCGTACTTTCGGAGGAGGATCGCCTGAAACAGGGAATAACACCCAACCTTGTCCGCCTCTCGGTCGGAATAGAAAACAAGGAGGATCTCAAGGAGGATCTGTCACAGGCACTAGGATGACGGATTAATGGATTCTTGGATTTGTGGTTTTGAAAGTTCCGGCGCAGCAGGTTAAGTTCAGGAAAAAATAAAGGCTCATGAAATTAGAGGTGATCATATGAGGGTTTCTACGCGAACACGTTACGGGACGCGGCTGATGTTTCAATTGGCGCTTGATTACGGGAAAGGATTTTCACTGCTGAATGATATTGCAAAAAGAGAAAATCTTTCCGGAAAATATCTGAGTCTAATTGTCATTCCCCTGAAGGCTCAGGGACTGATTGTCTCCGCAAGAGGAGCAAAAGGGGGATATATTCTTTCAAGACATCCCTCTCAGATTTCAATGAGGGAGATTGTGGAGGCGCTCGACGGGGAAATTGCGGCATCGGAATGCCTCCGCGATTCAAAAAGCTGCAATCGTTTTTCGAGTTGCGTGACGCGTGAAGTGTGGAAGCTTCTCGATGACAAAATCGCCGAGACCCTGGCTTCGGTCAAATTGCAGGATCTGATTGAAATACATAACAAGAGAAAAAACCCGGCCAACAATTACGAGATATAAAAAAAGGAATACACCATGAGAACATTCAACAATATAACAGAAGTCGTTGGGAATACGCCCCTTGTAAGATTGAACAATATTGCTAAAGATGCGGTCGCGACAGTGTTTGTCAAACTCGAATCCATGAATCCGCTGTGGAGTGTCAAGGATCGTATCGGTGTGGCGATGATAAATGCCGCCGAAAAAGAAGGAAAGCTTAAACCAGGCGGAATAATCGTGGAGCCGACGAGCGGAAACACGGGCATCGCTCTCGCCTTTGTCTCTGCGGCCCGCGGCTACAAGCTGATTCTTGCCATGCCCGAAACAATGAGCATTGAAAGAAGGAAACTTCTGAAAATACTGGGTGCCGAGCTTGTCCTGACACCTGGCGAAAAGGGAATGAAAGGTGCTGTAGCAAAAGCCGAAGAAATACATAAGAATACGCCTGGCTCATTCTTGCCTCAGCAGTTCAATAATCCTGCGAACCCTGAGATACACCGGAAAACAACGGCAGAAGAAATCTGGAATGACACCGACGGAAAGGTT
>CAIQLG010000592.1 GCA_903872565.1 uncultured Lentisphaerota bacterium | reverse complement strand
GAGTCTCTTTCCGTGCCCGCCGTTAGCGTCTTCACCATCCGGCTTCCATCCCTGGCGCAAAGAGATTCGCTTACGCTCTGGCTTCAGTCGCTAACGCTCCATCGTAGGTGTGCGGATGCTATCCGTCCTGCCTGTCCGGTGCCAGAGGTCATCGGTGCTCCCTACGGGCTACCCCCCCGCTGACCTCTGCCACACGGCGGCCAGTCGGATATCAACCGCACGGAGATACGCGGCTCCGGTCAGTCGCAGTCCTGCATGTGCCATGTCCTGTGTCCCAAGTGCTCCGCCTAGGGCACAGGCATTGCCATTCCAGACTGCCACTGACCTCCCACCGCTTTGACGCGTCGGCACCCTGCGGGAACGCTGTTAGTGGTCATCGTACCCTGAGAGGGAACCCCCGCTGACCACTAACAGCTTGCCGACGCTTTACGCACGGGCGGCAACCAGTCTCGAACAATCCTCGACTGATTGCCTGCCGTTGCTACCGCCCCCAAGCCCCCGAAAGGGGGATGTGACAAAGGGCTACCGCCCCCATTGCTGGGCACCCCTAAAAAAAACCAAATCCCGTTCTGGATTGTCTGAATTGCTTTTGCTCCCTTTCCCCTGTCCCGCCTTTCGCCCCCGTCGCCCGTAATATACAGCTCTCTTCCGTCTGGAATTCAAATTTTTCTTTTGAAAAAAGTTCAGTGTCTTCGCTCATAACTTTTATTCAAAAGAAGTTCGCTCCCGTCTTGGAACTCGCCTAAGTGCTTCATGTCTTCGCATTCCGCCTGAGCGCTCGCCCAAGTCTGGTCACTCTCCCAAATTGTGAGTTCCATCCGGGAGCTGTGAAAAACGGGCATAGGGGCGATAGACGGACAGGGCAAAAAAAAAGGAGGCAAAAATGAATGCAATTCAGACAAACCAGAACGAAAACGGGGAATCCGGAAAAGGGCTCCTGAGCGGCCAAAACAAAAAAATGAAAATCGGAGAATTCATAGAAATCCTGTCAAACAATGCCTGGCGTGTCCCACTCCGGAAAACCGAAAACATCGCAGAAATCCGCCAAGACCTGGCGGTCCGTGCAGTCGAAAAATTCCAATACTACGAATCACAGGGAAAAACTGTAGGCCCCGCCCTTGCCCGTCTTATCGTGTCAGATGCGGTAAATGGCTACAGGTGGAGAGGTAGAATTTACAACGAAGTCACAGAAAAGGCTATCGAAATACAAGAGGAGCCAGAAGAAGGATCCGGCTCAATATCGCCCCCGTCTTCAAGATATTTCCGGACAGACCTTTTTATCGAGTTCCTCGATTTCGTCGAAGTAATGAATTCCATACTTGACGAGCAGAAAGCAAAAGTATTCGATGCCTTGATGTCCGGATATCAGCAAAACGAAATTGCCGAGATGCTCGGGCTCTCAAAAGGCAGAGTCTCGCAGATTGTTGCAGAAGTCGAATCAATCGCCCGTCATATCACGGCATAAAAGAGGAGAAAAAAGCGGGGAATTCTCCCCGCTTTTTTTGTTTTTCCGCTAAACTTTTTCCGTGTCCTGTGGCTTTAAGAATAGAGCTTTAAAACAAACCCCAAAAAAGGAGACAAATGGAAACAATCGTGAAAAAGGGAATAGAAATCGGACTTTCCGCAAAGGAAATCGCAGGAATGCTGAGAATGGACATTATCAGAATTGAAGAAGTTATCAAAAAAATCCAAACCAAGTAAAAGGAGACGAAAATGAGCAGAGCAGAACAAGCAGCAAACGCAATCAAAGACGCAATGGAAGCCTACAGGCTCGCCGGTGTGCTACCATCACCCGAGGAAATCAAGTCAATGGCAATCACATTCCTAATCGAGGAAAACAAGTTCGGCAGGATACCGCATAGAGCCGAAGCCCCAGTTCAGGCACCGGCGCCAGTGGTTCCCGCCCAAGCACCGGAAAAATCGGAAGTCAAGGCACCAGTCCAGTCTGTTCCAATGGAAAAGCCTCAGGCACCGCTTCAGGAGCAGAAACCGAATCCCCCATCTCCGGCACAGGTGAAATATCTGTTCTCCGTGGCAAATGATGTAGGGTTTCGCGTAAAAGACTGGCTCGGAAAACTAAATGTGTCCAGCCCCTTTCAGCTCTCATCGAAAGAAATTTCACTCCAGATCGACACTCTCAAGAGACAGGCAGGATAAGACCTGCAGGAATAGACAGGCGGCGGAAGTCGCCGCCTGTCTCTCATCCGGAGAATATGCCAAAGTTTTAATCAATCAATCTGAAACCAAAGGATTTTTTTATGAACCCGTCATTAAGCGAAATTCGTAGTTCCTGCGAGCATTACAGCGTCAGCGCAATCAATACCTACATCAATTGTTCTCTTCAGTATTTCTTCAAATACGTCGAGAAGCTGAAACCCTCTCACACTTCAATCTGTCTGCCATTCGGCACGGCATATCACACCGCAAGAGCATTCATCGCAAATGCGAATAAGGCAAAGCAGACCATAACCCAGGCGGAAACAGTTGCGATGTTCGCAGATGCATTTCACGCAGGAATCGCCCAGACCGAAAACCTCAAAGCCGAGGAAGGCGAAGCCGCAGCCCTCGAAGAGACCGGAATGAAAATGATTGAATCCCTGTGGAATTCGAGGGACCCGAATGAATTCGTCATCGAATGCAACAAGGCTTTCATCATCCCCGTTGAAGGTGTCGAGCTTGCTCTGATCGGCGAGCTGGACATGCTAACGAGAAATCAGGAAAACGGAAGGCTCAGAATAGTGGACTTTAAAACAGCCGCCCGTAAATGGCCGGAGGACAAAGCACAAAAAGACCTCCAATCATCCGCCTATTGCATGGCATTTCAGGCGGAATACAACACAATCCCAGATTTTCGCTTCGAAATCTGCACCAAGACCAAAAAACCCGAAGTTCAGATCCTCGACACGACCAGAACAGAAAAAGATATTGCTAAATTCGCAAATATCGTCCGTGCCGTTGACCACGGCATCAAGAGCAAAGTTTTTGTCCCGAACTGTTCAAGTTTCTTCTGCTCGGATTGCCCTTTCAAGCAACACTGCGAAAACTGGTAATCCCGTCTCCGCTCCTCTGGGGAATGCTCTGCCCCGGGGGAGTTTCTTTTTCCAAAAAACAAAAAAACCGGAAAATCTCCATGTTATCAATCATAGCAGTAATCGCCTTCATTCTCATTATGGCGCTTATCATCGACATCGAAAGACATGAAGATTTATGCAGGGAAAACGATAGAAAATACAATCGCCGCATTCCAGGCGTGAAACAGCTTCATCACTTTGCGATATTCACAGATTTCAAAATAGTCATGGAAAATAGCAGACATATTGTGGCAGATATCAGACTTGACGGAATCCTCCACAGGATGAAATTCCCGAAATGTTCAGCCCAGCCCACGAGAAGAGGACTTGTAGTTTCAATGACATTCATAGAAACATGCAATATAAACTCCGAACTTTATGAAAAAATATTCGGGAAAAAACAGTAAAAAAGAGGAAGGAGGAGGATTGATCGGTATGCGTCAGGAGACGGCTACAGCGAGGGCAAGCCTCAAAGCAGTCTTGCCCTTCTCTGTCCCGTCTCCTGCCGCATGACATCCCAACCCCTCTATTTGCAGTAGCTCTTTCTCCGTCGCTCTGCAAATCCCACCCTATTTTTAACGGAACTGTTTCGGCTCCCCGTGCCCAGCCCTAAATCGGTCTGGCCATGAGCAGCCTTCACTGTCCGGGAAAAGAAATTCGCTGACGCTCTGGCTTCAGTCGCTAACGCTCCCTCGTAGGTGTGCGGATGCTATCCGTCTTGCCTGTCCGGTGCCAGAGGTCATCGGTACCCCTACGGGCTACCCCACCGCTGACCTCTGCCACACGGCGGCCAGCCGGATATCAACCGCACGGAGATGCGCGGTTCCGGTCAGTCGCAGTCCTGCATGCGCCATGTCCTGTGCCCCAAGTGCTACGCCTAAGACACAGGCATCGCCATTTTGGACTGCCACTGACCTCCAACCGCTCTGACGCGTCGGCACCCTGTGGGATCGCTCTTAGTGGTCATCGTACCCTGAGAGGGAACCCCCGCTGACCACTAACAGCTTGCCGACGCTTTACGCACGGACGGCAACCAGTCTCGAACAATCCTCGACTGATTGCCTGCCGTGCTACCGCCCCCCAAGCCCCCAAAGGGGATGTGATAAAACCATCCATCCCCCGCCCACCGCCCCAGTGGATTCGTTCGTTTTTCGCCAGGATAAATCAGCCTTCATTTCTCAGTAGCCTTCCAAATGAAGCCCGAATAATCCAGGCTCGTGCGAGGCAATAACTGCGAAATTCGCAAATCCCCGAAGCATTTGCACCGGCGAATTGAGAATTTCGCAGATATGGCTGGTTCTCGCACGAAAACGAATTCGAGTTCACCCACCCGGGAAGCAAAAACCAAGAAAAGACGCTCCAGAAAATATCCGCAGATTTAGTTTTCAGGACTTCAAACTCAACTGCTCTGTATTTTCCGGGGAGCAAAAGCCTGTTGTTCTTTTGGGAAATGTATTTCCAAAAGAACAGAGGAATAAAAAAAAAAAGAGAAATCGACAGGAAAGATGTAACGCGGCCGAGTGTCCCCGAGCCCTTAAATTGGACGTTTCGCCGCCCAACGCATATGGTCTCCCACCCGCCTCGGCGGGTTGGAACCAATCTCGTTAGGCTCCGTTTCCTTTTTTATTGAATTTCTGGAATAGTATGTCTCGACAGAAATAATCAACTTTCTTTCCGCCAAAATGAATCTCTTCTAGTGTTTTGGAAATCTTCAATTCTCTTTCAATCAGTTGGAGAGCTAAAATTCGTACCCTTCTCGGTTCTTTATAATTCTTGGCAGCGATGAAAAAATCAAGAGATTCATTATGGGTGAAGAATCGACCGGGTATTGAATCAAGTTCACTGGCAAGTAATCCATATCTCAAGCAGGGATATATCTGCTTATGCTTTCCTGCTTTCGCTGAATAAGTCAGAATGTCGTGGGTTGTAATTCTCTCTTTGAATTCAATTACAACCCGAGGGAAATCAATCATCTCTTTTCTTTCAAAGATGCAGATATCCGTCTCGAACGCACTTGAGCCACGCTTTGGTTTTTGGGTATTTGGTGTTGACAGGCACAGTTTGCGATCAAGGGATAAGGAATAATATAGGCTTTCACCGCGTTTAACGATAGCGGTTTCTCCTAAGGCTTCTTTGGCGGCCTCTTCGAATATTTTTACGAAAGCAGATTCTTTCATTATTTTTTGCCTTTTGTCCAAAGGAGTTTATCTACAAATCTTGTAATTCTATATTTATTAAATTCAATTCCTGTTGATTTAAAATTGACTTCAATCTCGGATAGCATTGGATTGATCCTGTTTAAATAATCGTAACCGTTCACGGTTACTAAACTTGAAATTAGAAATTAGGAATTGGTGATATTATACTTGTGGCGACACGGGAAGTCAAATTAAGTTGAATATTTTTTGTCTATTATCCGGTATCCAGATCAATGAGAGATGGGGGT
>CAIQLG010000591.1 GCA_903872565.1 uncultured Lentisphaerota bacterium | reverse complement strand
GGCAAAGATTATCTTGTTCTCATAGGACATGACAAGGACTTCACGCTGCCGCAATATGTCCCACGGGATAACAACGACATAGCGCGGGCGCTCAAGGAATGGGATGAGCGCACAGGCGAGCATTGGGGGAGTCCCGAACAACTTGGCATTGGCTGGTACGGAGGCTATAGTCCGAGCGTAGACATTTGGGAGCTTGACGAGCGTGGAACGCTGAACGCCGTGTACGAGTATCTGCGCGGCCTGGGCGTGCGCTGGTACATGCCCGGCGACCTGGGCGAAATCATTCCCGAGCTGAAAACGGTCGAGCTGACCTCCGTGGACAAGACCGTCAAACCCGATTTTCCGTACCGGAACCTGGGCGACTATGCACCTAGCTTTAGAGGTGGAAACAGGGACGGGATGCTGTATAAGCTGCGAAGCGGCGTTGATGCCTCACTGGAGCTTCCAGGCCCGCATGGGCTGTGCAATGTATACCTCCGTGACGAAGTCAAGAAGGCGCATCCGGAGTATTTTGCGCTTCAAAGGGATGGGCAGAGGTCGAAAGACCACGCCTGTCTGTCATCTCCGGGGTTTTTCGATTACACCGTAAAATATGCAAGAACCGTGTTTGATATTTATCCCGACCAGCAGTATATCTCCCTCTGGCCGAACGACGGGTTTTATATCGGCAGTATATGCCAGTGCGACCTGTGCAAAGGCAAGTGTACTTTGGAACGGGGGACGCCGGACGGCGATTTGTCGGATTATGTCTGGGATTTTGTCGAGCGTGTGGCCAAGGAATTGTACAAAACACATCCGGACCGGAAGGTAATCTGCGGCGCGTATGGAGCCTATAAGCTGCCTCCGCTGAAGATCGCCAAGTTCAGCCCGAATGTGATGGTGGGGATTGTCCAGCCACGCTATGATTTCAACAATCCAGAAACGCACGCCCAAACGCTGGAAATCCGCAAAGGATGGCTGGAGAAGCTGGCACCGGGGAATCTCCAGATTTACTGCCATTATCTTGGCAGCGGTTCACATCTGCCTTCTTATTTCCCCCACGCGATCGCCGAAGATCTGCGTTCATTGAAGGGGAAGTCACAGGGTGAATTTATCGAACAGACCTACGGCGGCATCGAAGGGGGGAATGCCGGCGATATGCACGCGCCGGGCTTCAATCATTTGAACATGTATGTGACGACGCGCTATTACTGGGACGCGGACCAGGACATCGAGGCACTGCTGAACGAGTATTACGAGAAGTTCTACGGGCCGGCGGCGAAGGAGATGAAGGCGTTGGTCGAGTATTCCGAGGCGAACTGGACGAAGATGGGGGCGAAAGTGGAGCAGATCGACAAGGCGCTCGAACTGCTGGCGGCAGCCCGCAAGGCCGCCGGGGACACGGTCTACGGCAAACGCGTCGAGCTTCTGGTCGAGTATCTCCAGCCGATGAAGCAATGGCGCGACAAGCTGGTCACGCGAATGAAAGACGTTCCGAGGGCAGTGACTGTGGAACGTAAGAGTGCCGACCTCAAACTGGATGGTAAGCTGGATAAAGCCTTTTGGAAAGACGTGCCGGTGTACGACTTGAAGGAATGCAAGAGCGGCCAGCCGCCCACAAACAAGACCACGTTTCAGGTCGTGTGGGGGGACGACGAGTCCATCATTTTTGGCATCCGCTGCGAAGACTCGGACATGAAAAACCTGAATGTCACGACAAAAAAGAATGACGATTTTGGCATGTTTCCCTGCGATGCTGCCGAAATCTTCCTGGAAACCCCGGAGCACGCCTATTACCATATCGGGATCAACCCGGTTGGTGCCATGATTGACATCGACTGGATCGACAATAAGCCCAATCTGGCCTGGTCCTCCTGCGCCGAGTATGCCGTGTATGTCGGCGACACGTTCTGGAGCGTGGAACTGCGCATTCCCACGTTCGATTGGACGAAGACGGTGCGTGATCCCCTCAAGAAGGTGGAAGGGAAAAAGCCGGTCGACACGGCACCCTGGTTCTTCAATGTGTGCCGGGAACGGGGCCGGGGCGAGGCTGACGAGATTTCCGCCTTTTCCCCCACAGGGGGCGGGTTTCTTATGCCGATGAAATTTGGCGTATTGATCGTGAAATAAGGCTCTTGCAAAACCCTTCCAGGGTGTTTGCAAGAGAGAAGTCAGAATCCAGGAGTCAGAATAAGATAAGTCGTTGCTCGTGAAAGGGTTCCGATTCTGAATACTGGCTTCTGAACACTGCGCTTGCAGAACCGATGAAGGAGGTTTTGCAAGCGCTTCTAGTTACGCATGCCCGGCTGTCTTTATGACTGACAGCCGCTTCGGTTCCGGACACGACCGCACCCTTGGCATGAGCGCGTTTATCGGGCAGACACCTCAGCTCAGAGGCCCCACATTTCCGTCGCCCAGCAGGCTTGCATATATTACAGACTTGTACGGCGGTTTCCTGTCTTTTATAGAATTGGTGCCAGACAACGGCTGGATGCGCTTTGACCACCTCGGCGGAGCGAATGTCCT
>CAIQLG010000590.1 GCA_903872565.1 uncultured Lentisphaerota bacterium | reverse complement strand
GATTGTTGCAAATCAAGAAGATATGCAGAAAATAATGCATTCATAATTTTCAAAATGCCTTTTTTTATTTCCATTCCAATTCCATGCGTCTTTGCCTTTTCTTAACCCAAAACCAATAATCCACTAATCCAAAAATCCATTAATCCGTCATCCTTTTCCCGGCTGGCTTGCAAGGCTCGCAATGGTACGGTTGCTGTCCCTCACCGTGATATCCACTTGGTGCGATGGTATCTCGATCCCTGCGGCGGCAAAGGCCTGGAGGACGCTGACGCGCAAATCCGACTGCGCACAGGGATCGTCGTGAACGTCAATCCACACGCGAAGGGTAAGTTCGACGGCGCTTTCACCCAACTCCGAGATGAGGACGCCGGGCGCAGGGTTCTTCCTCACTTGGGGATGGTTGGCGGCTGCAGCCATGAGGAGTGCGACAGCCTTCCCCAGATCGGCGTCGTATGCGGCATCAACCTTGACTTCAACCCTGATATAAGGATCGTAGTGTGTCGCACTGACCAGTTCCTTCGACAGTATGTCCGAGTTCGGAATCGTGATCACCAGATTTTCGCGAGTCTTGACAATCGTGTTGCGCATGTTGATCTCATCGACAACCGCATATTTGCCATCGACCAATATCGTTTCTCCATGCCGGATGCTTTTCCCAAAGAGGATTATGAGACCACTGATGAAGTTGCTGGCCAGATGCTGGAGACCAAAACCGACACCGACACTCAGACCTCCGGCGATGACCGTAAGACTTGTGAGCGACACACCAGCAAGTCCCAGCACGACCATTGCGTAGATCGACCATGCGATGTATGCGGACACGGTCTTGAATGGCCTGAGTAGGCCTTCTGATTGATGCTCTCCTCCTGATAACTGCAGTCTCCTGGCAAGCAGGCCGTCAACGCCTGCAAGTATGGCTTTGAAGACGAAAAAGAAGAAGATGCAGCCGGCAAGGAGCGGCAAGCTTATTGTAACGCCTCCGACATTCCGCCGGGTGGAGATGATGCGCCATAGCGCGTCAAGATCTATGAACTGGTCAGCCACCCATGCCGCAGCGCCGCCAACCACGGCGAACCATAGCGCGGGTACGGCGATGCCAATGATGACAGACTTTGCCACCGTGCCGATCCTGGACTCGGACACGAGCACAAGGTGCGCGAGAATCCGCGAGCAGAGCGCCCCGAATTGAAAGGCGAGGAGCGACACAAAGAAAACGTAGCAGGCCAGCATCGAGAGAATGGTGAAACCGGCGGCGGAAAGCAGCATGAGCACAGTGCATATTGCGATTGAAACCAGGAGCACGACCTGGCCCGTATTAGGACCGGAATGCCGGCACAGCCTTTTGACCATGGCTACCATGGCAACAGCACAACAGGCAGGCCAGACGAGCGCCAGAAGGATAGGATTCACATTGAGCACCTGCAAGACCACTCCCGAAAAATATAGCCAGAAAATCGGGGTGAGCGGGGAGGCGACACCTGAATCAGGGTGGCGGATCTTCCAGGTGAAATCCATGACAGCCACTGCAAGCAGCGCCAAGGCCAGACGCGTCAGGACAACCGTGTCCGGGAATTCAAGTGACAATACGGCGCACAGCAGAGGGACGGCGGCGAAAAGACATACCCAGGCCCGCTTGAGGTGCAAGGCTGTAACAATGCTTGTGAGCCAGGACGGAAAGCGGTGGCTCTGCATTCTTCCTATGCGCATCAACAACGCACTGGCCAGCATCCAGATGGCAATTACAGCCCAGTCGGAAGATCTGTCGGGAAGTTTAGAGAGAACGGCCAGAGGGGCGGCGGCAAACCACTCCGAAACGGCAGGGCGTAAGGATGACCAGGTGTCCAGATCTAAAGCCGATTCCATCGGGGAAAGTAGAAGCCCGGAGAGACGGACTGGGATCTTGGCCTCGTACTTTGCAGAAACCGCCTCCCATTCCGCCAGGCATGGCTGAAACTTGTCCAATGCGTCCACAAGGCTCGAGTGGCTGTGCTGTATGAGCTCCTGATATGTGAAGAGCAAGGCGAGCATCCGGCGCGAAGTTCCGGCAGTCTCGGGAGAACCCGATATTGCGGCAAGACTGGAGAGGGAATCCGACATGCTGTGGATCCATTCGTCATCATCTTTGAATTCCAAAAGGAGCTCTTTGCCCGTGTCAGCGCAGATCCTGGCATCCTTGGCCCGTGCGAAAACTTCCTTGCACAGCAGCCGGAACTCGTAGGGACCGCTATACGTGGACGGGAGCATGAAGGAAAGCTCGGAAAGCCACTCTTCCGACTCAGTCCGCATGGAGTTGAGTTCGTTGGCCTGTGAGTAAAGCTTCCTGGATAGCGCATCAAACTCGATACCAGCAAGTTTCAGCTCCTCCTCCCTTTCCTTCATGGTGGACTGCCAGCGGAGGTTTGCAGGCGACTGCCCAAGTTCCGCAGCGGACATCCGCACATCGGAAAGGGCGGCAAATGTTATGGCGAATGCCGCCATGACACGGAGCGATCTGATTCCAAGACGGGTACAAGTCATTTTATTGTCATTTCTCCTTGACGGCGACAGCGGCAGCAGCGGCGGCATCGGGAAATCCTTCCTCTGTGAGTTTCGCTCCAAACCCCTCCTTCTTTCCGGGCGAATCCTCGAGAAGGATGAAATTCCTGGGTTGAAGGATTCTTACGTTCCAATCATTCAAGTTCCCGTCCGGCTTTCCCACTTCAAGCTTGAAAAGGGGTTTTTCCTCGATCACATTCTTTATTACGCCGTTGCAGGGAAGCTTCGACTTCTTGATGTCCTTTGACGTGGCCGCCACCATTCTCATATCTCTGTCCGAGGCAAAGTTGTTCCTCGCAAAGACAAGGGAATTGGATATTGTGATTTTAACCTTGTTCTTGGTTGATACCAGCTTGAAAAGCGAATTTTTGGAATACAGGATGCAGTTGTCGAATTCAAGCGCACCCCCGCCCATCATGAAAAGGTTCTCCATGTTGCAGAGAGTGCTGTTCTTGTAGATTAAGGTTTTCCCGTACGATCTGATAGCTGTCGCTCCGATGCAGCAGTTGTCGAAGACCATTTCCGCCTTGCCCCTGTTCCTCGTTGTAAAACGTGAAATTATGGAGTCTATGCATGCAGTGTTGTTCACCGTGCTTATTTCTCTTATCCATAGATTTTTCACCACGCAGTTCTTTCCGTCTATGACCATTCTCGCATCGCAGAACTTGCCGGGGTCTCCGGTGATGACTACCTCGTCGGCACTGATCACGATCTCACCCTCATACTGCCCGGGCAGGAAAAGTATCGTCATCCCTTTCTTCTGTTCGCGGGCCAGACTTTCGGGAGTTATTACGCCTTCCGATTCGGACGGGCCGCATTTCAATGCCGGATCGGAATTTTCCGATCTCGCGTTCTTAATGATCCTGTCGGAGTTCGCATCCAATACGTTCTGGAGGAAAATGACAGTCAGAAAAAAGAAAAGAAAAGTTTTTGGAAATGACATCGTTCCAATCCTCCGGTGGTTCATGTTTTTCTGCTCCTTGAAACATGAATCATAATATAGCCCGAACTCCTTAAATGTCAAACCCCTGACAGGAATATTAGCAGATGCAGGGTAACACGTCAGTCTAATGTGTTTTTTGCTTGGGTGGAGGGCCATGCTCCGTCATGGCCTTAGGCGGACACGACGGAGCGCGTCCCTCCAAAAAGGCAATTTCCAGGAAAAGACTTGAGGCATTACGGATGCAGGCAGGAGGGCGGATGCATCTTGAGGTCAACGGCCGCGCTGGCTCACTTTCGTCTCGATTGCGCCTTTTCCGACTCCCTCATCAGAATCTCAAGATATTCTGCGCTGGTTGGAACGGGCTCCGTATCTGACGAAGAACACTCAATGCAATTAGACTCTTCCTTCATGCCCTTGGCAGGTGTACCATCGTAGTCCATCGGAAAAATTCTTCCGCATTTCTTACATCTGCGTGCGATGCCTACGGAGGATCCGCATTTCGAGCATTTAAGACCAGCCGTGCGCAGTATTGTCTTTTCCGCCAGATTGCCGCAGGAAAAACATTGAATTATTTTCGGGACGCCTTTAATCTTCTCCTTAGAACTCGGAAATGACGTTATGCCTTCTCCGCCTTCCTCCTGTTCTTGTTCCGGCGGAAGCAATACGGGAAGGGGACAATCCCTGCCTGGTTCCTTGGGGAATCTTTCCAGTATGCTCCCGAATATTTCGACAAGGTCTTCCGGCGAGGGCCGCTCAGGAGCCTTCTTGAGAAGCATTCTCGCAAGAGTTCCGCTAAGTTCAGGATCATAAGAGGGATTCCAGTCTGTGATCGGCGGAGGGACTAGGTTCATCTGGGAAAACATGGTGGTACCTGCCCTTTCCGAGCTAAACGGATTTTTGCCGGACAATGCCTCATATAGCGTGATGCCAAGGCTATATACATCGCTTTGCCCCAGCTTCATTTTATCTTCGGTCAAATATTCAGGAGGTAGATATGCGAGCGTCCCCCAAATCTCCTTGCCGATAGGAAGTGTTGCCGAAACTCTTGTCGTGATTATTCCAAAATCTCCGAGAAGATATCTTCCCTCATTTATCATCACATTCTCTGGTTTTATGTCGAAGTGTATAATCCCCCGGGAACTTATGTCTCTTATTGCAGAGGATATGTCGAACCCGACCCTGGCCGCAACGAGCTGTGAACACGGTCCTTTTTTCAGCATTCTGGCCAGGTCTCCCTGCCCCGCATAGTCCATCGCAACAAACATCCTGCCATCGCACTGTCCGAAGTCGCGAATTTTCAGGACATACTTGGAATCAACCTGCTTAAGCTTGCCCGCAGTCTCTGCGAAAGAATCGAAGACAGATGCCGTCTCAGCAGTATTCTTGAAAAGCTTCAGTGCAGTTTTATTGCCTCCGTCCTCAAGATCCTCTGCGAGAAAGACGATTGAATGTGTTCCATAACCCAGCATCTTGACGATTTTGAACCTGTCAGCAAAGACGGCGTGCCTCTTGGCAAGCTCGAAATCGTCCTTGTGCAAAGACGACATCCTGAGAAAAATCTTGAGTTTCGCAAACAGGTTCGAATCCTTGACCGGCTTGAGGAGATAGTCGTTGGCTCCGGCATTCAACCCCCTTACAATGTCTTTTTCGTCATCAAGGCTGGAAACAATTATTATGGGGACATTTGAGCCTTTCGGCATTTTCCTGATGCGGCGGCAAGCTTCTATGCCGTCCATCTTTGGCATAAGCATGTCGAGGAGTACAAGGTCCGAAGGTTCATCGGCAAAAGACTCGACGGCCTCGAGTCCGTTCTGGCATATGACTGGTTCATGCCCAAGAAAGTCTATCGCATTGCGGTAGATGGCCTGGGTGAGCTTGTCATCGTCTGCTATTATGATTCTAGCCATGGTAAAACCTCGGTTTGAACTTAATCGGCTGCGCCGGGACTTATGTAGCCGCCTCCATGTTGGAGGCGACACGGCCAACATGGCCGTGGCTACAAATTCCCAATCATTCGACCATCCTGTCAAAATACAATTTCCTATACGAT
>CAIQLG010000589.1 GCA_903872565.1 uncultured Lentisphaerota bacterium | reverse complement strand
GGCAAGGCTTGCTTCCGGGCGCTCGATCTCGCTTCTCCGGGTGAGTTTCGGACTTCTCCTCTCTCACAAGGTCACTTTCGGTAGGTTTCAGGCGTTTTGTCACCTTCCTCCTTCCACAGATTTATCTTGGCGCGACATAATCACTCCTAAAACAAATAGTTTCTTAACATTAAATTTCCATTTGAACACCAAGACTCAAGAACCACCTATCAAAATCACAACACACTTTCAGTTGTTCCAGAGCCCCCGCATGACGGGCACGGATCGCCATTGTCGTCCACGCCCACTCCCTGACATTCCGGGCAGTCTTCGATAGGGTCCGAGGCGGCCGAAAACGTGCCAAAGCCATCTAAATCCCTGGAAATATCATAAGTGTCTGAATAGTCATTCGAAGACGCATATTTACGCTTGCCACGATGTTTCACCTTCTTGTGAACTGAGGAGTGATGAGGTTTGGGATCTGATTCAACGGGGGTCTCGTCGGTCTCATCGAAATCTTCGTAAGACCAGGACTTGTAGGATTCCTCTATCTCATCACTCATCTTCCTTGCCTTGCGGCTCGCTTCAGTTACGTAAAAGTAGAAAAAAATGAAAAAGATCCCTATTATCACCGCGCCGAAGATGAAAGGAATGCTAAGCAATAACAGAAGAAATTTTAAAAGTTCCACCATAGCATAGACTCACATTTTGCTCATGCCGGTGTATCTACTGCCCTTGCAATACGGACACGGGACAAGCCACTTCTTTGTCGAGTTCTTTTTCGCGTCGAATTTCTGCTCCGTCCGTGAGCCTGTCCCGTCGCAATGTTTGCATGGGACTTTCTGCCAGACGGCGTTCGGATTGTATTCCTTGAGATTCGACTCCTCCTCAATGGTGATGTACTCCTTTTCCTTCTTGATACGCTTCTTCTTCGCTGTGCCCGCTATAAGCATTGCCGGCAGAAGCATGGCTATCAGGAGAATCGTGAAATATTTACTCATAATACACCTCCATTTTTGCAGTTTGCTGTTTCCAAATTATTGTAAAAGAACCCCTAATGCAATGATTCCTTCCGTTAATTATTCCGATATTTTCTTGTGTCCCTATAAAAACCCTACTAAGTCGCCCGCCGGACAGCCGTGGCAATCCTCAGCCGCCCGGCAGGCTGATACACCCTTCAAATTTTCAGGCATCCGCAAACACTTTATCAGTAGTTCTCCCATGCCCATTCGTTGTATTCCAGCCTGATTTGGAGCGGAACAAGATCATCCGACAGGATCCCTGCGCACTCGGGAAGATCCCAGCCCCTGATTTCTCTGCATTCGTCGTCGATCTCCCAACTGCGGCATCTTGACCAGAACCTGGCGAATATCCCGCCCGATTTGCTCCGCCACAGATCCAGGTTGAACGTCAGTGAGTAAGGCTTATAGATAACGCTCGTAATGGTAAGGCTGTCCCCCCTTGCGTATATCCGCTTCATGCCCCTTGCATTGAACCAATCGCAGGGTTCAATCGAAATGCCCTTTACGTCCGGCCCGTCGTCGTCCCATATCAGCATTGATGGCTTTTTACTCTTCATTACACAATCATCCTTTTTTGATTTTATACGCTGAGAGATGTACCAACTCGTCATCGTCGATCAAAATTCCTGCTTCGTGTTTGTCGGACTGGCTCCTGATGTAGCGGCCTCTGCCAGGAGATTTCTCCGGTGCCGCCGCTGCCTCTGCGATCCCGTCCAGGAATTTCTTTATTCCCGATGTGGATTTGCCTTCGTCAAATACCGGCGGGGTCTTCGTCTGTTTGCGGAAAGCGTCCACGGTGCCGAGTGCCACGCTCCTGACGATGTCGTCCCAGTTCGCCTTCATCAGCTCCGGATGCTGGAAGAAATCCACGGAGACCAGTTTGGGTCCCTTGAATACCGCGATTCCGCAGGCCTTGTCCGGATATCTCACCTTTTCCGAGAAATCCTTCAACCTCTTGTCGTAGCTGTCATAGACATCGTTAAGGCAGGCGGTCTCGCTTTTCACGTTGGCGTCTTCTGCAACCTTGTCCACCGTCTCCCATATTTTTCCCTGATTACTGTTGTATGCCTTCGAGGCCTTCACATTCTTGTTGACGGTCTCGCTCAGGCAGTATCTTATTGACGGGGATGCGAGATTAGTCTTCCTGAACGCCTTGTCGCCGGAGTAGTTCCATCTTCTCGCCTCGACACAGGAGACCGGCACGCTGACCGACATCTTGATGTCTATTATGATCGAGACATTCACTATCCTGTCCTGTTTGGCACCCTTGAGCCCCTGGCCGCCGATTATGAAGACGGGCATGTCGCCTTTGTTGGTCGCTGTCAGCGTTGATACCACGCCGGACTCGTTGAGTTCCTGGATGCTTAGCGTGTTCCCGTCAAGCGCTTCGCCGCAGTTCATATATGCGCAGCCACTGTCCTTTTTACCGAAGAGGGGCACTATGGAAATTCCTTCGCACAGTATGGCGGATCCGGTATTCATCTCCTTGAAGATTTCACGGAGCCTGCCGCCCATGCATGGAGCGGGGCGGTTTTCCATTTTCTGTATAGTTGCGAGAATTATTCTGTAGATGAGAGCCGTCTCAGGAAGCATACCCGAGCCTTGCGACATGTATGGAAGGCGCTGTGTCACGCTCTTCAGCGTCTCTGCCGAGTATGACTTAATGTTCAGATACACTGCGAGAAGCGAGTTGTGGAGCACTGCCTGCGGTGAGTCGTCCCTGTTCGGACTGAAGATCACAGTGTCGCCCTTGCACGTTGTCTTTACGATAAGTTCAATCGGCGTACCAGTGTGTTCGCCGGAACTTGTTGGCATAGCCTTGATGCTTATGAGCCCCGCATCGAGGAGTGGCGTAATCCATGCTGCGTCTTTCCGCTCTATGTAGCCAATCTTGCTTTCTCCGCAGGACACCTTTATGGCATTGCTGTCGTGCGGGTTGCCTGGTTCTCGCACGATGGTGAGCTTGTCCCCTTTGTGCACCTTGCCTGACGTGTATTCGAGTCCCGCGAGATGACTTCCGATTCTACCGATGGTTTTCATTCTTCCCACTCCTTTCATTAATCTTCGTTTGCGTGAATTGAGATGTTCTCAGCTTTTCTGCCAACTAATATGGATGTGGCGCTAGGACATTTTGTGTCCATGCAAAATTCAATATTCTTTTATTTTCCACGGACATAAAATGTCCAACCCTGTTGGCTATATTCATTCGCAGGTAAACTACAGGAGTACGGAGTATGAAAGTGAAGAAAGAAAAGAAAGAAACAAAGAAGGAACGTGAGAAAAGATTGGACAAGGAGTTCGCAGAATATCTGCGGGCTCTGAGTCCCAAAGAGGGCAAGTGGCTGATGAATATTGCAGGACTGTGCCTTGAGAGGTTCAGGAAAATGGAAAACATGGAACACCTCTCCCAGTCACAGAGGAGCGAAGAGTTCGGACGTTTTTTCGCGAAAGTGATGAAGGCCATTTCGGAGAAGGACGAAGAAGAGGTCGGAAGACTGATGCTCCCGGAAGCATACGATGCCTGGAAGAAAGAACAGGCCAGTTTGAACCTAAATTGATTTTTTTTTGCCGCTAGGTTAGATTTTTCACTTGTTTTTTATTGAAATGCCCTCTATAGTGTTCAT
>CAIQLG010000588.1 GCA_903872565.1 uncultured Lentisphaerota bacterium | reverse complement strand
TCAAGATGGTGTCAGGTCCAAGCTGGCTCGCGCTGCTGGGGCATGACAGCGATTTCACACCGAAAAAGCCGTACAGTTCCGGCCACGGCGACTGGACGCGAATGCTTAAGGAATGGGATTCCTTAACCGGTGAGAAATGGGATAACCCCTATTATCATTTATTCAAACGGAAAGACCCCAAAACAGGCTGGTGGGAAACCGATGAGCGCGGCTCGCTGAATGCCGTCCACGAGTTTCTCCGGGGGCTGGGTGTCCGCTGGTATATGCCGGGCGAACTGGGCGAAATAGTCCCGAAAAAGAAAAGCATAGAGCTTGCCGCAGTCGACAAGACCATTCGGCCTGACTTTCCTCTTCGCCAGTATTATCTATATTGCAAGGAGTTCTTCCAGGCTTCGAAAGACGACATCCTGTGGCAGTTGCGGCTGGGCCTCAACCAGGCGCCTGCGTACATGGCGCACGGAATTACAGCGGTGCATTGCCGAGATGAAGTCAAAAAAGCCCATCCGGAGTATTTTGCGATCTTGGGCGGTAAAAGGGCAATTGAGCAAGTAGCCCCCTGCCTGTCGTCGGAAGGATTGTTACAGGCGAATGTGAAATACGTGTGCGCCATTTCCGATATATACGGCTTGCCCATCAGCGTAGGACCCAACGACGGGTGTGGTGGTATCCTGTGCCAGTGCGACCTATGTAAAGGGAAGGGAACCCCGGAGCGGGGCTGGAGTGGCATCACGTCGGATTACGTCTGGGATTACATGAACCGCGTAGCTCAGGAGGTGTATAAGACGCACCCTGACCGTAAAGTGATTGGCATCGCCTACTCCGGCTATCTGTTGCCACCCGAGAAACTGAAAAAGCTAAGTCCAAACATGGATGTCTGTATTGCGCAGACCCGACGTTCTTTTGACGATCCGAAAACCCGCCAGCGCTTTCTGGACATCCGCAAGGGGTATTTGGAAAAACTGACGGGGGGCGATTTGTATATTTACGAATATTACCTGCCTCCCGACAACATCCCGTTCATCATGCCTCATCTCATTGCCGGCGATCTCCGTTCTTTAAAGGGGATTTCCAAGGGTGAATATATCGAGGTCGAAACCCGGACCAAGGCCAAGCTCCCCGATGCGCTGGGCGCGAATCATTTGAATATTTACGTCACCTCCCGGCTCTGGTGGGACGCAAGTCAGGACGTGGATGCCCTGCTCAAGGAATATTATGATTCCTTCTATGGCCCTGCAGCCCAGGAGATGAAGGCATTCGGGGAATTTGCGGAGAAATACGGGAAGACACTTAACTCCAGCGTAGAGAACATCGACAAAGCTTTCGAACTGCTGGCCGCCGCACGCAAGGCCGCCGGCGACACGGTCTATGGCAAACGGATTGACCTGGTCATGACCTACGTCCAGCCGCTGAAGGAGAAACGGATTCAGCTTGCCGAATACCGGAAGGATGTGCCGTTGGCTAAAACCGTGGAACGGAAGGGCACAGGGCTCACTGCGGACGGAAAACGGGACGAGGCCTTTTGGAAAGACGTTCCGGTATATGAATTGAAGGATTTAACGACGGGAAAGCCGCCGGTCTCCAAAACCACGTTTCAAATGGCCTGGGCCGACAACGCCCTGTGCCTGTCGATTCGGTGTGAAGATGCCGATATGAAAAATCTCGACATCGCGACCCGCAACAATGACGATTCCAACATCTGGGAGGGCGACAACCTCGATCTGTTTTTCGAGACCCCGTCCCATGCCTATTACCAGATCACGGTGAATCCTGCTGGCGCCGTCTATGACATGGATTGGCTTAAAGGTGAATCACGCTGGTCTTCAGGAGCCGATATGGCTCTTGAGAAGGGCGACACCTTCTGGAGCATCGTAATGCGCATTCCCACGGCTGACTTGATTGAGGGGGGCGTTGACCCGTTGAAATTCGTGGAAGGCCGGGAGCCGACTGCAATTGCGCCCTGGTACTTCAATGTCTGCCGCCAGAGGATCCGGGACACGAACAAGGAGTTTTCCGCATTTTCACCCACCTTTGGCGGGGGCTTCCACACCCCTTCCAAGTTCGGCAAGTTGATCGTCGACCTGAATAAGTGATGAAAAAAATTAAGATAAGCATGAACTTAATCCGCCTCGGCGGAGACTTATGTAGCCGCCTCCATGTTGGAGGCGACACGGCCAACATGGCCGTGGCTACAAGTTTCAAGCCATACGGCATTCCTTCGAAAAATACAATTTCCTATACGATGAACTTAACCGGCTACGCTGGGACTTGTCGGAACGCCACCAACTTTGTGGCATTTATTCAATGGTGCCGGCAGGTTGCCAGCATTCCTTAGGAAAATACAATTTCTGTTGTTGCAAATTTATCTGCCTGTGCGTGTTCGCACGCAGACAGGTCGGTCCCGGGGTCGGAATCGGGATCGAATATTATTCCCATGCATCGATTCCGATAAGGTAAAACAAGGGAAAAAACATCGGAAATGGTTCGTCAGAATGGTAAAAATGCCATTTTGAGGTATGTTTAAAAAGTAAAAATAAAATAAGAAGTGACGGACAAAAAGGCCGTCACGGAATCAGGTGGGACAGCAACAAATTCAAATATTAGGAGCTATGACGGTATGAAGGCGAAAATCATGATCGGTTTGCTTTTGGTTGCGGGTTTTTTGCTTAGAAGTTTTGCCGCGGAACCCAGTGCTTGCCCGAAAACGGTAAAGCTTCTGAGTGAGGGCAAAGAGCCCGTTCGGATTGTCTGTTTCGGCGACTCCATCACTGCCGTCCATTATCATACGGGAGGAATGAGGGCGTGGTGCGATATGGTGGGCATCGGACTTCAAAGGCTCTATCCCGGAGCCAAGCTGGAAATGATCAATGCCGGCATCTCAGGCAATACATCGGCCCAAGGCCTTGAACGCATCCGTACCGTGCTGGACAAGAAACCGACATTGGTGGTCGTCGCTTTCGGCATGAACGATCTGCGCGGACGCGGTCAGAAGCAAATGACGACTGAGCAATCTCGCAGTAACCAGGAACAAATTATAAAGCTCTGCCGGGAAGCCGGAGCGGAGGTGGCGCTCTGCACCGTGAATTCGGTCTATCCTGGCGCCGATGGCTGGCCATGCGAGCGGATGGCGCCATACGCCGACCTTATTCACCAAATTGGTGAGGCAGAAAAGGCTCCTGTTGCCGACGTGTACCGCGCCTTCGAGGCTATTCGCGCGAAGAATCCTACAGAGTGGATGCTGTTGATGAGCGAATGGATTCACCCAAATATGAATGGGCATAGAATCATCGCCCAGGAGGTCATCCGCGCCATCACCGGACAATCGATTGCGCTGGACGACGTGCCCGCCTTCACGCCGGGTATCCCGTTTACGCTGGCAAAACTCGCGAAAGGCCAACCGGTGACGGTTCTCGCCATGGAACCCGCCGACAGCCTCATCGCCGAGGCGTTGAAAAGCCTCTATCCGGCGGCAAGGGTGACGGTAATCCCCTGGCTGGCACAGGATCGACCATTGGAGCAGATAATGAAATCGGCGGACGGCATCCGCAAGCAGATGCCGGATCTCGTCGTTGTCGCTGTCTCGGCCGCAACTGCAGACAAGAATGAGGAATGGTACGTCCGGAATTACAGCGACCTATACAATTCAACCTTCAGCTTTGACAAGCGGAATTTTGATTGCGTCGGCATTTTACCGGCGGTATTTACACCAAAATTGGATGCCTCTGGACTTCGCCACCAGGAACTCGCACGCGCGATTATCAAAGCACACGACATCGATCCCGTTGAGCGCAAAAACGGAGACGAATCGACACCGGCACAACTGTTGGCCAAGTGGCTGTCCCGGCAGGTGCCGGCGACGAATTCAGCTGGCACGCATCCAGGCGGACAATAATTTGATCGTATAGGAAATTGTATTTTAATGTAGGTCGGACATTCTTGCACGCCATGCCGTAGTTCTTTGGAACGAAGGATGGTCTGACATTTCGCAGGCAGGAATGCCTACGTTACATTTCAGGAACGCTGGCAATCCCGACGCACTCCGTGGCCGGGATCTTGTGACTCTGCCGGCACTATTGAATAAATGCCACTAACGTTGTAGATCCCGGCCCCAAATGGCGTCGGGAGTGCTGGCGTTCCAAAAAAATCCCGGCGCAGCCGGTTAAGTTCTTATTTAAATGAAAGGAATCAATCATATGTCAACTGTAGATTATCCCATGCAGACGATGCCGGCGGCCACGCGGCGGCTAGGCGGCTTCAACGTCCGAATCGGCGAACCGTTTATCATCTCCAGCCGTGAAGAAAATCCTCATGAAGGCACACACAGTCATCCAGGCCTTTGGAAGTCGAGCGACACGCTCTTCCTGAATTGGAACATTGACCGAGACACCATTGATCCCCGCATACCGGACCGTCCCAACGGGCGGTTGAGCCGCGATGGAGGTCGCACCTGGCAGCGACAGACCATACTGGTGCCGCCCGGAGGTAAGATAATGACCGGACCATCGGAGATAACGTCTTATTGGCTGTCTTTTGAAATTCCCGGCTCTCCGGGCCGTTACCGCATGGCGACCTGGCGGTCACCGGACAACGGCCAATCCTGGGGCGACATGACCTGGACGGAACTGGAATACCCCGGCACACGTGGCGTTGATTACTATGATCCTCCAGATGCCTATAAACGGTATGACACTTACATCATCAGCGGCATGATGCAGGAGCGTCCCTCGCCCCCGGCCTATCTGGAAGCGCTGTTTCAGAAGGCCGGCACGCGCAAACGCGGCTCCTTCTTCTGTCAGATTACTGCCGATTCCACCGGCACACTCTACGGGCTTACTTATCTTACCTATGGCGTCCGTTATGTGCCCGGCGGAGAAAACATCAAGGATGAACGTGCCTTCTATGAAAAGCTCGATTGGTTTCGGATTCCCTGCTTCATGCATACGTCAACCGATGGCGGCCGCACCTGGAAATGCGCCGGCGTGGTGGCGTATGATGAAAAACACCGGATCGAACCTGGCGCGACCGATATTTTCACGGAACCTTCCCTGGCTGTCTATCCGGACGGCGAGATGGTCTGCGTCATGCGGACCGGCTCCAACAAGCCACTTTACCTTGTGAGGAGCCATAACGCAGGCGTGACGTGGAGCGAACCGGTTAAACTGCCCATCCGCGGTGTCACTCCACAATTAGTGCCTCTGGCTGGCGGCGTACTCGCGTTGGCCACCGGTCGGCCCGATTGCACCGTCCATTTTTCCCTCGACCGCGGCAAAACCTGGCCGCTCAGTCAAACGCTTTTTAGCACGACGGGCTGCGTTTCTGACAAGTACGCCAACAGCACTAGCAACATCCAATTAACTCGCATTGACGACCATACGCTACTCTATGCCCATGATGCCTTCCGGTACGATGCGAATGGCGAAGATAACTGGCTCAAGAACGCAGGTTACGGTCGGATAATCGGGCGGCATATCTTCGTGGAAAAAAGCCTGCGCGCCGCCTGCATCAGCCGACTGGCCGGCGTATGCAAACCATTGATGAAATTGTGCGAAAGTCGGGGCAAAGGCAGCGCCGGAACAATCCCCGAAGCCATAGCGCTTCAGCGCGACAAGAAGAAGCTCACGCTGGACGGCAGACTGGACAACCCCTTTTGGGAAGGATTGAAGGTCTACGCATTGCGTCATGAAGATGCCGGCAAGCCGCCGGCACCTGGTTTGGAAACGACCTTCCGGGTTGCCTGGGCCGACAATGCGCTCTACATCGGCATCGACTGCCGGGAAAACGACATGCCGAACCTGAACATCGGATCTTCGGAGAATGGCGATCAGAAAATCTGGGAGGGCGACAGCCTCGACCTCCTGATCCAGACCCAGACGCACGCCTATTACCAAATCGCCATCAGCCCGACCGGCGCCGTGGTGGGCATGGACCGGGAAAACGGCATGAATATAAACTGGTCGCCGGGCGCCGAGGTGGCGATGCATAGGGGCAAAGACTTCTGGAGCATAGAATTGCGCCTCACGGTTGCCGACCCCAAGGCCGCAAACTTCGACCCGCTCCGTGGCATCGCGGGACAAAAACCAACCGATGAGACCCCCTGGCATTTTAATCTCGGCCGCCAGCGCATGAGAGGACGGGAACGGACTTTCCATGTCCTTTCCAAAAGCGAGGGCGGGTTGTTTCATGAACTGGAGACGTTCGGGAAGCTGACCGTGAAATAAAGAGACGACGCCCAAAGGACGTGGCCCTGCTTTGAGCCACACACCCACCGTCGTTCGCAAGGCGAACTATGGCGGACACAGTAGGGCGGCGATAATGGAGGGTCGAGTTTTACTCGACCACTGGCAGAATTTCATTCTGCCGCATTATTCTGGCGGAATCTAATTCCGCCACGGTCGAATAGAATTCGACCCTCCATCGAATTTTGTTCAAGCTCGGAAGAAAAAATGACCGACTCATTGCGAATTGGGAATCACTGAGTATATTATCGCCAGTCCTGATGGAGACGGCTCCGCATTGCCGGTCAACCAGTTTCACTGCGGCGGGAGGGGCATATCAGGGTATTTTTAACAAAAATATAGAAAAATTAAGGCCTGAAAACCTTCACTGGATCAGGAAAAATGAAAAGGAGTTTCTCGTATGACAGATGCGTGCAGGAAAACCAAGTTTAAAATGTTCTCGGACGATTATTTCCGGCTCATCAACCAGGCAGGCGTGCGGCAGCGCGTAGGGCTCTGCGGCCTTGACTACGCCAACTGCTGGGACTTAAATGTTTCACCGGATGGCATTGTTTATTACGCCGCCTGCGATGAGACAGGCCGCGCCCGCCATGCGCGGCTTATCGCCTATGATTACAAAACCGACACTGCAAAAATATGCGTCAAGGCGGAAGAGGTTACCCTGTCGAAATTGCGCCAGCTCCCGGCCACAAAGTTTCACGAGTCTATATGCTTTCTTCCGGATGGCAGGGTGTTTGCAACCACCCACTCGACCGACCGCGCCCCGGCGCATCCCGAATGGATGCCGTTCGCCCACCACACCCACGTATGGGAGGGCTGGCCGGGCTCGACGATGGTTTGTTACGACCCGAAAACAGGCAAGGCCGAGAACTGGGGTATCCCCGCGCCACGCGAGTCCATATACGGCGCCACCTACGACGCGAAGCACAATGCGATCTACATGATCGGGTTCACGAGAGGCCACGTGTACCGATTCTCCCTTGACGACCATAGCGTCAAGGATCTTGGCAAGGCAGCCGAGCTCTACTGTTATCGCCTTCATCCCGGGCCCGACAAGCACATCTACGCCTGCACAAAGTCGGGGTATTTGTTTAGAATCAACGTGGACACGCAGAAGCTTGAAGATCTCAACTGGCGCGTTCCCGAGTATCCCGGCAACTACGTCAACAACACGTGGTACCGCTATATGAGCCAGGCCCATAACGTGGATGACCACACGTTTGTTTTCGTACCCAACTGCTCGGACGAGTTTTTCAAGTTTGACACGCAAACCCTCAAGGTTACGTCCATCGGACGGAAGGC
>CAIQLG010000587.1 GCA_903872565.1 uncultured Lentisphaerota bacterium | reverse complement strand
TTCGCAGGTCTTTCCAGATATGCAAGAGCCGGAATGCTCGATGTCATCCGCCAGGATTACATCAGGACTGCCCGAGCGAAAGGTCTTTCTGAGCACACCGTCATATTCAAACATGCGTTCAGGAATGCGGTGCTTACCCTCGGCGGCATACTCGCCGCCGACCTCCTCTATGTGATGGTCGATCCAAGAATAAGACTGGAGAAATGAAAATCCACGCCTAGAGAACGGGGTTTTCTGAATTTCAATAAAAAAAGATTCATCCCTTGACCAAATTCCACTAATTTCTTTTTCAAAACCTGCGGGAAGGCCTGCCGCTACTGTTTTTGTTTGTCGCCATGACAGGCCAAGTCAATCACTACAGTGCTTGCGATAATAAGCACGTCGTCTTCACCTTCAGCTATGTCCACTCCGTATGTATCTGTCCACGAAAACCATTGCTTGGACACTCCCGCGACTCTCGCGCCACTTCGAGTGAAAGTGTATTCGTGATCCAAGAAATCACCTTCCGCCTCCAAGTCATCAGGCCCAGGCACATCGACAGTAAAACGACAAGTGAAGAATGTAAAAAGTTTCTTTTTGACGACTGCGCAGAGTTGACCATCCCGGTGAATTTCGTAGGTTGGTCCCCAAGACAACAGTTTCTGTTTGATAAAGGATAGTTCATTGCCTGCCATGTCTTGGAAGGAAAGCTGATCGCCAAGGCTGAAAGCTTTCCCATCAACGAAAAATACATCCCTGCCGTTTTCATCCTTAATCAGGAAGTCATCGCCCCAAGAGAATAGCTTCTGTTTCATCAAATAGCGCATTTGTTTATCCTTTCAATTAATCCGACATAGTCTAACGTTTAACTCACCTGCCCGCATGTTGGCGGGCCAGGTGAAGTGATTCGTTGGAAAGTCTTTTCCTCTTAAGCCTGACTATCCGGTGTCCGCAGGTGACCTGATGGAGTTTGATGTCCTCGCAAATCAGGTCGAGGTCGTTATTGAAACGTTTGGCATGGTTATAACGGAATTTTCGGACTTCCTCTACAATCGGATCTTTTTTCATAGCAAGTCTCCTAATAATTCATCTGGTGAGCATATTTCAGGGCAGATATAGCCCTCATTCTCAACTATCAGTTGGACAGTCCAACATCTAAAGCGGATTTCACCTTTTGCTCGAGGTTGAGCTTGATTTTGATCTTCTGAATGATTTCCGGATGGAGATAGGGGCGATCTTCCAAATAACCTTTGGCTACAGCACTTGTGGCAAACAAATTCATGTCAATTTCTTTTACGATCAAGTTATTATATTATTTCTGTATATCATTCGCATTTAAGGAATAGCAGGATTTTTAAAAAAGTCAACAGAAGTACATTTCCCCCACTTGTTTTCTCCATCGTTGAGCTGTATATCATGTCGTTTTGTAATAATATGTGACCTGGCATTTCGGAGATGTTCCTCCTCAAAGGCCATATTTGATGTTGAATATGAACATAGTTTTTTATCTTGCAGTTTTTTTCAATTCCGCGCTGGGAATGGTTTTCGAGATTGCCTCCGGAAGGCTTGTCGCTTTCTTCACTGGACAGTCCGTCTATTCCTGGGCGTCGGTCATAGGCGTTTTTCTTGGCTTCTGCGCCATCGGAAACTTCGCGGGCGGAAAACTTGCCGACAAATATTCTGCTCGGAAGCTCGTCATCCCGGTATTCCTCATAACTTCACTTCTAATATTATTCACACCGGTGCTGAACAATATCGCGGGGTCATCGGGCATTTTCAGGTCTTTCCCTTTTTCCACAAGAGTTTTCCTGCACATTTTGATTGTTGTTTCGCTTCCCTCGATCATGTTCGGGACGACAAGTGTCATACTTACGAGGCATCTTATTTTCATATCGGAAAGGAAAGAATTCACGTTCGGGCTGATTTATTCCCTCGGCAGTGTCGCCTGCATATCCGGGGCATTGCTGACGGGGTTTGTCCTTGTGCCAAGCATTGGGACGACCGCGATATTCAACATTTCTGGCGCAGTGATGTTTTTCATTTTTCTCCTGCTATTCCTGATTTTCCGCAAGCACCGGGAGAAGACTGATGGAAAGATTCAGGAATTGCCAGAACCTGCGAAATTCGCAAAAATAGATTTCAAGATAATTGCCGTGCCAGCAATGATATGCTTTTTCGCAGGACTCTCGTTCATGGTTCTTGAAATGAGTGGAGCGAGAATGTTGTCCGAGGAATTCGGGCAGTCAATTTTCGTATGGTCCGCAGTGATGACCACGATGCTTGCGGCGGCCGCTGCGGGAAATGTTTCAGGCGCTTTTCTGGCGGAGAAATTCGACAGCGCGAAGCTTCTGATTCTTGCCATGCCGATCACATCGGCGATGTTTCTTCTGGTACCGATACTCAGGAACAAGCTTTTCTTCTTCGAGATGCTCAGCTATGGAGGACTTCCCCTGCGAATTTCGCTATATTCCGCCGTGATATTATGCGCCCCGTCATTTTTCAGCGGCGTGGTGATTTCAACTGCCGCGGCCCGTCCAGTAAAGGTCTCGGGGAATTCCGCAGGAACCTATTCCGGGATAATTTTCGCAGCAGTCTCCCTCGGAAGCATTGTCGGAACTCTTCTTGTGCCTTTTGTCCTGCTCGGTAATTTTGGCGTGGTGAAGACCGTCCTGATCGCAGGATCAATTTTTGTCTTTTTCCCACCAGCCGTTCTTCCCCGCAAAGCGTTGTCATACGTTCCGGCCGCACTGTTTGCCGCCTTATCGCTTGCCGTTTTTCTCGGAGGCGGAAGACTGGCACCTCTCATCTGCGAACTTGGCGTGATGCCCCAGAAGGATCCATTGACCATCTACAGGGCGGAAAGCCCGTATTCCCTCATAAGAATCCAGAACGACTTATATGACAATAACTTGCGGAGATTTTACATTGACCGCCTCCAGCACAGCGAGGCGAATGCGGAGGATCCCTTGGATCTCAGATACTACTATGAAAAAATTTATGCCGAAGTGCTAATGCAGGAACTGAAACTAGAAAAATCGCCAGAGATTCTCGTTCTCGGCGGGGGCGGATTCACTTTTCCGCGCTGGATCGAGCTGAGCTTCGAAAAGCCCAAACTTTCCGTGGCGGAAATTGATCCTGCCGTGACGGATGCAGCCTTCAAGGCGTTCGGACTCCCAGAAGACACAGGAATGAAAATCTACGACGTGGACGGCGGTATCTTCGTTTCCGATCTCGCCTCTGACGAGAACAGCCTCGGGAAATTCGATGTCATCATCGGAGATGCCGTGAACTATCTTGTCGTGCCGTTCCATCTCACGAGCGAAAGCTTCATGGCAAAAGTCGGAAAACTCCTCAGAAAGAACGAGGGAATCTATATGATGACTGTGATTGATATTCTCGATCACGGGAAATTTCTCAAGTCAATAGTGAAAACGGCCGACAAGGCATTCAAGCATGTCTATGTAATTTCAACGCATTGTGACAAATTCCGCCGCGACACCTTCGTGGTGATATGCTCGGACAAGAAGCTTGAACTCGGGAATATCCCCGTAATTCTTTCGGAGAATATCCCGACTTTTTCCGGTCGGTTGTGGACATCGGAAGAAATCATTAAAGAGCTTGAAGGCAAATATGGAACTGTGCTGACGGACGATTTCGCTCCGATTGAGGAACTCATGAAGGAGCTTATCATTAATGACACCGAATATTTCGCCCAGAAAAGCCTGAAAAAGGCTGCTGCCCTCAGGAAAAAAGGAAGATTTTCAGAAGCGGCTGCGGAATGCGATAGAGCACTCGAAAACCGCCCGGGATGGTTTGCCGCCCATCATGAGAAAGGGATTAATTTCGCCGCCGCCGGCAGGCTTGAAGATGCGATCCGTGAATTTCGCAAATCCTGCGAGCTCAGGCCGGATTTTGTCTTTTTGAGGGAAAGCCTTTGCCGCGCCTTGATGCAGAAGAAAGACTGGGGAGCTGCGATAGAAGAATTCCAGACGGCGCTCAATTATGAACCGAAAAACACTGAATTGCGCATCAGGCTCGCGGAAGCTTTCTACAAGGCCGGAATGGAGGAGGAGTCAAAACTCGAATGGCTCCGCGCCGCGGAAAAATAGATGGCGAGCATGACGGGCACATCGTACAACCATCTCTTGCGGCGCAGAGCGACGTTAAGAGAATGGAATGGTTCTAACATTATTTCTTATATTCTTGGAGTCTTTCTTCCCATTTAGCAGGACTCTTCCTTAAATGCATTACAGCAAAAACTATGAGATTATTTTCTCTGATCTCATAAAGGATTCCATAAGGGAAACGATGGATATGGCACTTTCTTATTTCTTGATCAAACAAAGGCTGCACTTGGAAAGGATATCATTCTATTTATGCTTTCTTTAACTTCAAAAGCAAACTCATAACCTAAGCCAGGATCTTGAATGTTGTAATAATCCATAGCTTCTGCAATTTCTGATTCAGCAGATTGAAGAATTTGCACATTCATCGCTGGGCTAACCTTGCAAATACATTTTCCATAGAATCTGATGGAATATAACCATTATCATAAGCAATACGTCTTTTTGCAACTTCTTTTTTCCATTCCAATTCAATCTCTGTATTTTGGACGTGGGAAAAGCTCTCAAAAAGTTTTTCGATTAGCTCTGCTCTATCTATAGGGTCTAGACTAATTGCCTCTTCGTAAACATGTTCCGCTAATGCTGTCATGTTTTATCTCTCCTACTTTATATTTATTATCACTCCTAAATCTATCACAAAGCAAGAAGAAATCAAGATTACTTATTCTTAGTTAGAGCGAATCAAATCTGCCATGCTGATCTCGGCATTGGCAGAATTCGTCTGGTTAAACCCTCTTCCGGTTTTCAAGGATAACAGTGGATTCATCGGAAAACTATCTTTCGAAATAGGTGTA
>CAIQLG010000586.1 GCA_903872565.1 uncultured Lentisphaerota bacterium | reverse complement strand
CCCAAGGCAGACGCGCTAACCAGACTGCGCTACGCCCCGACATAAATTTCAAACTTCAAATATGGCTTCTTCTTCCTGATATTTCAAGACCCTCCGACCTCCCCGAGTCTCTGCTCGGGGCGCGCTAACCAGACTGCGCTACGCCCCGACATAAATTTCAAACTTCAAATATTTCAAAAAGGATTAAAAGAACCGTTTGAATACTTTGCCAACCTTGATGTTTCAAGCGGAAATATAAACTAATCAGAAACAATAGAGGAAGTGCTCAGTGAGGGCTTCGTCTATGACCGGGTGTTTTATATATAAATTGAATTTTTCCCTTAGATTTACTCTTGATGGTTTCTCCTTTTCTATGCCCTCTTCGTCCAGGACGATGAGTACCACCGGTCTCATAATGAAGTTTTCATTTATTTTTATGACTTTGGCCGTCTCGAGGGAGCTCAGTTTGACGAAACTTCCGAGCGGGTAGATCGAAAGCTTGTCGAAGAACATCTTGATTATGTCGGGATGGAAGAAGTTGTTCATCTGGTCGCGCAGTTTCTTCATCGCCTCAATAGGTGCGTATTTCCTCTGGTGTGTCAGTGTTTCGAACTCGTTGCAGAGCTGAATGACCATTGCGTACTGGTACATCCCCTCGCGGAGACTTGTTCTGCTTAAAGCCGCAGGGTTGTCCACAGATATCTGGTTTAGCTGCTCGACCGAGGCGAGATGGAAATCGTCAATTGTCAGTTTGCTTATGTACTTGTCTGATTTTTTTGAATATTCCCTGAATTTGGAGATGTCAGAGGAATCGGTCTTGAGTTTTTCCTCGCTGTAGTCCAGTAGTCCGAGGTTGCTTGTCATCGCGGCAATTGCGACATAGGGCAGTCTGCTGTCGAGGATGTCTATGTCAATGGAGACTTTCAATGCGTAAATCATGACATTGACTCCATGGACTATTATATACGAGGATATGATTCCTTCCTTCAGAAATCCAGCTTTTCTCTCAATGAAGGAGTAGGGGGAGTTTGCCAGTCCCAGGAGGAGTCTTTCGTCCTGTTTAAGTATTTCGGTGATCTGTCTGGTCAGGTTTTTGAGCTCGTTTCCGTTTGCTTGACCTCCATTTTTGAGTGTGTCGCAAATGGACTGGAGCTCCCTGACTGTTCTGAAATAGACATCTTCAGAATTTCTGAAAATCTGGGTCATTTCCCCACTTTGCCTGGATTCGTTGAACAATCCCTTATCCTCATTGGCGAAGGGATCTATATTTTTTGTATCATTCATAAGTTTTTCAAATACTATTATGTTGTTCCGGATGTCTCATTAAAATAAAAATTATAATATATATCATCAATATCTGAAATAAAAGCAAAAAAGATTCCAATTCTCCGGTATATCTTATTAAAAGGGCAGAAATAGAGATAGTCATGCTCACAAGGTAGATTATTCTTACGGATTTTACCTGTGTGAACCCAAACCTACAGAATCTATGCCCGATATGATCCTTTCCGCAATACGTGATTGATTCTTTCAGGCTCTTCGTTATTCCCGTCAATCTTCTGGTTACAATGACATATAATAAATCCATTATGGGAATACTCAAGACTGCGAAGGGAATTATTGCA
Organism: uncultured Lentisphaerota bacterium; assembly: GCA_903872565.1. GTDB lineage: Bacteria > Verrucomicrobiota > Lentisphaeria > Victivallales > GWF2-50-93 > CAIQLG01. The sequence goes on along the minus strand of CAIQLG010000586.1, from coordinate 14,370 downwards.
GATTTTATGGGGTTCCGGGACCATCCCCCCATGATCCCGATGGCTCCGAGGCTGAATCCTAGGAAGAAACTCCCGCTGTCACCCATAAATATTTTTGCAGGATGCCAGTTGAAGACAAGAAATCCGAGCAGGCTTCCGATCATCGAGATTGACATAAGTCCCCAGATCCACTGTCCTGACTGAAGTGATACTGCAAGATAAGAGAATGAGGCGATTGCGGAAAGTCCAGCGGCAAGGCCATCCATATGGTCAATTGCGTTTATTGCGCTACAGAGCCCTGTGAGCCAGAGCATTGTAATGACTATATTTACAGTGTCCCTGTATTTTTCCGGAGCGAGAGGAAAGTCTGTGACTATTCCGAATCTCCAGATTAGGAGAGTGAGAAGGAAAAGGGATATGAGTTTGAATGTTGCCGGCACGTGCCAGATGTCGTCGAAAACTCCTATCATCAGGGCTATTGCGGAGCCTATCATTATACCTTCCTGGGGGCCGGAGATGTCCATTTTGAGAAACATTGGGATTAGAAATCCGACATATATTGCTATGCCCCCCATTCTTGGTATGGGCTTCTTGTGTATCTTTCTGGGGTCGGGTTCGTCCATTATTTTCAGTTTTTTCAGGACGCGAATCGAGACGAAGGTAAGGGCACATGAAACCGTGAAAGACACTGCCAATGCCATGGAATATCTTTCAAGCCATATGTGTGGTATATACATTGAGTTCAGCCAAGTTTAACTCTCAGTGGAAATTTTTGTTCTACCTTTTGAGCCTCGGGAACATTACCTGGTCCCTGATTTGATACCCCTGCAGCAGAAGCTGTCCAAAAACCATAAGATATTCAGCATATCTTGAGTACTCGCTCATACCCTGTTCGGGGACATATATGATGTCGCCTTCCTTCAGGATCATATTCTGCTCCTCGTGGTCTCCATATAGCAAGGCTTCGACATTAACATATACAAATTCGTTGCCGAGGGTTGAATTTCTCAGGACGATGACCCTTGATTTTTCGGCCTTGTTGGTGAATCCTCCGCTTCTTGAGAGGGCTTCGACAAGAGTGATGTCCCTGTTGTAGGGGATGATCTGCGGAGTGGTTACTTCTCCGAGTATGAATATTGAGCTGTTCTCGGCATCGGCAATGTATATGAAATCTCCACTATCAAGAAGGATATTGTAGTCCATGTCGCCGAGCCTGAGGAGCTTGTCGAAGTCAACATCAAGTTTCACGCCTTTTCGTGATATGTATGAGGCCTTCAGGTTGGCCACTGTCCTGCCTCCCATCCAGTCGTTGATGTAGAGAAGTCCACCTGACTGCGCGACGATGTCAACAATTTTGCTGTTCTTTTTGATCTTAAATTCTCCCGGATTCTTCACAGCGCCTATGACAGATACAACGCGCTCATCCTCAGGCTTGGGTTGGACAATGGTTTCGTTTAACAGTATGCTGACTTTGGGATTTACAAAATATTGCTTCAACTTGTTTTCAATGTCATTCCTAAGTTCTGGGACTGTCTTGTTTTCCGCCTGGATTTCTCCCACGAGCAAGTATGTGATGGTTCCGTCTGGAATGACCTTGACTTGTCTTGTCATCTCATTTTCGTCGAGGACGGATATTTCGAAGGAATCTCCGATTTTCATTCTGTAGAGTTCGGGTTTGACTTCCTCCGGGGGGGTCTGTTGCTTTTTTTCGCTTTCTAGGATCTTTTTCAAGATGTCATCGTATTTGTTCTTGACCTCATTGGCGAGGGGATCACCGGGACTCGGCTTTTGGGTCCCCGATTTTTCAACCGCGGCTTTCTGCAGGTCGGCATTGAACAGGTCTGTCTTCGCCTCCGGGGCATTTGTCTTGCATCCTTGTAGTATGAAGATGCACAGAAGTGCCGAAAAGACAATTATTGCTGATTTTTTTCTCACTATTGAAGCATCCTGTTTCATCAAAATTACTTGAACAATTAAACGGTAATATATATTGTTTTTTTTAAAATTAAAGCTAACGGAAAAGATTTCTAATATTATTGGGAAAAGAGTTTTTCTTCATCTTTTTTCCTCTGTAACGGTTTAACTCTTCCGCAATAAGTTCCATATTGGCGTATCTCTGCTTGAGGTCTACCTGGAGCGCCTTCAGAAGTATCCTGTTCATTTCCGGATCTATTTCCCGTGAGAGCTTTTCCGGTGGAATCAAGTTGCCGGAGTGAATTGAAGAGCTTATATCGCTGAAGCCTTTGACAGCTTCGGGGGGATATGGGGTTTTGCCGGTCAATATTTCGCAGGCGATTATTCCGAAGCTGTATATGTCGGTCGACTTGTTGAGAAATTTTCCTGAGAGCTGTTCTGGCGACATGTACAGTGGGGTCCCGGAAAGGCCTGAATAGGTTCGTCCCAGGAATGTGTTATCCGCCGCCTGGTAGAAGTCGTTCAGGTATGGTTCGAAGTTTTCGCTGATCATAATGTTTGCCGGTTTGAGATCGCCATGAATAAGGCCGACGGAATGGATTTTGGCGAGAGATTTGGCAAGCATGAAGACGAATTCGACCCTGGCGGCGAAAATCCAGGACTTTTCCCTCACGAGTTTTTCAAGAGAGCCTTTTTCGTAGAGATCCATGACAATATAAAAGAAATCGCTGATCTTTCCGGTTTCGCGGATCTTTACTAGCCTGAAAGAGGGATCTTGTGAGAATCTTTTTATAAGTTCGACACTTCTGATAATGCTGTCAAGGTAATTTTCCCCCAGGAATGGGGTAGGCTTCATGATTTTAACAGCTATTTTACGGCCAGCTCCATCCCTTGCCTCGAAGACTTTTCCGATTCCGCCTGTTCCTATGAGAACAAGGATCTCATATCCTGGCACTACCGCCTTATTGTCCACATTAAGTTCGATGTTTTGTTGCATCGGCTCAGAGCATCTGTATTACTACTGAAAGAACGCTCGTCTGGAGATAGTCAAGGTCGAACGGCTTTGTTATGAAGTCCTTTGCACCTAGAGCCATACATTTTTTCGCTGTTTCCACATCGTTTAGCCCCGTTATCATAATCACATGCACGGACGGAGTGAGCTTGTGTATTTTCTCCAGTAGTTCGATTCCGCTTACTTCTGGCATGCTTATGTCCAGAAGGACAAGCTTAATGCTGGGGGTCGACTCGATCAAGGAAAGAGCCTCTGCCGCGGATGTGCTTGTGATGGACTCCACATTGTTCTTCTCAAGAAGCCTCTCCAGCAAAAACAAGACCTGTTCATCGTCGTCAACTATCAATATCTGCGGGCGTTGCGGGCGTTTATTATTCTGCATTTGAACCTCCGTAGGCTTAACTAAGATTAACGTTCGAGAAATACGTTTTAACTTCCAAGAACTAACCTAACATTGTATTACGAGATTTAAAGTGAAATAATCTTATTTCCTTCAATTAAAAGATTTTTTGTCTCGGAGCCGCAATTGAAGAGCATGTCAATTATGGACAGGTTCGGGCTGAAAGGCTCCTTCGTCTGGGGATATTTAATGCAGTTGAAATCCTGGACGAGGCTTCTGACTCCGTTGCTCTCCAGCATTCCGAAATCCACGTAATCTCTGCTGTTTCCGCCATGAACATAGGCCTCTGCCCCTGTCTTCCTACAGATGTCGAGGATGAGCTCCGTTGCCTTGCCGGACATTCCTTCGGTGGATGTCATATGCACTTGGATGTCAATCTGGAGGATTTTCATAATGTTACGGATGAATTCCATGTTGTAGTCCACAAGCATGTTCCATTCTTTTGAAAGCATTTCCTCGATGAAAGGGAAATATTCGTTGAAGAAAGGGGTTTTCTTGTAGTTCAGGAAAAGAGTTTTCCGGTGGATTTTTCTCCAGTCCTGTGAGTTGTCAATCTCCACCTCGTTTATCTTTTGGGCATATCTGCCGGCGTTTCTGACCGGGACAGTGAGCCAGTGAATGTTGCCGTCAAGCAGCTTGATCCTGTTTCTGTTGTGATATTCCTTCTTGACATATTGGGTGCTGTCAACTATGACGAAGGCTTGCACGGAGGCCGCTTTTGCAAAAAATCCGCCGTACGGGTAGAGGTTAGGCTGGTGGCCAGCAACGCAGAACATTTTTTTTCTCCTGGAGATTTTTTTCGAGCATTTGTATATGTGTTTCTTCCATTTCCGGATAGATGGGAATCGAAATTATGTTCCTATGCGCCCAGCATGAGTTGGGAAAATCCTTGTCCTTCAGTCCCATATACCTGTAAAGGGGCTTGAATACGGGTTTTTTTGCCTCGATGCCTCTTTTGTTGAAGTCCGCGATGATTTTGTCCGTGAGTCCCTCCTTTTTGGGAATGACGAGGAACCTTGAAAAAATGCTCAGGGGGAGTTTTTTGCCACCCATCGCGGCAATGAACCTGGCCGCGACTTTTCTCCTTTTTGCGATGAAGTTTTCAAGTTTTGCCACCTGGGATATTCCAAGGGCGGCGTTGAAGTCGGACATCAGGAAATGCAGGTGTGGTTCCCACTTGTCCTGTTTGTCGTGCGTGAAGAGCCTCATCGCCTCCTTTTGCATTTTCGCACAGTCGCCGGCAAGAAGCCCCCCGTGGCCAGTAGTGAGAAGTTTTGTCGCATAGAAAGAGCATATCGAAAATTTCCCCATTGCCCCCACAACAATTCCGTCACAGTTTTTTATGCCGAGAGTCTGTGCACAGTCCTCAATGAGATTCTTGTTGCGGATCCTGTTCAGAGGTGCCGGAATCCCGAAAAGGTGTGCGCCTAGAACTGCGTTGGCATCGGCAAATTCGTTCACAAGTGCTGGCGAGATTGAAAGAGTCTCCCTTTCAATGTCTACAGGGACTGGTGTAATCCCTTCGATGTGGGCCGCATCGAGCACGGCACTGCAGATGTATCCTGGAACTGCGATTTTCGCATCCTTCCCCAGCTTGAGCAGTCTCAAGGCCGCAGTGATGGCGTCCGTTCCGCTCTGGGTGGGGATGCCCCAGTTTTTTCCCAGAATTTTGGCGCAGGCCGACCCGAATCTGACGCATTGAGATCCTGTGGAGAGAAAGCCGGAATGCAATACATCCCCGACTTTTTCCATGTCCATCCGGTCAATGCAAGGTTTTGAGTGAGCTATCTTCATTCCAGTTTATCTATTTAATTATAAAACTCTTCGCGAATAAATTTGAACTTGAAATAAAATGTGTTATTTTAGGAAATTATCTTAAGCAAGGAATCTAGCGTAAAAGTGGGAATTTGCAATGCCGAACGAGAATCAAGAGGAAAAACTTCTCAGTATTGACATTACCGACTACTGGATGATACTTAACAAGCGATTTTTCCAAATCGTTTTAGTCTTCCTGCTGGTTGTTGCCATAACATTCGTCTACACCATGAAGCAGGTACCGACATATCAGGCGGAAAGCAGAGTGAGGATCTCGGCAAGAAGCCCCATGGCCACGATCGAGGGCGCAGCCATAACCTGGTATGGCGCAGGCTCTTCCAACAGCATAAGCTCCGAAATAGAACTCATATTAAGCAAGGATGAAATTCTCTGGACAGTGGTGGATTTTCTGAAGGATGGGTCTAAATGCAAGTCTCTGAGCAATGAGAATGCTGAATACTACACGGAAAATGAAAAAAAAGACATAGCTTTATTGAGTTTCAGCGATGAGGAGAAAAAATACATAGGAACTCTTTCTCCAGGTGCCTTGAGAGGACTGATCAAAATTGATACTGTCAATGTCAGCGACATAATTTCCATAACCACCAAGAGCAGATATCCCAGTGTCGCAGTCGCCATATCAAACATTGTGGGAATGGTATATCGTGCCGACTTCTGGAGGACAAAGACACAGGATGCGAGAGACACTAGAGACTTCATACAAAAACGTCTCGACATTGTCAAAAGGGATATAGACGAACAGACAAAGAATCTTGAAAGTGCGTCCGAACAGACAGTATCTCTCGGCTCCGCAATGAAATACCAGGATGAACTCTCGACCCTGAAAATGGAGCTTCAAAGGCTGAAGGAGACATACCAGGACGGCCACCCCAGGATTGTCAAGCAGAAAAACCTTATCAAATCCGTAGAGGATGAACTGGCTAAATTTCCGAAGACAAAACAGACCTATGACGACAAACTTGCCGATTGGAAACTGAAACAGGGACAAAGGAGAAATCTCGGTGAATATCTTATAAAGGCTGAGATAGACTACGAGGCGAAAAGAACCAAGTCCATGGACGAGGTGCAGATGGTCTCCAAGGCCAAGATGCCGGCCAGCAAGCTCAGCCCGAACGAGACGATGAACATGATAGCTGGCGGGATTTTCGGATTGATCGTAGCCTGCCTCTATGCCTTCATATGGGAGGGACTCGACACCTCGATCGGAAAAATCGAGGATGTCGAAAGAGTTACTGGCCTCCCCGTAATTGCTCACATTCCCTTCATCGGCAACAAGGGACGTAAGAAATGGGGATTTTTCAAACCTTTCAGATTTCTTTTCAAGACCGTCTGCTATTTCCTTCCGTTCAAGAGATGCGATGAACCACTTGATCTTGACAAAAAGATCCTTTTCAATTTTGATATACTGTCAATGACGGCGGAGGCATATAGGACACTGCGCACAAACATCCAGTTTGCTCTTGGCACCCAGAAAACCACGGGGATCGTCGTGGGAATAACAAGCACGAGCCCGAGGGAGGGCAAGACCCTCACCTCAACAAATCTCGCGATATCCCTCGCCCAGATGGGCAAGGTTACTCTCCTCCTAGAAGGCGACTTGAGAAGACCGCAGATAGCGGATCTTTTCAAGATAAGCGAAAAACCGGGTCTGAGCGACATCCTCGTGGGCACTGCCAAGATGGAAGATGCGATCAAGACATTTACGGATGTGCTCATCGGAAATGCGAAATGGGAAAACCTGTTAGAGACGCCGGGAGTTGACAACCTGAACATAATTACCTGTGGAACACTGCCGCCAAACCCGACCGAACTTCTCATCTCGAACGAGTTCAGAGAACTTATCCAGAAACTTAGGAACTCATACGATTTCATAATAATTGACACGCCGCCGACACTGCCCGTTTCCGACTCGAGCATCATTAGCACAGTCACCGACGGGACAATTCTCATATACCAGTCAGACACCACCTCGAGGCACCTGCTTCTCAGGGCATTGCACACGCTGAAGAAAAATCATGCCAAACTTCTCGGCATTGTGATCAATCAGCTGTCGTTCGATGTTGTGCTGAGGTCGAACAAGAACAGATACAACTACGGTTATGGCTACGGTTACGGATACGGCTACAGATCCGACAAGCCGAAATAAGCAGTATACATGGCGCAAACCGCCGGTGGCATCTCCCGAGAGGTTCAAGCGACTTCAAGCTGATTTGGATTTATGCAATAAAAAAATCCTTTCAGGAAGAGGGACTATAGGGACCAGGGACTTGAGGGACGGAAAAACAATACACGCTTGTCGCTTTGCTTTATTCTGGGATCCAAATCCCTCCTGTCCCTCAGATAAGTTACCCAGGATAAGGTAGATTACACTATTTCAGGAGTTCATACATTTTCTCAAGCCCGTTCCTTCTTTCCTTGAAAGAATCGGAGTAAAAGTAGGGATCATTTCTATTTTCAATTTTTTCCTTTGCGATATCAGAGGCAGTTTTACCATCCTTTTTTTATAAGTTTTTCAATATAAGCAACATCAGAATTGTTATTGACGGCATTAACAAGAACTGGATTCCCCATATTTTTATCGGCACCAGCGGCTGATAGAACCTTTGCAATAGAATCTTCTTTTCTTTTTATTGCCCAGCCAAGCGCGCTTGTTCCGTTCCAGTGTTCGATTGAGAGAAAAGATTCACAATATCCGCCGTCCATGAGACAGCCGAGATCGAAAGGAAGGTAATCGTTGTATTCCTGAGCAAACATTATAGGCTTTTTGATTTTCATAGTCGAAATTTATTTGCTCCACTTGGTGATCAGATCCTGGGCAATAACAATGGCGTCGTTCATCCTTTTGTCCAGAAAATCGGAGAGAAGCTGCCTCGCCTCGGACTCTTTTCCCTCCGCCGCAAGCGCAGCAACCTGAGATTCAATCTCAATGCTTTGCTTGTAAGTCTCACCATCAAAATTTTCCCAGACCGGAATTATTGATTTCAGTTTCGACATGCTGGGTGTCAGGACAGCTTTTCCCTTGACGTTTTTCTCACAAAACACAAGATTGTAAAGCTGATTGAAAACATAGGCGAAATCCCCCTCCTTGTCTCCACTCTGAAGTTTTGCCGGAAGCTCATTTATCCCGATGTAAAAAGGAAGATATGGAGAAGTGAGAGGAAAGCTCAGTCCCGACCATATGCAGCTTAAGAACTGGGGATATGTTTTTGACGGCTTGATAATCTGCCCGCAGTAAGTAAGACCTATATTCTCAATTCCGGAAGTCCCGACGTTTTTGCATATCGCATCGATTCCCTGCGATTTAACAGCACAACTAAGAGGTTTCTGGAACCACCTCTGTTTCTGCTCGTCTTTTGATCTGACACTCTCAGTACCCCTCGATCTCAGAACATCCATGAAAAAAGGAACATCGATAATTGCTGTATCAATATTCGAACTTATTTTGAAATACTGCTTCTGTGTGAGCATGTTCCACAAGTGCCTTGCCCTTTCATAACCAACCCCGCCAACAGTGTTGCCAGACAAGATCATCTGGTAGGATCGGAGGGTCTCGTCAAGATAGTAATTCGAATGCGCAAATACGGTGTTTTTCATCGGACCGAAAACAGCGTAAGGATGCTTCACCGTGCCATTGTCATTCACATCGCCCGCTTCCACAAGATATCCTTCAGTATTGTCAACGACAAGGAGAGCCCATCCGCAATAGGAGTCTTCAGGCTGGCCGCATCCGGATTGTGTAAGTATTGGAGTCCAAGTGTCTATGAATGACTTTGCGGAATCGGAAGTCTTCATGAGCTGGTCTGAAACCATTTCCTGATCAATTTCAATTTTTGTAAGATATGCACTACCTATGAGCCTGCTGAAATCCTTGTATCCCAAGCCTTTCTCGTTAAGCCAGGCGCCATCGCCGGGCTGACCGCCGAATGCCACGCGGAGATAACGGTATTTGCCATCTGTTACTAGTTTCGCCTTGAGCATCGAGAGGTTCGCAGGACCATTCCAGTCGAGTGTCGCCCCTATGAGATTGTTATCTCCGGCCGGAAATCCCAGCGCCATTCCACCAGTGCATTGTGCAAAAATCACGCAGGGAAGATTGAACGTTAGGATTAGAATGTAGAGGAATAAAACTTTTGGGGATGAAGTTCTCATGAATGTCTCCTTTTTGATTGGTATACTATAACTAGTAAAATATCGCATGAACAGTTAGGATTCAATAAGTCAAAATATAATAGGTTGAGTTTATGCCCAACGGAGCTAAGTTAGATACAAATTGCACCCATATGTCAAAGGAATTAAAATAAAATGAAAATAAACAAATTATTGCTCTTGATTGCTCTCCTGCTCTGCCAGGTGATCTCGGCGGAAACTATTCAACTGGCAACTAATTCCGACACAAGGCCCGGCGGCAGGATTATCGCCGATCCACGCTTTACAAATACCATTAAGGTCACAACGGACTATATAAATGAGGAATTATTAAAGAAATTCGGTGCTGATCCCGAGCTTTATCCCGGCGTCTCGGTCGCAATGATTTATGACGGCGACATTGTCTGGACGGATGCTTTCGGACATGCCGACATTGAAAATAACATTGCGGCTACACCGGACACTGTTTACCTGTTGGCCTCCGTGTCCAAGACTTTCGCCGCAGTACTACAGCTTAAACTTTATGATCAGGGGCTTCTGGATCTGGATGCGCCAATTACAGACTGCCTGCCGGAATTCTCTATGCGCAAGCGCTACCCTGACACCGGAACATTTATCACGCCAAGACGCCTCTTGAATCACCATTCCGGAATTCCGGAAGAAGTTGAATCGTCCAAGTTCTTTCCCTACCGCCACTGGAATGGCTACGATTCCTTTTTGCTAGAATATATTAAAAACGATTATCCTTCACAATATCCGGGTGAAGTTGGAGTGTACAACAATGTCGCATTCGATCTGTCATCCACCCTGGTCTCCAGAATCACAGGGCAAAATTATGCGGATTTCGCAAGAGAACAGTTGTTCCATCCTTTAGGTATGAATTCCACTGCCTTCGGACGGGTTTATGGCAATATGGCAAAAGGCTATGATGCAAATTACGGGATTATCGAACCATATTCTCCCGGCTATGGTTCTGACGGAGCCAATTCAAGCGTCATGGACCTGGCGCAGTTTCTTCTGATGCTACAGGGAAAAGGACAGCATCCAAACGGCAAGCGCATCCTGAATTCCGATACGGTTACACAGGTAATGGCGACCCCTGAAATAAGTGCACTGGATGTATATCAGCCATCAATGAAATTTGGTTTAGGCTGGGACAATGTGGAAGAACTGAATCTTCAATATGCAGGCGCAGCCTATGTCAAAGGTGGCAGCGATATCGGGTACAATTCAGAAATCGGCATCATGCTTGACTGGAAACTGGGCGTTGTGGTTCTCTGCAATCACGACACAATCGCCTCGCTTCCCAACAGCACCGTGGTCAAATGCATGCAGGCGGCTGTCCAAGAACTCGGTGGACCAGCTCCCTCTCCGCCACAACTGCCTAAAGTTGAAACGGAAACAAATGGCGAACTGATCGCTGGCTATTACAACCACAACACAGATATAGACCAAATTACGGTTATTGACGGCGGATCACTGAAATGGGAAAAGAACATTCTGACAGAGCAGTCGACCACCTCCACATTGACCCTTACCGATGGCACATATTATGTTGACAATTCAAATCCAGGCGGGGCAAAGTATTATTTTAAAAACGTGGAAATGAAGGACGGAAACCATTTTATAATGATCGTGGAAGTCTCCCCCAACATGGTGATCACAAGAGAGAAATTCTCGCCCGTCACGATTTCGGAGCCATGGAAAAAACGTGTCGGCAAACAATACCTATTGATTACTTTCCTATATGACAGCGTGTCTTTCCTGATTCATAATCTTGACATCAGGTCGACTACCCGCGATAATTCTGAATTTCTCACGTTGTCGCAAATACCGATCCTGCCGCACTCTTCAATGCTTGCATTTCTAGCCGCACCCGTCATCAACCGTAACGACAGTTGCGTCAGAGCTGTAAAAAATGGCAAGAATGAAATTCTCATTTTTGGTGGAGATTCTTTTATTTTGAAAGACGCAATCCCTGAAATAATACCGGGGCAAAACATCGCTTTTAAGTTGGAAGCCAATCAGTTGCAATGGTATAGGACGACCATTTCAACTGCCGGTGAATATTTCATCAAATTCCCGCAGAACGCAAGAGCCATTATTTTTGATCTGGAAAAAGGCTTGCCCATCGCCGATTCGAAAAATCCCTGGATATGGAACTGCCAGCAAGCCGGGACTTTTTACATCGGAATGGTGGCGCCACGGCCAACAACCGCTTTCCTTGAACTTAAGCCCTCATATCAGGTGCTTGTCAAGGCGACTGCCGATCCCGGCGGTACAGCGGTTTTGCTGGAAGAACAATTCTATGCCGGGAAAGCCGTCACAACCACCGCCACGGCAGATGCCGGATATAATTTCTTGTCCTGGGAACTGGAAGCCGGTGATGGCGATATTGAAAACAGATTTAGCTCTCAGACAACCCTGACTGCGCAGTCAAACGTTACAGTCAAGGCCGGCTTTGCCAGCCAGGCCGAATCCGTGACACTGAAACTGAACAATGACGGGATCGGCCAATGTGATCCGCTCGACACAATTTCCATCAGGAAAAACCAGCCATTCACAATCAATGCTTCACCCGATGACGGCTTCGCATTTGTCGAATGGCAGATTCAAAATGGCACCGCCACACTGGACAACAAATATTCAGCACAAACCACTGTTACTGCCGAGACTAATTCAGTGCTGAATGCGATGTTCCGCGGCAATCCTGTCGTTCCCAAGGATAAATCAAAATTGCATTTTAAAGCCTCCGGACTGGAGGCACTCCTTGCCTCGCTGAAATCGCAGCAGATTCCACTCTCCGCCGCCGTTCTTGCTGACTATTCTCAGGAAAAGGTCGAAGGAGTTTCACTTGCCGGTTATTATTTTGATCTGGCAAATCCCGGAGGAAAATCCAAACTCAAGGTGGATCAGCGTAAAAAGATTTGGAACTTCACCGGAAATGACGCACCATTGAATAATGACATTGACTATGAAAATGGTTTTGATATCGTTCTTCATACAACCGACGGAGTGTCATGCTATAATCCGCACCGGGACGTAAACAATCAATGCCATTTCATATTTGACTCGAAAAAACACCAGCAAACTCCGGCGGCAATAACGGGCGAGGCAATGAAATCATTTTCTGTCGGCAAAATGAATCTGCAAACCTTCGCCGGGAAGGCTGGCAAAGACAGTTTGCTAATCTCCAACTCGACAGTTGACACCGGATCCGCCTTTCCGGAAGACCAGCCGATCATGATAACCGTCGGCCACGAAACCTTCCACCTGCCATCCATTAACAGCGATCCTACACATTGGGAAAAAAGTGTTACCATTTATTCTTATTCGAACAAAAACTACCACGGCGGCACAACGAAAATAGAATTTGATACGGGAAATAAGACTTGGAAATTCAAGTTGACAAAGGCTGGGCTCGGCGGAATGAATTTTGCAGATTGTCCAATCGTCCGCATCGCCATTGGCAACTACGAGGCGGCAGTGACTCTCGAAGCCGAACAGAAACTCACCAGCAAATAAGTTAGTGAACCACGGAACACACTGAATACACAGAAAGATATATCACACAAAGACACAAAGGCACGAAGTAAAAACTTCCGTGAATTATAAATTGCAGCAAAATACTGAAAAAAAGATAATTCTTGCGGCGGCGAACCTGAGTGTTTTCGTCACTCCGTTCCTGGCGTCATCCGTAAATATCGCTCTCCCATCAATCCAGAGGAGCTTCGGGTGCGACAATCTGATATTGAACTGGGTCGTTTCCTCCTATCTTATCGTGATCCCAATGCTGCTTGTCCCGTTCGGAAGGATCGCGGACAGCGTCGGACACAAGAAGATCTTCACCTGCGGAATGTGCGTTTTTGTTGTCGGTTCAGTTCTGTGCGGAATTTCCACCGGCATCTATCAGCTTATAGGTTACAGGGTAATCCAGGCGGCTGGCGCCGCAATGCAGTTCTCGAGCGCAGTGTCTCTGATAATGCATGAATATTCTGAAGGCGAACGGGGAAAGGCACTGGGACTGAACGTGACATGTGTATATATTGGTCTTTCACTCGGCCCAGTCCTTGGAGGCTTGATCGTTCAGCATATCGGATGGCGGAGCATCTTCTTCATCAACGCCACCCTCTGCTCATCCCTCGTACTGCTCATGTCAGGAATCCTCAAGAACGATTTCTCCTCAGGGCGCAGAATCGACATGGACATCCGTGGCACAGTTTTGTACTCCCTTTCGATTGTGTCGGTAATGTTCGGGTTCGGAACCTTGCCAAGTCCCACTGGAGTCATCCTGATCATAGTGGGTGTAATCCTGGGGACATCATTTTTACGGATAGAAATGAGCACCAATTCGCCAGTATTGCAGGTGAGGCTGTTCAGGAAGAACCGTATTTTTGTCTTTTCCAGTCTGGCGGCGTTAATCAACTACAGCGCCACATTCGCCATAGGATACCTGCTCAGTCTCTACTTCCAGTACGCATGTGAATTCACACCCTCGAAGGCGGGAATGCTGCTTCTGGTCCAGCCCTTGACACAGGCATTGTTTTCTCCGATCGCAGGAAGAATGTCGGACAAGTTCGATCCGGGCAGGCTTGCATCAATCGGCATGGGAATCATTACCGTAGGACTCCTTTGCCTTTCATTTTTAACGATGCAGACCACTCCCAGGTTTATTGTGATAGATCTCGCATTCATGGGACTTGGATTCGCCCTGTTTTCCGCCCCAAACACAAATGCGGCCATGAGTGCCGTGGACAAGGCGCATTACGGAATTGCCTCAAGCATCTTTGGGACAGTGCGGCTTCTCGGGCAGATGTCGAGCATGGCGATTGTAATGCTCGCGGCATCCATCCACATGGGGAAAGTAAAGATATCCGCAGGAAACATTGACACATTCATGCAAACCATCAGGACCGACTTTGCCATATTCACAATCCTCTGCGCCATTGGAATATTTTTCTCCCTCGTCAGAGGAAAACGGGGAAATATCGAAGGATAGAAAAGATGGTGTAGTTGGAACATTACCTAATTGTCGCGCCCTTTCAGGGCTTTGACTGTTTTTTTATGTGTTCCCCGGGCGTTG
>CAIQLG010000585.1 GCA_903872565.1 uncultured Lentisphaerota bacterium | reverse complement strand
TTTGAGAACACCCCCTGACATGCCAGGTGCACCTCCGAAACCAAAGATGGGCACATAGTCTGGCTTTTCAAAACGCGCAACTGCTAAAAACCGTTCTTTCTCGTTCATAATCTTCTTACCTCATTTATTTATTTTAAGACCAAATCCTGGCGTTTCCAGCGCGTGCAGGATGAGTGAGCTTACGTGCTCGCCGAGTTTCTCGTTTCCTGCGGGATTGAAGTGACACTTGTCGGGCATCTGCCATTCTGCCACGTGTGGGAGGGAGAAGGCGTAGAGGTCGTCGATTTCGATTTTATGTGCCCGCATGATTTCCGCAGCGATTTCATTGCGGATACGGAGGTCGTCGAACCGGGCAGCGACATAGCACATGACAGGCGTGGTTTCGGCCCAGATCAGCTTGGCGCCGGTTCCTTGAAGGATGTCCACCAACTTGGTAAGGTTCTCCCGGTACTGTTCGTGTGTGTAACGGACATGGATGTCCCCTCCCTCACTAGTGGTCAGATTGCCTTTGGCGTCGAGCATGTGCGTGTCCCATATGCCCCAGTTGAAGTGGATGACATCCCACTTGCCGCTTCCGAGCCAGCTTTTCAGGTTCTCAAGGCCGTAGCCTGTGTGCTGGCAGTTGACAGGTGGCCGGAAGACCAATGCTTTACCCTGGAGCTGTTTCCGGACGGGGATCGTATAGCCGATGGAGATGGAGTCTCCGATGAGGAGAACCCGGGGCTTGCCGGGCTCTTCAGGCGGGTTCTTGAAGGCATCCTTGAGGTGGTGGAACAGGTTTGCCTCGACTGGCTCATTGGAATAGGAGGGCATCGCAAGCAACGCGGCAGCGGCGAAACATGCGGCATGACAGGCACAGTGGTTCATTTTCATGGCTGATCTCTCATCTTTCTTTATGTTGTTTTTGCTTGTATTGGTTACGAGAAGATAACGTCATAGGTAACGCAGGTATCCGCATCTATTTCTCCATTAAACTTTGAATTTACCTGTTTTGTTTTTTCAGAACACTCATGCCGTTGCGGTAGAAAATATCTTTGATCCTGTCCTTTTTCAGTCCGGCCATTTCACCCGCACGCCTGATGGCCAGTATTATTTCCCATGCCATAAAGGTCGCGCTGATTCCGTTGGAGGCGATCCGGAAGGAGCTGGGGGAATAGCCTTCCAGCACAATATCGACCCAGTGGTCCATTGCGTAAACCCTGCGTCCGCGCATGGTGGCCACAGGAAAATCAGTGGCAAAAAGCACACGGGAAGATTCGATGTTGTCAAACACTATTTTCAGCACATCCGGTTCCATGACCATTGACGTGTCCAGAAAAATGTTTTTGTGGCTCCTGATCGAACCGATTGCTTTTTTCATCTCGTCCGGCAGATAGCATCGGCCACAGTGCGCGAGGACAATCTGTGCGCCTGGGTATTTGACGGCAAGCGAGGCAACCCCCTGCTGTATTTCAGGATCGGCCAATCTTCCGCTTCTGGGAACATGCAGAAGCACAACCAGCTTCAACTCGTCGGCTAAGGACATTTCCGTTTCCCCTATCATATCGGAGATTGCTACGTTCCCGTAATCGTCACCTTGCCAGTTTAAAAGTACCTTATAGCCGTAAAACTTTTGTTCCGTAATCATTTCACGCAATGTTGACTCCGCAAGGATATTTTTGCCTGTGACAATGAGTGGGAATAATCCGGAACGGTCAAGCGCCTGTCCGGAGTATTCATTTGTCCTGTCCAAATCCGCGGACGGCGTAGGATTTCCAAAACATACGGCATTATAAACACGATCAGGGAAAATCATCCTGGCATCCGCCTCAAGTCGTTCAAAGGGATACTCCTCAGTCGTAACCATGTACTTGTCACCTTTATTATCTGTCTGCCATGGCACTGTTTTCCAGTCACTGCTCCGCCAGACATGCGTATGGAAATCCAGCACATGCTCCGGAAGTAGCGGCGCGATTTCCCTTTCATAAAACGGGATATCCATTTTTTCATATCGTTCTTTTTCGGACAGCATATAAACTCCTTTTTTTATTTTATTTTAATTTATCGTGGAGAATATTCCTCGTCCATAGCACTGCCGACAATGCGCAGGCAAACACCAGCCAGCCAATCGCAAGTGCGCCGTACTGGCCGGTATGTGGCTGAGCCAGGTGCATGGCAATCAACATCACTCCAATGGTCAGCATTATCACCGACATCTGTCGCGACATTGTCCACAGCGAGTGGCGGGCTTCGTAAGCCGCCACCACTCCGACCATCGGGAAGACGGTCATGAAACCCTGTAGCCAGTGCTTGCCCAGGATCAGGCCTGTGATCACTGCCATGATTATGGGCAATTTCAAGTGGATCGGAAGCGGGCTGCGGTGTGATGGTTCGTCGCGGGGCGGCTGGAACCAGAGAAGCGCCCAGCCAAGCAGAAGTACTGCGCCGCTCGCCATCCAAAACATCCCATTTTCGTGGCATGGCAATAGATGGGCGATTGCACAGCCCAGCAGAGTATAAAGGAATGCGGCGCATACGATGGCGACGATGATGTGCTGATTCCAGAAGACATGCAGCCAGCGCACTATGTGAGTGAAGAGCATCAGCAGTGCTAGCCCAAGCATGTTCGTCGCGTCCACCGGTTGTCCAAGCGCTAGGTACGCAAAAGAAGTTGGAAGCGGAAAAGTCACCAGCAAAGCCTTGGTCTGTGGTGTGCGTGCATAGGCGACAGAGGTGGCTTGGATTGAGACCACTATCAGAAGCGTTATGTCCCAGCAATTCATGTTCACAATCCTATCAGTGCATGATTTAATCGTTGCATTCCGTTGCCGGAAGAAATCAAGTTCGGTTCGGCATCAGCAATCCCTGTCAACTCAGGGGATCGAAAAGCATTGAATCTTAATGGATCGGCCATGTCATTCGCCTTTGTATCCTTGTTTCGCCCAGACTTTGCGGGCTTTGGCGATAGCGTCCTGCTTGAGCTTGAATATGCCGCGGATGGACGGCGGCGGCTGTGACTGCCCGGGTGCGGCATGCGACGGGTGCGGCGACCAGTGGTCGTTCTCGAAGGCTTTGCGGCTCTTCTCCTTCCTGAAGTCTGGCACGGCGAACGGCGCGCCGTCGGCCAGTGCGCTCTTCCATGCGAGGATGCCAACGCTGCTCATGGCCACGCCGCGGTAGACGTTCAGATAGGGTTGCTTGCCCGAGCGAATGGCGTTGGCAAACTCGAAGTTCGTCCAGAAGTCGCCACCGCCATGGCCGGCCTTGTTCGCCAAGTCGCCGTGCTCGGGCCAGTCCGGCACATAAGTCCGCTCTTTCGGTGTGCCCGCCGGGCAATCCCAGTGGTCATGCCACACGCGCACCTGCTCCGGCCCGAAGTATCCGGGGCCGCGGGTGGTTTCCATGGCTCCGCGCGTGCCATGCACGCGATACCAGTTGCTGTGTCCGGGAAGCCACAGCCCGAAAATGCGGAAGACGGCGCCGTTGTCCATGCGGCACAGCATAGCAATGCCCGGATCGCATTGTCGCGGCAACGCATCGCTGACTTCCGGCGCGGTGATTGAAAGCCCGTTGACGGACAGCGGCATTGTGTCGGTGATGCACATCAGTGGCGCCAGCGCGTGGGTGCAGTAGTAGGATGGCGGATTCCAGTTGCGCCAGTGATTCAGCCCCACCGAAATGGAATTGGTCCAATCCGGTTCTCCGGGGTGGTTGTATTCCCCCTCGGCGTAGGCGACCTGGCCGATCTCGCCCGTGCGGTAGAGTCGTTGCATCTCCAGGTTGAACTTGGTGTAGGGGTAATTCTCCGCCAGCATGTAGATCTTGCCGCTCTTCTCGACGGCCCGGCACAGTTCCACACCTTCGGCCAAGGTTGCATTGCATGATGTCTCGCTCATGACGTGCTTGCTGGCAGCCAGCGCCTTTATGGCGAATGGGGCGTGTTCGTGAAAATAGTTTGCAAGCACGACAGCGTCCATGTCGTGCTCCAGAAACTTGTCGTAGTCCGTGTAGGTGCTGACTCCGTATTTTTTGCCTGCATCGTCGAGCTTCTCCTTCCATGTGTCGCACAATGCTACCAGCTTCATGCCCACCAGGTCCGTGGCACCAGCGGCGAAACTCTGTCCCCGCCCCACGCCAATCACGCCCACGCGGATTGGTTTGGAATTCTTGCTGGCGGCGGTTCTCTTTCCTGATTTACTCATGTTCGTCATGTCCTATTCTCCTTATTTTTTTCTTAGAATGTTCTTGCCTATTCACTTCCTGAACCGACCACGGTTTTGGATTATGGACTATCGATTACGTTTCATTAACTTCCGGACTCACGCATTCCTTCCGCCCCGCCTTTAGGAGCAGAAGAACATTTTGCCGCAGAATGTCCCGATTGAACAGGAACAGCAAGGGCAGAAAAACTATCCATCCGATTCCAATGGAAGGCGCGATACCGAACCCGCAATATGTCTGGGCAATATGCATGACCACGATCATCGGCAACATCACGAACATGAGACTTCCAATCTTGCGGCAAGTCATGCCAAGACTGTACCGGGACTCGTAGGTTGCGATGACACCCACCATTGGGAAAATCGTCATGAACCCCTGCAGGTATAATTTTATCAGGACCAGAACTGTCACGACCATTGCAATGATGGGCAGTTTCTTCCAGACAGGCAATGATGTCCGATATCCCGGTTCGACGCTATCGCTGATCGCAAAATGAATTATCAGCCCGACAGCCAAAACGATACCCGAAGAGAGCCAGAACGTCATTTCAGTTTTAGGAACCACCTTTGCGAGTGTAATTCCTATCGCGCAATAGGCTGCCGCGGAAATGACTATTGAAACGACAATGTTCAGCTTCACGACATTGTAGAGAATGCGTACACACTGAGTGAATCCATAGAGTACAAGCAGTGCGAGCACATTGCTGACATCGACCTTAAGACCTAGGGAGAGATTGGCGATGGAGAATGGTATTGGCAGCAAAAGGATGAACGCCTTACGCCCCGGATCATGGACATAGGCGACAAGGGTTCCCATAAGACAAACTGCGATCATGAGGATTGCATCCCATCCACTGATTTGAACATTCATGAATCCCATAGTGTTATCCTTGTCATTTTCCATCCATGCTGACGATAATGATTTAATCCTTATGCCTTTGCTTCTTCCACAGTTTGTGGGGATTGGCGATTAACCGGTCATGGGTGTGTTTGAGAGTCTCCTCCCGACATGCCTGGCGCGCTCCATGAAAAGGCGGGGCTCATTTCGGGAAAGGGGTTCATGTCAAAACCACAGGCGGGCTCCCGCCCACACAACTGCCAGTCCATGAAATCGAGAAATGCCTTCCAGTCGGATTCCCCGTGGTTATGCGTGCCCTCTCGAAACCACAGTCCTATGCGTCCCTCGGCTCCAAGAAGCCGGTAGACTTCTTTGGCGGCCAGATGAGTCTGCCGCGTTCCGGTGGGGTTCGCCCAGACGTCGCCAATAGCCTCTGTGGTCAACAGGGCGCGGGGCGCCACGAGGGCCTTGAGGAAGTGCTGATCAAAAGGAAGATCCTTCTCCCGTCCGACGTATTCCCTAAGTCGGGGGCCGAACCAGAATGGAAAGGTCTGAATCAAACCTTCAAGCCTTTCAGATTGTGGTCCTTGGCACCGATAGCAGCCGGCCCCGCCGGCGCCGGAGTCGTTGGCGCAGGTGAGGGCAATCCTCTCATCGGTGGCTCCGGCCAGTAACGTGGTTTTGCCGCCGCGGGAATGCCCGACGACGGCAATCCGTGAGACGTCGACGAAGTCCATTTTGACCAGCGCGTCGACGGCGCGGTGATAACCCCATGCCCACGCCGACAGCGCCCCATAGCATCCGTCCGGATAGGCCAGATACAGCCCAGATGCGCGTTCAGAGCTATACACATCATGAGCGAGTTCGACGCGGTTGAACTGAGCCAGAATATGGCCTCGACGCAGAACTTCTCCGGCCACGGCATCGGTCACGTATTTCCAGCATGCGTCACCGGTCAGCACGACCGAGAACGGGCCAGTGCCTGGCGGCACAAGCAGGTTCAGGAGGAACGAGAAGGGCCGGTCCGTGCCTGTCACGACTCGGTAGGAGATGAAGCGCACTCCGCTCATATGGCGCACTTGGCAAGTATGCAACTCCTCCCACCGCGTCTCCTGTGGCACGGGCGGAAGCCCGCCGTATTCGATTTCAACGATTAGATCCAGTATCTCCTTGCGGCGGCGGCTCCACTGTGCGGCCGTACACACTCTTGTGCCGTCTTCAAAACGAAATGGATCCGGCAATTCAACTATTGCTTCCGGTGTCATCGGGCTCCTTTCTTGCTGTGAGGGTGAACGAGTTCGCCCCCACGCATCATTGTTAAATTTATAGATGTGTTTATATTCATTTGTACCCCTGCTTCGCCCACATTTTGCGGGCGGCGATGACGATTTCCGCCTTTGGCTTGATGAAGCCTCGGATGCTGGGCGGCGGCTGGCCGGGGGCGGCGTGCGACGGGAACGGGGACCAGTGGTCGTTCTCGAACGCTTTGCGGCTCTTTTCCTTCCTGAAATCCGGCACGGCGAACGGCGCGCCGTCGGCCAGCGCGCTTTTCCATGCGAGGATGCCAACGCTGCTCATTGCCACGCCGCGGTAGACGTCCAGGTAGGGTTGCTTGCCTGAGCGAATGGCGTTGGCGAACTCGAAGTTCGTCCAGAAGTCGCCGCCGCCATGGCCGGCCTTGCTCGCCAAGTCGCCGTGCTCGGGCCAGTCCGGCACGTAGACGCGCTCGGCTGGCTGTCCTGGCTGGCGCAGCCAATGATCGTGCCAGACGCGCACTTGCTCCGGGCCGAAGTAGCCAGGGCCGCGGGTGGTTTCCATGCCTCCGCGCGTGCCATGCACCCGGTACCAGTTGCTATGTCCGGGAAGCCACAGCCCGAAGATGCGGAAGACGGCACCATTGTCCATACGGCAGAGGATAACCGAGCCAGGATCGTTGCCCCGCGGCAGGGAATCCGTGACTTCGGGTGCGGCGATCGAGAGACCATTGATCGACAGCGGCATGGTGTCGGTGATGTGCATCAAAGGTGCCAGTGCGTGAGTGCAGTAGTAGGTGGACGGAATCCAGTTGCGCCAGTGGTTCAGTCCCGGCGAGATCCTGTTGATCGACTCATCATCCATCGGGTGGTTGTACTCCCCCTCGGCGTAGGTAACCGGGCCGATCTCGCCCGTGCGGTAGAGTCGCCGCATCTCCAGGTTGAACTTGGTGTAGGGATAATTCTCCGCCAGCATGTAGATCTTGCCGCTCTTCTCGACGGCCCGGCACAGTTCCACACCTTCGGCCAAGGTTGCATTGCATGATGTCTCACTCATTACGTGCTTTCCGGCAGCTAGCGCCTTTATGGCGAATGGGGCGTGTTCGTGAAAATAGTTTGCAAGCACGACAGCGTCCATGTCGTGCTCCAGGAACTTGTCGTAGTCAGTGTAGGTGCTGACTCCATATTTTTTGCCCGTCTTGTCGAGCTTCTCCTTCCAGGTGTCGCACAATGCTACCAGCTTCATGCCCACCAGATCCGTGGCACCCGCGGCAAAATCCTGTCCACGCCCCACGCCGATCACGCCCACGCGGATTGGTTTGGTATTCTTGCTGGCGGCGCTTGTTTTTCCTGATTTAATCATGTTCTTCATGCCTTTCTATTATTGTTAAATCCGTAATCTTTGGCGGTTGATTGATTGTCTTGTGTCTTGTGTGCGGTGGACTGATACGATACAGTCCGCGCCGGGATATCCAAGGTCTTCAAGTGTGCTTTTTTTAATTTATTCGCGGGAATTCACCTTCGGGATTGCTGCATACCTCGTGGAGCAATGTCATGAACTTGCAGAGGTTCTTGAATGTGACCATCGGCTGGATGCCGTGATCTCCATTTGGGAAATAGCCACCCTTCTTCAACAAAGGGGGAACTTTCGACATGATCTCATGCTCTATCAAGTGTTCGTTGCCCTCGTTCACCACCTCTTTCTCCAAGTTGCCGAAAAAGATGAATTTGGGATACTTGGCACGAAGCACCATGAGATCGTTTTTTCCCTTGACTTCAAATGGGTAGAGCGAATTGAATCCGCATTCGGCGAGCAGGGGAACCAACTCCATGGCGCAGCCATCCGAGTCCACGGTCCTGACTGCAACCCCCGCCGAGGCAGCCACCTCCGCGACCGAACGATAGAATGGTGCGCAGAACTGCCGGAAGTGTTCAGGACTGATGAGCAGCCCGACATTATATCCGATATCCTCCCACATGGTGACTACTTCCGGCTTCAATCGTTCGACCAGAGGAGCAATGTACCTTTCAAAATAGTCCTGATAAAACAATATAATGTCCCGCACCAATTCCGGGTCGTCATAGAGTGCCATACTCGCCGCTTCAACGCCCATTAAACTGCGAACATGTCCATAGGTAAAGCCGGTGCTGATGCGCAAAGGCTTGTCGCGACAATCAAATCTGCGGCAGTTCGCCTCCAAGTCTTCTTTCGACATGAACTGACGCGGCATCATGCGGGCCTTATATAACTCCCAGGATGCACGGTCGCGTACCGGGTAGCGAATGAACTCGGGCATGCTGTACGTGTTGGCGTTATCAATGACCTGCCGGGTAATTTCGCCGTTTTCCGACTCTATGACCTCGAAGTCGCCTTCGCGACGGGTGGTTGTGCGGAAACCCTCCTCGCCCCAGGCCAGGGAGAAATCGAGGTCGATCTGACCGGTTGTCCCCCAATAGCGGTGCCAGCTCTCCAGATCGTGCATCTTCCAATTGTCCACACACCCGCCGACATGTTTCGGCATACCGGTGGCGATTAAATGGTCGTGTGTGTGTTTGAGAACACCCCCTGACATGCCAGGTGCACCTCCGAAACCAAAGATGGGCACATAGTCTGGCTTTTCAAAACGCGCAACTGCTAAAAACCGTTCTTTGTCGTTCATAATCTTCTTACCTCATTTATTTATTTTAAGACTAAATCCTTGCGCAGCACGATGTCGATGGTGCTGAACATGATTGTCTATTCTCCTTTGTATCCTTGTTTGCGCCACACGGCGCGCGAAAACGCCAGCGCCTTTTTCGATGGTTTGATCTCTCCCAGGACGCTGCAAGGCACGTGACCTTGGCGCGTCGGATCTGGCGAGAATCCGTCGTTCTCGTACTTCTTCCGGACAGATTCCTTCCGGAAGTCTGGAACCTCCATGGGGGCACTGCCAGCGAGTGCCGAGCGCCATCCCTGGATGCCGCACATGGACATCGCCAGTCCGCGGTAGACATCCAAGTACGGCTGCCGTCCGCTTCGGATCGCCTCGGCGAAATGGAAGTTTGTGAAGAAATCGCCGCCGCCGTGACCGGCTTTCATCGCCAAGTCGTGATGCGCTGGAAAGTCAGGACTGTAAATCTGCTCGATTGGTTCGCCCGGGTTCTTCTCCCACGGTTCGCGCCACACGCGCAGGTGCGACCTGTTGCCGGTGCGGCAATTCTCCATCAGTCCGTGGTTGCCATGGATGCGGACGAAATTTCCATGGCCACGGAAGCATCCCTGGAGCGCTTTCACTATCGCACCGTTGTCCATCTTAAGCATCAGAGCGGCACCCGTGTCGTATCGCCGTGCTGTCATTGCGATAGTCGGATCGTCGAAATCGTACGGAACCACGAACGTGCTGACCGAGACTGGCATGGTGTCAGTGATGAACATCACCGGCGCTATGGCGTGCGTGCAGTAGTAGATCCACGGGCTCCAGTTGCGCCAGTGGTTGTAGCCGCAACTGCGAGCCATCTTGACTTCCGCCGTGTCGGGATGGATATATTCTCCTTCCCCGTAGACAAATTTGCCGACCCGTCCCTCAAGGTATAATCGGCGCATTTCTTGGTTGTAGGCGGCGTAGGGGTAGTTCTCCGCGAACATGTAGATCCGTTTCGACCGTTCGACTGCGCGGGCCAGTGCCACGCCTTCGGCCATCGTGTGGCATGCGGCACACTCACTCATCACATGCAAGCCAGCATCCAAAGCCTTGATTGCAAAGGGAGCATGCTGGTGGAAGTAGTTGGCCAGCACCACGGCATCCATGTCGTGCTCCAGGAACTTGTCGTAGTCCGTGTAGGTGCTCACGCCGTACTTCTTGCCCGCCTCGTCGAGCTTATCCTTCCAGGTGTCGCACAGAGCCACCAGCTTCATGCCCACCAGATCCGTGGCACCCAAGGCGAAACTCTGTCCTCGCCCCACGCCAATCACGCCCACCCGGATGGGTTTGGCATTCTTTTTGCTGGCGGCGGTTGTCTTTCCTGATTTATTCATGTTCTTCATGCCTTTCTATTATTGTTAAATTCGCCATCTTGGGCGGTTGACTGATTGTCTTGTGCGGTGGACTGATATGATACAGTCCACGCCGCGATGTCCCAGTGGATTCATGCTTCATTATAGACCCTGATTTCATAAAGACTGGCGCGCGGCGACCCCCAGGTTGACTGTATCTCCAGCGAGATCTGATCGGCCTTCATCCGGTGCGCCCAGCGGTGGACTCTGCGCCGAAGGTTGTTGTCGCGATACACGCCCAGCTCCCGCCATTGCCCCGCCCAGTGATACGACAGCCGATAATCCCGTGCGGTATCCGCCGGAACGTCCAATGGCGGCAACCCCATATTATGAGTCAGCTTCAAATTGGTGTCGAACGTCAAACAGATCGCCTTTGACGGAAAATTGCTTCTCATTGCCCAATTGCACCACCGAGACGGCTTTGATTCGTTTCATCTTGCGGGTCACACTACGGATGCTCGCATTCAGATACAGCGTCAGCAAGGGCTCCCGGCGGCAGGTGTCATAAAGCAACAGGTCCCAGACGGAGTTCACCTGGCTCTCACGTCGGATCGTGAAATTGCGCGCCCGTTCCGTGAGGATCAGTTCCTCGATGATACCGCTTTCCCTTGTCCACGCGTGGGCATTGGCCGTTCCGGCCAGGGCTACACGCACTTCACTGCTGCTGTTGCCGCCCAGTACCGGGCGGTCCCCAATCAACGCGGTTTTCAGTCCCAAGACAACCAAGTCATAGGTGTGATGATCGCGCGCAGTTGGTTTCATCTGGGTACCCCAGTTTCTGATCTGCGGTAGTGCGCAAATCCCTCGATCATGGTCTTGATGTTTTCAAGCGGCACGCCAGGGGCTATGGAGCTGGAGCAGCCGAGCATCAGCCCGACCTTGGGGCCTTTTTCGACCAGCCAGTCCATTTGTTTCTTCACATCGGCAGGCTTGCCCAAGGGAAGGGTGGTAGTGACAGAGACACCGCCAATTATGAACAGATCGTTCCCGTCACGCGTCTTCATCCTGCATATTTTCTCGTAGTCCATGCCGTCCTCGTACTGGAACCCCTGGAATCCTCCCAGGCCGCACTCAAGCAGGCGGGGCACCATGTCCATGAGATTGCCGTCGCAGTGCCAGATGAGACGGATTCCTGCATCTAGCAATGGCTGTATCGAGCGGGCGAAATGCGGGAACCAGAGCTTGTCGAGAGTCTTCACATCGACCAGTGTGCCGCGCGAGTCGGCCATGTCGTGGTCGAGGCGGAGCAGGCGGGGCAGGCCTCCTTCGACGATGGCGCGGGCGGCGATCCGGTTATGGATGACGGCTCCGTCGGCGTGGATCTTGAAACCTCGCTCGATTACCTCGGGGTAGAGCGCGTATGCCATGAAGTAGTTGGCGTAACCGTACCTACCGTACTGGAAGCCAGGGAAGGTGAAGAAACCGCCGTACGGTCCCTTGAGCATGTTCATGCCGAAGAGCCGCTGTACGTCGACTTCGCCGGCGATGCGCTTGCGAACCTCCTCTTCGACGTTGGCTTCAAGGTCACGCCGCCACTGTTCCCATTGCGGGAAGAGGTGCTTCTCCATGTGCTCTACGGCGGCCTCTGGCGAGTCTATCACCATGCCGTCGAGGATGATTTCCTCGGCACCGGTGGTTGCGCCGCGCTGCGTATTGCTCTCATAACCCTGATCTTTCATGCTGAGGGGATTTTCAGGAATCCACTGGTCTATGAAGCAGACCCCGGATTTGAGATGGAATTCACGGTAGACCCTTATCGGATCCTTAGGGTAGCTGCCAGGCGGGTTGCCTGACAAGGTCTCAAGGTGAGACCATTGCATGTCGTTCAATATCCAAGTGGGAATCCCCTTGGTCGGCCGCATTGCTATGGTATCGAGCGCCAGCTTTGCATTGTCCTGCCATTGACCTGCAAATACATTGAATCCATCCAAGTTGTTCATCTTGTCCCTTTGATTTTATGATTTTAATATTTCAATGATTTATCTAGGAAGATTTTGAGTTGGCAATCCGCTTCGTGCCCGGCAGAAGGGGCGATATCTCGAACTTCTTCCTGAGCACGGCCACTTCCTTTTTCAGTGTGTGCAGAAAGCTGCCGGACAGCACCTTCTTCTCCCCGCCCAGTTCCAGCATTTGAGAGAGCACCCGTGCGCCATCCGACTCCGGGTAGGCATTTACTGTCGAGCGTGCATCTTTATAGGCTGCTGCCAGCTTGTCATAGTTGTCCAACAGCCTTGTCGCCACCGGCAGGAAGTTTTCCGGCATTGCAATGGCGGACTGCACTTTCTTCCAATCCGCATAGGCGCGGTACATGGGCGCATAGGTAACCATGTCTTTCATGGTGGTGCTGAAATTAGAGGCCTTTTTATTGAGCTTGGCACCGCCGAAGACACCGCGTTTGACATCGTAGCGCTCCTGTTGCCAATCATCGGAACGATAACGGTCGCGGTCGGCCTTCCTGCGGAAATCCGGCACTTCCATGGGCTTGCCTCCTTCGCACGAACTGCGAAGTGCCTGGATGCCTGGGATGGTTACATCGCAACCACCGTAGATGTCAAATGGTCCCTTTTTCCCGGTGAAGATCTCGCGGGCGAAATAGTAGAGTGTCCAAAAGTCGCCGCCACCGTGGCCGGTAGTGGCCGCAAGTTCGCCCAACCCTTCCCATTTCGGATTAACCTGCATCGTGGGCGATTGTCCTGACGCGCCGAGGCGCAGTTTCACTCCGTCATGGCCGATCTCATACGCGCCGAGCGTCCCCCAGATCCGCTGATTGTGGCTGTCGTTTGTGCCGGCTCCCATGAGATTGCGGACCACGCCGCCGTTGCTCATGCTGATGAGCGATGGGGTCATTGTGCCCATTCCTTCGCCATTTCTTGTCAGGTATCCGGCAATTTGTTGCCGGATGGGGAACGTCTCCACCATTGTCGGCCGTGTGCCGGTGATGACCATGACTGGCCCGAGCGAGTGGGTGCAGTAATAGTGAAAGTTAATCCAGCTCCGCCAGTTGTGGACTGTGTTGCCTGGTTCCACAGGTTTGCCGTCGATGTAGGTATAGCAGAGGGAGCGGCATTCATGGACATATTCATACTCGGCATACATGAGTTCGCCGAACAAGCCTTCCCTCCAGCGGTTCGCCAACCACATGTTTGCAGCGGTAAAGGGATAGTTTTCCGCGAGATTATAGACGAGCTTCCGCTTTTCAACTTCCTCCACCAGCTTTACGCCTTCGGCCATTGTGAAAAACGATGTCACTTCCGAAAGCACATGCTTGCCTGACTGCAGGCACCTGATGGCATCATTGGCATGCGACGGACAGAATGTGGCGAGCAGCACCGCATCGAAGTCCTGTTTCAGAAATTCGTCCGCATCCGCCGTTGCGAACGCGCCGGGGTTTTGAGTTAGAAAATTGTCGCGCATGTGCTGGTTGTAGTCGCAACCTGCCACAACATCGATGTTGAGATATTTGCATGTGTTGTAGAAACTCATCCCGCGGCCAAGACCCCAAATGCCGAGGCGTATCCTTTTGTCTGTTTTAAAGACTTTCTCCGTGTTTCCTTTTTTCTGAGCAGACATATAATGTCTTCCTCTTTTTAGATTTTATTGGTTATTGATGAATGGTTTCCAGTGCCAGTAATGAATTTTCACATAGTGCCATATTATGTTCATGCTTTCACAAGAGATCCACCCAGGCGCCTATTCCTTTTTCCACGGCTAACTGATATAGCTGATGTGCTATACAGATGTCATGAGCACCAAGGCCGACCGGGATCATCAGAATGCGCTCCTGATTGCTTTTACGGCCTTTCTTTTTACCAGCCACAATTTCACCCAGTTCGGCGTATATGCGATCCTTTGTTATCTTTCCTGTTTCAACGAGATGTTTGATCTCGCCACGATGGGTGGCCTGCTCCAGGCTGTCAACCACGATCCTGTCGGCCGACAGCAAAAATTCATCTTCAACCTGCTGGAAAGAGCCCATTGCCAGGACTAGCGCGCCGGGTTTGATCCACTTGTCCTTGACGATCGGCTGTTTGGCCGTTGTAACAAGCACGATAACATCGGCGTCCGATACTGCTTCCTCGACCGTCTCTGCCCCAGAGACATCCAGCCCGGTCTCAATTCGCATGGTCTCGCAGAAATTACGCCGTCTTTCGTCAGAAGCCTCGGCCACTTTGACCACTATCCCTTTATAATGAAAGCTCATGGCCTTGAGAGACGTGTGCCCCTGCATTCCGCCGCCGACAATTGCAAGCCGGGCTGTCTTCGTGGATGCCAGATATTTTGCACATATCATCGCGGAAGCCCCTGTCCGCAAATTGGTGATGTGCGCTCCATCCATGAGAGCCAGGACGCATCCCGTTTGCGGATCGCTCAGCAGTATCGCCCCCATGATGAAGGGAAGATTGTGGCTGGTGTTGTCGGCATATCCGCCAATCCATTTAATGCCGGCGGCCTTGATCGGGACCACAAAGGCCGGCATGGCATTGGACCATGAATCATAACCGCTTCGCGTCATGTCAAGATTGATCTTGGCCGGCATGACAATATTGCCGCGCCCCCATTCCCGAAAAACATACTCCACACGTTCAATGGCTGCCTCATAGGTCAGCAAACCTTCAATGTCTTTTTTTGATAAAACAAGCGTCTTCTGAGCGAACATTTATGCGTCTCCTTGTGTTTAGTTTATTTTATCTGTCTGTTCCTTAAATCAGCTCATTACTCCATCAATCAATTTCCACAACATTTACATCAAGCATACGTCCGAAGGCGGCGACAGCTTCTGCACATTCACCCAGCACCAGGGCGCTGTGGTGAGTTCCGCCTGCGCGGGAGTATGCTTCAAGGAATTCGGCGACCTTGCGCCGAGGGCGGACCCAGGTGCGGACTATGTCGCGCATGGCCGGATCAATCGACGCGTCCTCGGCAAGCACCTCCACGGGCGCAACGATGAGCGAGAATGTGTCGTCCGGCCCAGGAGTGAGGTTTACAAATACTGCCGGACCGGGCTTGACGGCGCATGTCAAAACTGACGGATCCAAGGAACCGCCAACAAAGAACGGTTTGACTATGACGCGCGGAATGCCGGTGGCAACTGAGGGGCTGATTTCCCCCATGTGGGAGAGGAAGAGGTTTCCCCCGGCCCAGTCAGCGCAGAAGATTTCGGTGAATGTCACGGCTCCGAATGCCCGTGCCAGGGCGCCTACGAGGGCCGCAGTCAGGACATCTCCCTCTCCGGCATAGCCGGTACCACGCGCCATCGCCTTGGATATCTCGAGGAATGGCATGGTGTTGGCCGGCCGGTCGCTCCGACCGAATACTTGGAAATTGATGCTCATGGCACTGTAGCTCCCCTTCTCCAATATATGGCGCAGTCCCAGGCCGACACGCACCGAGCGTTCATGCGCCTCCGACGGAAGTTCGCAGGCGAACGACCTGTGGTCGGCGGCGACTTCAGTGGCCACAGCCGCATCAGTGACTTTTCGCACAGCCTCGTCAAGCTTGTCGATGCCGATTTGGCGCACCTGGATTCCAAGCTTTGCCGCCATCACATCTTCTTCGACAGTGAAGTCGCCCATCCCCGCAAAGGCATCGCCTATGCGCAAGACGTGGCTGCCATGCATGGAACGCGCAGCGAAAGCCGCCCGCGCAAGGTTGGCAGCCCGTTCCATGAGGCTCGGATCGGAATCATGGCCCGCTATTATCTCGAAGGGACAGCGGCGGCGGCGAAGCATGGATGCGAGATCCATCACCCCATGCACACCATGGTTGAACATGATCTTGTCCGGAGACACGTTAAGCCCGAACGCCGAATCCATTGTGGTGTCGAGAATGATGATCGGCAGCTTTGTCTGGCAGCAGGCTTCAATCGCCTCCATTGACGGAGAATATGCAAGATGCAGTGTGATAATGCAGTCGGCTCCATTCTTCTCGAACTGCCTGACTGCGCCTGCAAACTCATCCTTTATCCTGCAAATCGGAGCATTCTGCACGCCTATTCCACGTGCTTCCAATCCTGCGGCTATGCGTTTTACAAATCCATCGAAGCCATGCCGCGCTTCCGGCAGGATGTCATCGTAGAGTTTCAGATAAAATGGCAGGAGCCCGACTTGCGGAACGTTTGCTGTTTTCATATATCTATCCTTTCTTTCCATAGTTATGCCTGGCTATTTTCTTGAACAGGCGGTTTGAATTGTTGAAAAAAATGTTGCTGACATCGTCATCTGAAAGGCCGGCTCGTTTGGCCGCCAGCTTTATTCCCCGCAGCTGCTCATAGAAGAAGAATGTGAATTTCACTTTGCTGTTGGCATCATAAATTGAGTTGCCTATCTCATAGTCCTCTCCCATCAGGTAGGCATACTGGTTGTTTATTTCCACGGATTTCCCTCTCATGAACGCGATGGGCGCATCAGATCCGAACAGGATGCGGTCGCGCGGGAATGTCTTGAAAGTGTGTTCGAGCACCCCTTCGTGATTCACCATCGCGGTCTCGATATAGGCATTGGGGCATGCCGCGATCCCGTCCAGGAATCCGATGACATTGCTGAGATAGTAGGCACGTCCAATATGAGCGAAGATTATCTTTGCTCCTGGATAATTCCTGCACAGCTCAACCATCTGCTTCTGGTTGACCGGATCCGAGAGACGTTCGAGACGCGGGATGTGCAAGGTCACGGCAAGGTTCTTCTCATTTGCATAATCCATCTGCTCGGCAGGAAGCATGTCATGTATTGTGATCTCGCCGGGCTTTTTCCAGTCAACGAAATTGAGATATGGCTTATATCCTACCAGGCGGTTTTCCTCGATGCGCCTGATGACTGACTCGGCTGTGTCATGGGGGGATACCAGTGCCATGCCGAAAAAACGCTCGTTGTCGGAAATCCCACCGGAATAAGTTGCGGAGCTGTCCAGGTCGGACTCAAGGGTGGGATGGCCGAAACTGTTGAGATGGAATTCCTGATCCGGCAGCAGTGATTTTGCCCATTCCAGGCATTGTTCCATCGAGAATGTTCCTCCAAATTTCTGGAGGCAGCTCTTTGGGGGGAATCCCTTGCCTGGAAGCAGGCAGGTACCGTCAAACAAGTGGACGTGTGCATCAAAGATTCTGGACGGCAGGAAGTCCTTCAGTTCCCGCTCGTAAATCTGCCGGTCGTCTTCTGAATAGTCAATTTTCATTATTCCTTCCTTTCGCCGCCAACGCGGCATGTTCATCTTTGTATAATTTTATCCCAATGCCAGCCAGCATTGCGGCACCTTCTGCTCCTGCAGTCCGGGTCCCTACGTTCACATCAATGCCTGTGATTTCCGCGACGATATGCGGCCAGATCGGACTCCTGGACGGACCCCCGACCATCACGGCCCTGTCATAGTGGAAGCCATGAGCCTTCAACTCCCGGATTTTCTCGTTCAGGAGCCGTGCGGCACCTTCCATGACGGCGCGGCTGATATTCCTGCGCTCGGCGTTGATCGCTTGCGGCGCAAGCCGCAGATCAATCTCCAATCCATCAGCACCGGGGCTCGCCTGTGCCGCTGATTCGTTAAAGATTTGCATCCGGTCGTTTTCACCGGGAGCTATGACGTTGTCAATATACCAGTCAATGGTGCGTCCAATATACGGCACAGAGAAAATTCCACCCCACGGACCGCCATTTTGGGACAGGAAAGGATCGCAAAGCATCTTTGCATCGAGAATGTGCCTGCGATCAGCAAATGGTGTGAAGCACACCCATGATGTGCCGCATGAAAGCAGGAGGCGCCCAGGTTCCAGCACTCCAGTGGAACGGGCTGCCGCCGGATGATCAAAGCATCCTGATACGACAGTCGTGTTCTGGGAAAGCCCCGTATCGCGCTGAGCCTGGGGCAGTATCCGGCCTATGGCGCAACCTGATGGAACCAGCCTGGACAATCTATCCGGAGGGATATCCAGCAAATCCAGGAATGGCCTGTGGTAAGTCCCTTGAACTTGATCCTGCAGATGGAAAGTGGTGGCAGTAGAATTGTCCATAACCCATTTGCCTGTAAAACGATACAAAAGCCAGTCAGTATCCATCCCATAATGTCCGGCGCGTCTGTAGAGTTCCGCGCGTTTTTCGCGCAGCCAGGCCAGATGCCCCAGAGGGAAGCTTGTGACGCATGGCCAGCCGGTCACCTCGGAGACTTCTGGGCTTGCAAGTCCGGCCAATGCGGCGGGAGGCTCCTGTTCCGCCCTTCGATCCATCCAGTTGATGATGTTGGTGAGGGGGATGCCGTCGGAACCGGCCAGGAGCGTGTTTCCTGAAGCGGCGGCCATTGCAATGGCAGTGACCTCGCCGGGTGCCTCATCCGCCAATCTGCGAATTACGCTGCAGACATTTTGGTAGTGCTTCTCCGGATCTACTTCCACCCATCCATCCTGCGGATGTACGAATGTCGTTTCCTTCCCTGCCTCGGCCAGGACTCTGCCGTCCGCCCGCATCAGGACACCTTTGATTGCACTTGTCCCTAGATCAAGCCCCAACAACAGCCGTTCCTTTTTTGATTTTTTACCCGTGCTTAATGGCTCATGGACGGGATGCTCAATGAATTCTCCAGACAAAGCGTTTTCAAGTCTTTTTCGTATATTTGCCATGACAATTAATTCCGGCCTTTTTCGCGATAGTAGTGGAACCCTTCAACCAGTGTCTTCAGATTTTCATAAGAGACTCCGGGCGCTACGGAACTGGATGCGCCGAGAAACAATCCTGTCTTCGGTCCGTTCTCCACAAGCCATTTCATCTCATTGCGCACGTCTGCTGGTGTGCCCAGCGGCAGGGTGCGGGTTACGGAAACACCAGCCACGATCAGCAGGCTGTCACCATCCTTCGCCTTCATTTTGCAGATTTTCTCATAATCCGTTCCGTCCTCATACTGGAACCCCTGAAATCCCTTGAGACCGGACTCCAGCAGGCGCGGAACCATCTGCATGATGTTCCCGTCACTGTGCCAGATAATGTTGACTCCTGCATCAACCAGCGGACGGATGCACCTGGCAAAATGCGGGAACCAGATTTTGTCCAGGCTCTCAATGGACGTAAGTGTTCCGCGGCTGTCTGTCATGTCGCATTCCGTACGGATATACGGTGGCAGGCCTCCTCTGATGAATGCCTGTGCGCCTGCCTGGTTATGGAGCAGAGCATAATCCGAGCCCAGCTTAAAATGCCGCTCCATGACTTCCGGATACAACGCATAGGCCATGAAGTAGTTTTCATAGCCATACGGACCGTAAAGGTAACTGGGGAACGTCATTGCGGGTCCCTGATCAGATGTCTTGAGAATGGAATCGCCGAGGACTGCCTGTGTTTTCGCCTCATAATCCAGGATTTCCTTCACGTTGGCTTCTGGATCGAATGCGGCGATGTCTCTTTCCAACTGCGGAAAATAAAACTTTTCCATGTGCTCCACCACCGCTTCCGGGGAATCGATGCGCATGCCGTCTAGGACAATCTCTTCTGCGCCGGTTGTAGCTCCTCTGACAGTGGAGTCGTCATACCCGCTGGATTTCATGCTGAGCGGATTTCTCGGAATCCACTGGTCATTCATGCAGCTGCCGCTGTTAATCTGCATCTTGAGATACGTCTCCTCCGGGTTCTTTTCATAGCTTCCTTCCGGCATGCCCGCGAGGCGGTCAATCATGTGCCATTCCATGACGTGCAATATAAAAATGGGAATTCCCTTGCATGGACGGCGCAAAATTGTGTCAAGTGCAAGTTGCTGTGATGGTGTCAGGTCTCGTGATGTCTGTTCCATATTATCTTTTCCTGCTTATTTATTTTAAAGTTAAAATATTTTAGAACATCAATTCAGTGCCTGATCGAAAAATCTGTTTTCGGGAACCGGCACTGTTCCATTATTGAATTATTCCCAATTACTCCAATATTAGTAGTTCTCATGCCTCTTTCCTGATGTCTGTCGGAACCAGCGTATGATTCCTTACAGTATTCTTAATCCATTTTCTGGACTGGGCGTCCAGCCCGTCATCTACAAACAACATGTCTATATCTTTCCACCCGGTGATACTTGCGAAGGCATTCCTGCCGAACTTGCTGCTGTCTGCCACCAGGACAACTTTCTCGGAACTGGCAATCATGGCACGTGTGACCTGCGCGATCTGCTGGGTGTTGGTGTAAAGTCCGTGTTTGTCCACCGCGTCTGCACCTATGAAAACGATGTGCGCCCGGAAAGTCGCAAGGTTTGCTTCTGTCAATTGGCCAGAAAGATCCGGACTGTTCTTGCTGGCTGTGCCGCCGAGCAACACAAGTTCGATGCCTCCATGCGTCAACAGCGCGGAAGCTATCGCCAACGAACTGGTAAGCACCTTGATCCCTGTAAGACCTCCCAGTGCATGGGCTAATCCCAGTGTAGTGGTGCCGGTGTCCAGAATAATGGTCATCCCCGGCTTCACAAGCCGTACGGCAGCTTTGGCGATGGCTCTCTTTTCCGCCATATGTGACTGCTGGCGGCTATGGAACTGGAAGGCGACAACGGATGGCGCCGTCAATATTGCTCCTCCATGGGTCCGGATAATAAGTCCTTGCTGTTCCAGAGTCTCAAGATCCCGGCGGATGGTCATGGTTGCGACCTGGAAGCGATCTGCCATGTCCCCGACGGCTATTTCCTCGCGACCAGCCAGAAGTTCCAGAATCTTTTTCATCCTCAGGGATATATTTGTTTTTCCCATAGTTCCCTCACAATAGTTTTTTCAAAACTTCCCGCATAGCGCCGACCACGAAGCTGACCACTGCGCGATCGGCGGTAAGCGGCAACTTGGTCAGCACAACCGGCGGACAATCCGCCTTGTATGTCTGCGCGCTGATGTCAAGGCCGCGGCGGGCAAGTTCTCCTGTAAAAGTATTGGCACTTTCGAGATCGGCGAAGCATATTGTTGTCATGTGCCGCCAACCGTCAATTCCCTTTACGAGCTGAGGGAATTCTTCTGCCAAAATACGGATTTGTTCCTCGAAATATATTCCTACGCTGGCAGTCACATTCGAGTTGGCCTGGGCCCATTCCATAGTCACCAGATATGCGAGAGAGGCCAGTTCCTCCTGCCCATTGGTCACCAAGGCTCCGAACTGTGGCATCACGTCCATGGCCGCGTTGAAGAGAATTTTTGATGCCGGATACTCGCCGCCCGGGAATCCCTTGCCGATGGCCACGAAGCTTGGCTTCAATTTGTATTCTCTGAAAAGATATAGCTGCGGCGCCCACATGCATGATTGGATTTCGTCCACAACGGTTGGCACATCATGTTTATCACATAGTGCGTGGGCATATTGCAGGAATTCCGGACTCAGCCTGCGGCCACCATAATTCATCATTATGATTTCATGGAAGAATGCGGCGATCTTGTAGTTACCCTGCTCATATTGAGAGAAGACACTATCCAGATCCTCGATGGAATTCGGACGGACAGGAACCACTTTCCACGTATCCGAGGCAAGTAGCTTTGCATGCAGTTCCGGCCACATTCCACGTAATATCTGGGTCAGCGTAGTGGTGCCATGATAGTTCGCCTGTAAGCCACCGTCATCATTGCCCATCACCAGGATCACCGGTGTGCGACCGCTGTATGGGGGAGTGGACATATTTGCCTCTATCCGATAGAACCGGGCTAGTACCATTTTCAACGCGGCCTCCACGGCCAAGCTTCCGGTCTCGAGATTCAACACGCGGTTGAGTACTCGCAGATCATCCCTGCGCGCCAGCACCGAGTCCAGTCCATTTCTGTCGTCACGCGCCAGACCGTTGGCCGTGCGGATCAATTCCTCTTCGAGGCGGCGGGTGATGTATCCCCGAGTATTGTTATGGGTGGCGTTTGGAATCCCCAGCGAACGGGCAATGTCCAGCAGTCTGTATCCAGGAAAAGCGTGGCCAATGGGGACATGGTAATGTTCGCTCTTTGTGGTCAGATACAGCCGCCCATCCTCGCCGATCCGGTAATATCCATATGCGCTCAGAGGCGCTGCTGCGGTTTTAGTTGCCGCACAGAATTTTGCTGATCCCGCTCCGGCCGATGTCCGGCGCAGTGGCAGAGCTGAGACCTGATGTCCGACACTTTCCAAAAAGCCAGTCAGTCGATTCTGCATCGAGATCGGATAGAAGTCCACTTCCTCATCCGCGCCTGCATGGACGGCCGATGTCTCACCACCCCTAAAGAATGCATGTGCGGCGCATGCCGATTTCGTATACTCGTGACCCAATATGTCCGACAGC
>CAIQLG010000584.1 GCA_903872565.1 uncultured Lentisphaerota bacterium | reverse complement strand
AGGGGAAGATGGGGTGGCGGATTCGGGAGATGAACACGAATATCGCCTTTGACGTAAATTTCAGAATTTGTCATTTTATTTTGACAAAAAGTCCAATATGACTGTGGATCGGGTCTCTCCGATGTCATGGATTCCATAAACAGGAAGCTTGGTGGTGGCAGCGTCTTCTATGCGGCAGAGGGTGTGGCAAAGCCCTGGGCCATGTCGCGCAGGAAATGCTCCCCGCACTACACGACGAGATGGGAGGATCTGCCCAGGGCGGGATGAAAATGACTCTATGTAAAAAATTCCTGTGTTGCCATACTGGGAGAAACGCTTGATTTGGCCATCCTCTCGTCTAGCTCCGTCTATTATTTCTCCTTGGGGTGCAACCGCTCCGGCAAATTCTTGACGCTGGGCGTTGCGCTAAGCCATTCCTTGAATACTTTGGGCTTCATCTTGCCCTGCTTTACCAGCTCCCCGAACTTCCTTAACTGCGATTTGCTCTTGAATGGCATTGGTGTGTTCTCCTGTTTCAGCTATTTGGTTTGCGAGATATATCGGCAGTACCTCGCTACTCCTTCCTCGTGCATATCACCATCGCGCCGATTATTCCTGGAATCCAGCCAAGCAGCGTGAGTACCAGGACAATCAGGAAACTGCCACAGCCCTTGTCAGCTACAGCCAAGGGTGGCAACAGTATGCAGAGTAAAGCGCGCCAAAAGCTCATTGTTTTCCTACTTCTTGCCTTTTGTGGACCAGTTTACAAGCGTAAATGTCTTCTCCGATGGCTTGCCTTTGTCCTTGATGACGGTCTTGGTCGTCTTCTTGCCTGTGTAATCAAGCGACTCAAAACTTGCACCGGCATTGTTGAATGTCAGGACGAAGGTATCAATATTTCCTGTGATCAAGGGGTTGTCGGCTTTGCCAGAGAGGTCAACAACATTGGTATTGGAGTTTGACGCAGGAGTCCCTGTTATTTTGACTGTCAGTTTTTTCTTCTTGTCCCATTTGAGTTCCACTTTTTCGACAGTCACCGTCTTTCCCTTGATCTCGTCCTTGCCGTCAATCTTGAAACTTGCACTGCCACCCTTTTCACCATCGAGTTTCTTTTTAAAGGCATTCTTGAGTGTGTCGCTGAATGAATATAATCCGAAATCGAAGGTGAGCCCGGAGTTTTCTCCTATGGCTTTCAAATCGAAAGTCTCTGGGAATTGAATGGTCGCCTGGACAGTGAACTTGTCCGTGGAATATTGCACATGTGAACCATTGATTTTCTTGATTGAGTCCTTGTAAGAGGAATTGAACGAGGATTTCAATATTTGCCCGTATATGCTTATTGCAGTGGCAGTGAAGTCCATTCCAGTCTGGTCAGCACCGGTAATGGAGACATCCCGGGAATACGGTGTGAATGTATAATCAGACAGTTCCGGAGTCACGGTGCAGCTTCCATCTGCAAGTCCGGTGAAACTGTATGAGCCGTCGGCAGCGCTGACGGTGGTCGAGGAGAATTCGCCTGACAGTGCGATCGTGACACCCTCATGAATAGCACCGCTGACCGTTCCGCTAATCGAGTAAATTCCTGGGTTTTTTGTCGCAACGAAATCACACCCGGTCACATTTTTTCCGCTTACGGTGATGTTCCTGCTCGAAGGTGTGAAAGTATATCCTGACAGGCTTGGAGTAACAGTGTATGAACCATTTGATCGTCCTGCAAAGTTGAAAGTTCCATCCGCAGCACTTGTATTTGTCGAAGACCCCGTGCCTGACAGTGTCAGCGTCACTCCTTGCGTGGCAGCTCCACTGACAGTCCCGCTGATGGAATAGGCTCCTGTATTAATTGCAAAAGTCGCGGAAATCGTGTGATTTTCTGTGACATTCGTGAATGTGTAGCTTGTGACCTCACCTTTAGATACGGTGTCAACAAGAACATCGGCAACATGATAGCTGGCATCTGCGGAAATCGCAAATGACTGGCTTGCGCCATCGTTCACCGTGACTGTGCCGGGAGGCGTGATCAAGCCGTTCAGTCCGGCGGCCGCCGTAATTGTATGTGTCACGGCAGAAATGTCCTTGTATGTCGCAGTGAGCGAGACATTGGATGCGGGCATGTTAAAGGTGCATGAAGGAGAAGAGGTGTCAGACAGCACCGAAGTGTTTCCGGTCCATTTGTTGAAAACCTGCTCTGCGGAAGGAGGTTCGGCAGAAACCGTGACAGTCTGGCCTTCGAGATAAGAGCCTGATCCTTCACCGCTATTCACGGTGACGGAATAGCCGGTTTTGAATTCGGCAGCCACAGTCATGTCGCGGTTCATTACGAGCCTGGTGTTCTTTTGGGTACCGGCGAGATCTCCGCTCCAGCCCGTGAAAACCGATCCATCGGCGGGTACAGCCGTTAGGAATACTTCAGTCCCGATCTCGAAAGCTCCAAGCGTTCCCGCGCCTCCGCCGGAACCTGCCGGACTTGCTGTGACGGTTCCGGCTCCCGTGACAGTGAAATCAATACTGGCCTGGCTTTTCACGTATCGCGACCACGTCTGCTCATTGTTGCTCTCATCGGATTCGGTGGGATTTACAGCTTCAACTTTTCCGCTGAAAATATATTCTCCGTCAGCATCTGGCAGGAAGTCACTGTTTATAGAAAATTCCGCAAATGGCTGCAATTCAACAGTCCGTGTTGCGAGAACGGCTTCAGCTCCACCTGGGGGAGTGAGCGCGAGTGTGAGTATGGCATTCACCTTGGTTCCCGTGTTTCTGAAAAACATCGAAGCCGTGTGGGTTTGTCCTTTTTCAAGATATGTCCATCCGGAAGGCAGGGGGCCTTTGCCGGGGACAACTATGTGCAATGCGGTGGCATCGAGCTTGAGGTCAACAGAGCCAAGCGGTTCAGCCGCGACATTCAGGGTTATCTGCGCTTTTCCGGTGTTTTTCTTCTTGTCTGAGACGCTGTATGTCAAAACATGCTGCCCCGCGGAAAGGATCACGTTCCGCAGGACATCGCCAGTCCCTAGATCGCCGTCTTTCGAGGAATTCCATTTTGCCAGACCATCCAGATCGTCGTCCTCATCGAAAGAATTTCCTTCAAGGGTCCAGGCGAAACCGGGTTCGGAACTGTCCCCGTCGCGTGGCGAAATGATGCGGGCGACCGGGGTTCTTGGTCCAAGAATTATTCCGGCTCCTTCAACTACTGCACTGCGGAGCCCATCGGTGGAAATCAGCTTGAATGCCAGAGTGTCGGAGACGGGTATTCCGTCTGTCCTGGCGTCATAGGAGTTTTCCTCGATGAATACAGGCGAATGCCAGGTTGTACCCCCGTCAGCACTTATAAGAAGGATGTTCTGCACAGGTTGCCCAGAAGACCATGAGTTGACCTTCCATTCAAATTTGATCGAGTCGCTTACGGTGTCCCCAGCTTTCGGAGAGGTGACTTCATTTGTGATCTTGCTGCACGATTGGATGTCGAAGACTGTGCCATTTTTGTCGTTAATTACAAGCCGGACAGCGTTTTCAGGGATGTCATAGGTTCCAGTC
This sequence comes from uncultured Lentisphaerota bacterium, assembly GCA_903872565.1. GTDB lineage: Bacteria > Verrucomicrobiota > Lentisphaeria > Victivallales > GWF2-50-93 > CAIQLG01. Next base: position 9,692 of record CAIQLG010000584.1, on the reverse strand, counting down.
CAGTAGAAATCGTTCTGTGTCGGAACAATACCGTTTTCGAGGATGGCAAACGAGCCAGTGAAGAGCTGTTCCCCTTTCGGTCCGTACGCGATCACCTGGTTTCCATTGGCACTTCCTGGTGATATCATAGCACTTTGAATCTCGGTTATATTAAATGCGCGGATGCTTCCTTTGACGAGCCGGTGCTGAGAGGGATCTGTGGGATCTTTTTCTGAAAATCCCCACAACAATATTCTTTTTTGGCCGGCAGGAATGGTATCCGCTTTCTTTCGCGCCGCTTTCGCTTTCGCGGGTGCGAGGGCATATATGTATTCCGTCAGGGCAACGAGGGAGCTGTAGTCTATCCATGTAGTCTCCCGCGGTTCTCCTCCCATTATGTCTATACATCTCCTTGAGGTAGTCCAGGAGTAGTTGTTCAGGTCGCCGGGTAGATGCAGAAGAACATTGCCGGCGCTGAAGGGGCCTGAATCCACAGTTTCATTCTTGAAGATTGTGGCGGCTCTCACCGGCATTCCGTTGGTACGCCCATAATCAGGATCAGTTATGTAGTATTGTTCCACATCGGTATATAGCTCGGGCCCAGCGTGGCCGAATTCATGGATGACCCCCTCGGGCTTGTCTGCATCGCAGAAGAGTGTTCCGCGGAAATTACTAATGTTGGCACCGTCGGATCCATAAGTGTTATAACCGAACTGTGTCGGAAAGATTGATACGGTGAAATCTTCGCTTTCGCCTATTCCGAAATTGCTTAATGCGAGTCTTACCTGCCTCAGCATGGCCTGCCATACAGCAGCTTTTACAAGACCGAACTTTCCAGTATATGAGCCGAGAAGCATCGGATCGGTTTCCCTTATGATGTATTGAATGTCCTGGCGACGTATGCCAAGGAGCGCGGGAAAATAGTATTCGAGTTCTTCGCGGAACTGTGCCGCGGAAGGTGTCGTGTATCCGAGCACGGCGACCGGCCGCAGCATGAGCTTCAGCGCACGCGTAGGAGGGGGTCTGAACGCGAGATTTGTATCCACAACAAGGACTTCCCCTATTTTCTCTTTTAAAATATCATCGTGTGTGACATTCGTGTCGTCAGTCCATATTTTGAGGTTGGCGGGATTGGTGGATGTCGCCGGGAGTATGAAATCGAAGGTCGCATTGCCCTCCGCTACTTCGTCCGCACCATAATCGCCAATGTCGCGGTTAAGGACTGTTTTACCTCTGAATTCGGGAACTTCCATTCCGTCGAATTCGACTTTTACCTTGTAGTTTTGTATGAAGCTATGACTGCACCCGATCTGGACACTTAGCAGGGTTTCCTTGCCCTGTGTGCGGAGACCGGCATCGGCAACATGCAGAATGGAATTCTGGCCTACGACATACCCTGTCAGCCAAAAGGCGGGAAAAACCTCGTCGTCGCGCCAGCTTTCGCCGGTTCCACTGTGCCCGTCAGGGAAAGCGAATATCGTTGTGTGCTGTGAATCACGTGAATATATGGATACAGCAGAACCGAGATCGGCCAGAAAAGAGTTTGCAACCCCGGGGCCGCTCCTGTCACCATAGTAGTTGGCTCCGATCTCAATTGGCGCGGCGGGATACTGTACTCCCGTGGCTCCACCTTCGTACTGAATCGCGGAAAGTCCGACGAAGCTGTTGTTCTCAATGGTAGGAAAAATATCTGAGGCTTCAGCCCATGGGGGATTGTCTGCACCAGTTTCATTGCTGGTAAGGTTAATCGCCTCCCTGAACGTGTCCCCGTCGAAAACTGCCTTTGTCCGTCCGCTAAGGGTTATGAGTTTTGCGAAATGACATGAAGTGAACTTCGGCCTCCCTCCGTAGATTGTGGATCCGCTACGGAATTTGCAGTCCTTGAACTGGGTGTCGTCCGGGTATGTCGGAGAAATCATATTCAGAGACGAATTTATTACGCAGTTTGTAAAGATAAGGTGTCCACCAATTTTCCAGTCGGACATGTCACTGTCGCCCTTTATGACCCCATTTATTTGGGCGTTGGAAACACTCACCGAGGAACCTGCCGATTCAGGGTTGCAGATGTAGATATCCTTCACTGTCCCGCCGTTGATTGAAATGTTTTTTGCGGTCGATAGGAGCACGACCGTCAGATCTGTGTTGTCACTGAAGCTTGCGCTTATGGAAGCGTTGACCTGAAGCCCTTTGCAGCCGCTTATGCTTGATCCGGTCGCGGCGGCATTGAGCCGGACAAGCACACCATCAAGGGAGCCGCTGATTGAAACGGGCGCATTGAGCCATATCTCACCTCTCGCGGACTGCGAGGGAGATGTTACATTCGACACGCTGATGCTCCCCATGACGTTAATTGTTCCGTAAAGCTCGACATTGTTCAAACTAATCGCACCATAGACGTCAATCTGCCCATTCGAGTTGACTGCGGAATTATTGAGGGTCAGCGTCTTTCCCACAGGAATATTCAAGGCGAAGTCTATTCCCTCCGCCATGTATCCATCGATAGTATCGTCTTCAGGAAGGGTTCCCCACACATACCGGGGGCTAGCCGTAAGTGAAAAGAGATCATAGACGCTGGAGTCTTCCTGGATAGTGCCTGTAGCTATATGTGTCGACTTTTGATATAATTTATACGTATAAGTGCTCACGCCGTCAAGGCCGCTATCAATGAAATTGAAAGGGGTGGCGGTGACATCCGCAGTGTCCGTCCGAACGACTATTCCGTTCCGAAGAATCTCTATTTTCTCGTCGTGAATGTACACGCCATCGTTGCTGTGTTCGACACTGCATTCATAATTGGCGGTAAGCTGGTCAAAACGCAAATACACCGGATCGAGCTTGGCGGTTCCGCCCATGCAGACAGCCGTCAATCCGAGAATCACTATCGCAGACAATGCCAGCCGTATCAATGAATTCTTCTGGCAATTGAAAGATGTTGAACGGAAGCTAAACGGATTTATCATGATCTTCTCTCCTTTTTTAGATTGGGGCATAGAAATTCCATAATCCCTTCTCAAGAGTACCGAGTTCTTGCCATTCAATAAGCAGGGTAAATATTCACTAAACTACGTGCCAGTATAAACTCCCCGGATAAATATACAAGCAAATTCAGAGAAACATTGTTGCCTGTATCCACTGGAAACATAAGAAATGTCACGGCAAAAACTTCATGGTATGCGACTAACATATTTCACGGATTGCCACCCATTCCGGCATTGTCCTTTTCACTCTTCCTTTCCCCGTGCATATTATCATCGTGCCAATTATTTTAGGCAACCAGCTGAGCAGCGTGAGGACCAGGACAATCAGGAAGCTGCCGCAGCCCTTGTCAATTACGGCAAGGTGCGGGAGAAGGATGCAAAGTATGACGGATAGGATGGTTATGTAATACCGCTGACCTCTGACTACTGACCTCCGATTTTCTCACTCCACCGTATGGAACGCTATTGTCGCCCTGCCGACCTTGTTGTCGATGACGATGTTGTGGGGAACGTCGTGCTTCCAGTTCTTGGGCCATTTCTTTGGCATTATTATTCCTATCCTGCTCAACCCTGTAGATATGTCCATGCAGCTCTTGCCGGCCTGATTCTTGTAGTTCACATACACATAGGGCTTCAGGACTTTGACATTCAAAGTCTTTATTGCTTTCACGGTAGTGCCGTCCTTTTCATATGCCGGGTATTCAAGCCATACCTTCGGGGAATTCTTGCCGAAGAACACTCCTTCGACATATATTATCTCTGCTCTTTTCGCGGTGCCGATGACCGCCCCATAGGAATCCATCACCCTGCTGATATACGGATACTGGAGAACTGCCTCCTGGACGATCTCGACATCTTTCAGCTTGTTTACAGAAACGAGTATCTTGGTGCAGCTGAGAGGAACCATCGAATTGGTGCCGACATATATATCCCTGAAGTTCTCAAAGCAGGTCTTTTTCTTGTCCCATAGTTTCTGGTTATAAAGTTTCACGGCCTTGCTCCACTCGCAGTCGGCGAATTCTGCAGTGACCTTGGCGCTTATCTTGTTGAGAGTCTTCATAGGCGCCTTCTGCGTCTTCTTGCCTGTGACAGGATCATCGTATATGGCCTTGGTGGAAGGCGGCTTGGTGAAACTCTTGCCGGTAAAACCAGGAATCTGTCCCGGAAGCAGGCATAGATACATGCCGCATGCAAGCTGGAAATTTGGGATGCCGAATACAGCATAGATGATCATATTGTCCGTGACATTCTGAATGGTCAGCGGATTAACTGTGCCCTCGTAGTCCCCGATCCAGGAATGGAAGCTGAACCCGGTGTCGGGTACTGCGGTGACCTGCGAGCAGTCACTTCCCTCCTTCACGAGCTGCGATACAATGCCACTTATCGAACCATTCTCTATGGCCACGAATGTCACCGTGAACGTACCGGGATCGTTGCCTGCGAAATTCGCAGTTATTGTCATGTTGGCGGAAATATTTTGCACAGTGAGAGGATTTTCATTGCCGATGTGATCTCCGGTCCATCCGATGAAATGATATCCATAGTCCGGAACGGCCGTCACAGGATTCGTCTGCCCGCCGGAAACTACAAGCTGCGATATTCCCCCGCTGACCCAGCCATTCCCCGCTGATGTAAAATTGACAACATAGTGGCCTTCCGGAACGCTGTCGAAATTGGCCGTCATGTCCATGTCCTTGGTGACACCGGTGATGATAAGCGGATTTGCCCTGCCAGTGTAGTCACCGCTCCATCCAGTGAAGTAGAAACCGTCATTGGGTATAGCTCCGACGGGTGAGCAGTTGCCACCGTAGGGAACCGTCTGCGTCGTCTGGCCTGTCAGTGTGCCGTTGGAGCCTGAGGTGAAGGTTACAGTGTAGGTGGCGGCATCATCGAATGTTGCAATGACTGTGGTGTCGGCTGTAATATTGTCGAAGGTCTTGTCCCAGCCTGTGAAAGTCCAGCCGTTGGTGCCTGCTACATTCGGAGCTGTCGCAGCACTTCCATGATTGATCGTCTGGCTGAGTTCTCCTCCACCGGTTCTAGTGCCTTTGCCGGCGAGATCAAATGTGACGGTGTGCGTGATGAGCGCGAAGTTTGCCCGGACTGTCGCGTCTGCGGAAGCCGTAGCAGTAGTGCTTGCTGAACTTTCATTATCGAATGCGGCTGAACCGCTTGTGACAATCCAGTTGAGGAAATAGTAGCCTGTGCTTTCTGTAGCGCTTATCGAGACTGCTGCGCCCTTGGTACGTAACGAAGCACCTGAAGGAGACGTTGTTCCATTACCGTCGTTATTGACGGTGAGAGTGTAGTCGTTGTCAACCTCGGTTGCGGTGACATCCTTGTCTGTCATGCCGGATGAACTGCATCTTATCACTGCTGAGCCGTTCGTGGTGTCCACATCCTCTGCGGCTGCAATCGTGACAGTCTGATATGTGTCCCAGTTGGCAGTTGAGAAGGTGAGCGAAGAGCCAGAGGAGACCGTGATGTTTGAATCCCCGGAGTTCCATGCAACCGTGACCGTCTTGCTTGCGGTCGGTTGCAGTGTCAGCTTCACCTGGAACGTGTTCGTTGAGCCCTCGTTGATATTTAGCGACGAAACGTCCGTGGTTATCTGGACATCGTTGAGAGTAAAGTTAGCAGTAACAGTCATATTGGAAATAACATTCGTTACAGTAAGAGAACTGGAAGTGCTTGTAATGCTTCCAGTCCAGTTCATAAAATGATAACCCGTATCAGGAACCGCTGTCACAGGTGTGGAGTCGTCGCCGGATGATACATTCTGCGAAGCAATTCCGCTGATCGTTCCTCCTGGTCCCGGCAGGAATGTTACGGTGAACGTCCCCGGATCGTTGGCTACGAAGTTGGCTGTGAGAGTTATGTCCGATGTGATATTTTTCAATGTGAGAGGATTGGAGGTTTTTAACAGATCCCCGGTCCAATTCACAAAGTGATAGCCGGTATTGGGAACGGCTATGACAGGGGAGCAGTCTGCACCAGAAGCGACATTCTGCGAGGCTGTTCCATAGACCGTGCCGTTGGCAGCAGGCAGAAATGTTACCGTATATGTTCCGGGATCGTTGGCTGCAAAATTCGCAGTTACAATCATATTAGATGTGACATTAGCAGCCTTAAGCGAATTATCAGTGCTTGTAATATCACCGGTCCAGTTAACAAAATGACAGCCGGCATTTGGAACAGCAGTTACGGGCGTGCAGTCAGCACCCGATGCTACATTCTGCGAAATAATTCCATGGATCGTGCCGTTGGTTCCAGGAAGAAATGTTACAGTGAAGGTTCCGGGATCATTGGTCGCGAAATTCGCTGTAATCGTCATATTGGAAGTTACATTTGTCACGGTCAGCGGGTTGGAGGTGCTCGTGACATCACCAGTCCAGTTCAAGAAGTGGTAGCCGCTATTGGAAACGGCAATCGCAGGCGAGCAGTCTGCGCCAGAAGCGACGTTCTGCGAAGCGATTCCATATACTGTCCCGTTGGTAACTGGGAGGAATGTGACAGTGAATGTTCCGGAATCGTTAGCTACAAAGTTAGCTGTTATAGTCTCGTTGGAAGTTACATTTGTTACAGTCAGTGGGTTGGAAGTGCTTGTAAGACTTCCCGTCCAGTTCACAAAGTGGTAACCTGTGTCAGGAACGGCTATAACAGGAGAGCAGTCACTGCCAGACGTCACGTTCTGCGAGGCAACTCCATAGACCGCGCCGTTGATGCCAGGAAGGAATGTGACAGTAAAAGTCCCGGGATCATTGGCTGCGAAGTTTGCGGGGATGGTCATGTCGGCGGTGACATTCTTGACCTTAAGCGAGTTGTCCGTGCTCGTCAGACTTCCCGTCCAATGAACAAACTGGTATCCGGCATCCGGAACGGCTATAACAGGTGTACAGTCCGCACCGTGGTTGACCGTCTGAATTTTCGTTCCGTTGATTGTGCCGTTAGAGCCTTCGACAAATGTGACCGTATACGTGTTTATTGCGAAGTTTGCACGGATCGTAGCGTTCGCAGAAGCCGTGACCGTCGTGACTGCGGAATCATCATCGTCGAAGCTGGCTGAACCGATCGTGACAGTCCAGTTCACAAAGTGGAAGCCTGTGTTTTCTGTGGCGCTTATTGAAACTGCTGCGTCCTTCGTTCGTATGGATGCACCCGAAGGGGATGTTGTCCCGTTACCGTCGTTATTGACAGTAAGAGTGTAATCATTATCGACTTCGGTCGCGGTCACATCCTTGTCTGTCATGCCAGCTGAGGAACACCTGATTACTGCAGAGCCATTCGTAAGGTCAGCATCCTCCGCGGCCACGAGCGTAACAGTCTGGTAAGTATTCCAATTGGCAGTGGTGAAAGTCAGCGAGGCTCCTGCGGAGACCGTGATATCAGCATCTCCGGAGTTCTTTGACACAGCCACCGTCTTGCTTGCAGTAGGCTGCAATGTCAGTTTGACCTGGAACGTGTTAGCCGATCCTTCGTTGACGTTCAATGACGAGACGTCCGTGGTTATCTGGACATCGTTGAGAGCGAAGTTCACAGTGACAGTTGCATCTCCAGTTAATGTTGCTGTTGTATTAGCGGAATCATCATCTCCTAATGTGGCGGAACCGCTTGTAACTGTCCAGTTAACAAAGTGATAGCCAGCGTTAGGCACAGCGGCTATACTTTGCTGTACATTTTTTTCAACAGCATGTATCCCTATGCTTGGTGTAGTGTTTCCTGAACCTGAGGGTGATACAGCCATAGTCAGATTTACCGGTTCGCCCCCGCTTGGATCGCATGCTCCCATCGCCCTGTTGCCGGTGCTGGTTCGATAATATCCCCTCTGATCAGTATCGGGACAGCCGTTCCAGTTGCCGCCTGCTGACTTAAGAATGGCGACCGCTGAGCTGTCCAGCGGAATTGAACAGGTTTGCGTTGGTCCACCGTTGTTAGTCAGAGCATTTAGTTGCGGACTTGTCGTGATGATATTTGTTCCACCAGTAAAACCGCCTTCTATCACGCAGTAACTAACCGTAGCAGTTAAATACCCATCTGATCCCACTATAGGACTTCCGGTTCCCCAGAAAATGGAATTCTTTACTGTTGGACTGCTGTATAAATATGACGATGTATATATTCCTGAGGAATTTCCAGAAAACGTACAGTTGATAATATTCGTAGTATCAGGAATGGAGGAAGAACCCCAACCTGTATATATTCCTCCCCCTCCGTCTTCACCCCAATTGCCGGAGAAAGTGCAGTTAGTAATTGTAGGGCTTGATGAAAAATTGCATATGCCTGAACCTATTCCAACATAGTTATTCTGACCCGTTGCATAATTATTAATGAAAGAACAGTTGTTGATTATTGGATTGCTACTTTTATTGTTGCTATTGTTATTGCATATGCCCCCTGCTATAAGTGTTCCACTGTCTATAGATCTGCCAAAGTTATTGGTAAAAGTACAATTCTCGATTAAAGGACTACTTCCATCGTTATAGATCCCCCCGCAAATAACCTGCCCACCGCCACCAGTGTTGCCGTATGCATTACAAACAGTAAAACCATTAATAATCGCACTAATATCTAAGTTTACTCCATAAGGATGATAAAACACACATACGCAGTTATCAAACTCACTTCCAACAACTCCGAGGTCACCGGAAAGTATGGTTGGATTTGCTGAAATACTTCTTTGAAGCAGGGATGACTCGGTTCCAGTAAAGCCTCCATATAAGGCGACACCGTTTTTTAGTGAGAAATGTTTGCTTCGTTCTCCTGTTCCACCATTCGGCCAAGATGTTGGCTTATAAGTCCCTTTCGCCACCCAGACCTGATCGCCGGAAGTAGCCGCAGTTATCGCCGGCTGAAGAGTGGTATAGGCATTCGCCCACGACGATCCGTTTCCAGTTCCAATAGCATCTGATTTCACATAATAGATTTTTCCATTGAAATTAGCAGTGATCGTCTTATTGGAAGTCACGTTTGAGATTGTAAGAGGATTAACGGTACCAGTATAATCACCAGACCATCCGGAAAAAATAAATCCCTGGTTCGCCACAGCAGTAACTGCTGTGCAGTCAGAACCATGGTTGATCATCTGGACTTTTGTTCCTGTTATTGTACCATTGGTACCTTCGACAAAGGTAACGGTATACGTGTTTATCGTGAAGTTTGCACGGATCGTGGCATTAGCAGAGGCTGTTACATTTGTGCTTGCGGAATTGGCATTGCCAAACGTAGCAGAACCGCTTGTGACTGTCCAGTTTACAAAATGATATCCGGTGTTTTCCGTCGCGCTGATGGATACCGCCGCACCCTTAGTCCGGACTGATGCTCCCGAAGGTGATGTCGTTCCATTTCCGTCGTTGGTGACAGTCAATGTGTAGTCGTTATCGGCTTCGGTCGCCGTGACGTCCTTGTTGGTCATTCCTGCGCAGGAGCATCTTATCACAGCCGAACCGTTAGTGGTATCGGGATCCTCGGCGGCGGCAAGTGTGACAGTCTGGTAAGTATTCCAGTTTGAAGTTGTAAATATGAGGCTTGACCCAGAAGACACGGTTATGTCGGTGTCTCCGGAGAATCTGGCAACCGCCAGAGTCTTGCTTACTGTAGGCTGCAGTGTCAGCTTGACCTGGAACGTGTTAGTGGATCCTTCGTTGACGTTCAATGTAGAAACGTTGGTAGTTAGACGGTGCTCGAAAAGCCTTTTTTTGTGATTACAAAAAAAACTTTTCATCACACCGCCTACTT
>CAIQLG010000583.1 GCA_903872565.1 uncultured Lentisphaerota bacterium | reverse complement strand
TGGAGGCGACACGGCCAACATGGCCGTGGCTACAAGTTTCAAGCCATACGGCATTCCTTCGAAAAATACAATTTCCTATACGATGAACTTAATCCGCCTCGGCGGAGACTAATGTAGCCGCCTCCATGTTGGAGGCGACAACACGGCCAACATGGCCGTGGCTACAAATTCCCAACCATCCAACCATCCCGCCAAAATACAATTTCCCATACTATTAAATTACGCTTCCTCGAGGACTTTGAGCGAGACTGACTCGACAATGTCTTTCACTTTCTCCTTGTAGTCAAGCATATGTGGCGTTTTAAGATGCGCTTTGAGAGCTTCTAAGCTCTCCCATTTTTCAATTATTGTGACATTCCGAGGATTGAGTTCCTGTACTGGAATTCCTGTTTTCAGATCAAGCGAGGGGAAATACTCGATGCATCCCTTTTCCTTCCTGACAGCTGGAACATTCGCCTTGAAAATTTTGAGAAAATCCGACTTTCTTCCTTCTTTCACCGTGATTGAAGCGATTACATTTATCATACTTGAAAACTCCTTGTTGATGTTGATCGTGAATATATCCCTCTGAGAAGAATTTTCAATTTTCTACAACGTTTGGAATGTGTAATTATTACAAGTCTTTATTGTTATAATAGTTGTGACCACGGGCACCTGCCCTGCGAAGCCTTTGGCATAGTAGGGTGTTGGCCGTGCAAGACGCCCCTAACATAGGGGCGGCTACAGTAAAATTCCCAATAAAGAATGACGCATTACGTGATTGTCCTCAATCACTTCCCTATGGTTTTCAATGCTTCCGCGGCGCAGTAGGCTCCGAAAACCGCTGGCATATAGGAGACAGTTCCGACAATTGATCTTTTCTTTTCCGTGCATTCAGTAACTGCGTGCCCGGGGCATTCCTCGGGGGAGAAAACAACTTTGAACCCCTTGTAGATTCCCATCTTGTGAAGTTTCTTCCTCACCATCCTGGCAAGAGGACATTGAAACGTGTCTTCGATCTCGGCCACTTTTACCTGGGAAATGTCTGTCTTTCCACCCGAGCCCATCGAAGAAATAAGCGGAATCCCGCAATTGAGCGTTTTGGCGATGAGATTGACTTTGAATGTCAGCGTGTCTATGGCATCAATCACAAAATCGTAGCCGACACTCAGGATTTCATCTGTCTTCTTGTCCCTGACAAATTCCGGAATCGCGACAATCTCGACATTGGGATTGATGTCTCTGAGACGTTCGGCCACGACATCGGTTTTAAGTCTTCCCAGGGTGCTCAAGAGGGCGGGAAGTTGTCTGTTCCGGTTTGTCACATCAACTGTATCGCTGTCGGCTATGGTAAACTTCCCGATTCCGGCTCTGCCTAGAAATTCTGCCGCCGCACCACCTACACCGCCAAGCCCCACGATCAGGACATGCGATTCTGCGAATTTCGCAACCGTCCCGGCACCGTACAGGAGAATAGTTCTTTCAAGCCATTGATTTTTATTTTTCATGGTATCGAATATATCATTTCAACCTGTTTTTGAAAGAAGAGGAAATCATGTCAGGATGATACAGGGAGTTCCGGTACTCGCTCCGGAAGATTTCATCGAATTATTTAAAAAAAGTCAAAGCAAATATCAGGGAACATGAAAAACATAATTGACAATATCCGGCGTGAACTGAGACAAAACGCCGATGAGAAGACGAGGAAAGGCAGTTTCAGATTCTTCAAGGAATCAGTCAAGCCCTACGGAGTAAAATCTGCAACCGTAGAAGTCATCGGGAAAAAATACTTCAAAGAAATCAAGGACATGAGGAAAGAAGAAATCTTTGCCTTGTGCGAGGAATTGTGGGAATCGGGATATATGGAGGAATCCTTCGTAGCATGCAACTGGTCATATTATATCTGTAAGAAATATGAACCTGCGGATTTTAAAATATTCCGGAAATGGGTGGATAATTATGTCGGGAACTGGGCATCGTGCGACTCTCTCTGCAATCATAGCATAGGTGCGTTTCTGGAAATATATCCGGCATTTTTGCAGGAACTGAAAAGATGGGCCAAATCAAGGAACCGCTGGATGCGCCGCGCCTCCGCAGTCTCTCTCATCATCCCGGCCAGAGAGGGAAAATTTCTTGACGATATATTTGAGCTCGCGAATATTCTTCTCCTAGACCAGGATGATCTCGTGCAGAAAGGCTATGGCTGGATGCTGAAGGAAGCCAGCCGCAGACACCAGAAGGAAGTATTTGAATATGTCATGAAAAATAAAACTGTAATGCCCCGGACGGCCTTGAGATATTCAATTGAAAAAATGCCGGAAAAATTGAAAGTCAAAGCAAAAGCCAGACACTAATTCCAACATGGTAAGGGCAGAGTTGCGTTTTCGCAACTCTGAGCCTCCCCGTCAGCAGGGTCAGGAACTGGCGCGGTGCGCGTTGTAACGCCCGCCTCCAACTCTTGCATAGATATGCACTAAGGGGGTGTTTTCGCATTATCAGCCGGCAAGGCTTTCTGATCTCTGATGCAGAACTCCTTGAGGATGTTGTATCCGATCGCGAGGAGGACGGGGCCGAGGAATATCCCGATGAATCCGAAATACAGAACTCCGCCGAGAACTCCCAGGAGGATGAGGATGAATGATATATTGGCGCTTTTGCTTATGAGATAAGTCCTTATGACGTTGTCTGCCGAGCTGACGGCGATTGCACCCCATATGAGCAAAAATATCCCCCAGCCTGTAAAACCGTGATTGAAAAGCCATATCGAGGCGCCTATCCACACTACTGGCGGCCCCGCCGGAATCGGGGAAAGTACAAATGTTATGAATCCCAGAAGAAGGGCCGATGGCACGCCTGCAAGCCAGAAGCCGAAACCTGCAGCGACCCCCTGCCATATGGCCGTCCCGATGATCCCATAGACAACGCCCCTTATTGTATTTCCGACCGTCTCAATCACGTGGTGCTTGAAGGTGCCGGCTATGCGGTTGACGGCCTGTTCCAGGATATGTGCGAAAAATTCGCCGTCCCTGTAGAAAAAAAAGCATGCGAAAACGCTCAGTGTTAGTTCGAACAGGGCACCGCCAATGTCGAAAAACCGTTTGAAGAACCACGAATGGTTGGAGACTACGAAATCTTTGACATGAAGCAGCAAAAGCCCGGTGTCGGCAGAAAATTCTTTCCACCTGTCGCTGAGGAACGAGCCAGCGACAGGAATTTTCGCAATCCACTTTGGAAAAGACGGCAATACGTCATCTCTGACAATATTTTTCAACTCACTAAATCTTGAAATGTTTTCAGCCAGTTCGAATGCGACAAAGGCAAAGGGCATAAGGAGAACCGCCGTTATCATAATGGTCATGATACACGCCGAAAGGGTATTTCTGCCTTTTGTCTGTTTCTTGACGAACTGGAAGACTGGCCAGGTCGTGTAGCAGATGATCGCGCCCCAAAGCAGTGCGGACAGGAACGGCCTAAGTACGGCAAGGCATCCAAGACCGATCAGGGCGGCGGCTCCATATCCAAGATATTTTTCACCCTTCCAATTGTCATCCATCACTTGATCCTATAGGAAATTGTATTTTTCGCGTGTTTCGCGGGAAAAAATATGGTATTAAGTTCCGGCATAGCCGGTTAAGTTCTCACCATCTGAGCAGAGTTGCTCCCCAGGTGAGACCCGAACCAAACGCCGTGAGAAGAATATAATCGCCTCTCTTGATTTTTCCCGAGCGGACTATTTCGTCGAGCGCAATAACCACGGAGGCTGCGGAGGTGTTGCCGTACTTGTTCAGATTGACAAAGACATTTTCCTCGTTCATGCCAAGCTTGGAGCCTACGGCCTTGATGATGCGCAGATTCGCTTGGTGCGGAATCAGCCACCTTATGTCTTCAGGCTTGACCTTGGCGGTCTCCATCACTTCCTTGCAGGCTTTGGACATCGCGTTGACAGCCAGCTTGAAGACCTCCTGCCCCTCCATCTTCATATAGTGAAGCCGCTTGTCTATCGTCTCGTGTGTTGTCGGCATTGACGATCCGCCGGCAGGAACCTGGATTATGTCCCTGTAGTTGCCGTCTGAGCCAAGCTTGCTTGCGAGGATTCCCCCGATGTCGTTCTTGTCAATTCTTTTTTCGAGGACAACTGCACCTCCGCCGTCGCCAAGAAGGACACAGGTGTTTCTGTCCTGCCAGTCTGTTATCCCGGAGAGTTTTTCGACTCCGACGATGAGTGCTTTCGTATATTTGGGATTGCTTGACATCAGAGCGTTTGCGCACTCAAGACCGTAGAGAAAGCCTGAACAGGCGGCTTGGAGATCGAAACATACCGCATTGACGGCTTTCAACTTGCTCTGAAGTATCGAAGATGTGCTTGGGAACAGTTTGTCCGGCGTTATTGTCGCCACAATTATAAGATCTAATTCCTCGGCGGTGGTTCCAGCCATCTCAAGCGCCTTTTCCGATGCCTTGCAGGCTAGGTCGGACGATGCCTGGTCGGGTGCTGCAATTCTTCTTTCCTCTATGCCAGTCCTGGTGACAATCCATTCATTGTTCGTGTCAACCATCTTTTCAAGGTCGGCATTGGTAAGTATTTTTTCAGGCGTGTAAGAACCTGTACCTTTTATTTTAATTCCCATTTTTCCAGCTCCTATCAAGTCTTCTTAAGCTTCGCCGCGTCAGCGCCGGTCTCCTGTATCCTTTTTGCCAGACATTCATTCAAGTTGTATTTTATGAATTTAGATGCCAGTCTTATGGCGTTCTTGAACGCCTTCGGGGACGAACTTCCGTGCCCTATTATACAGAGGCCGTTGACGCCGAGAAGCGGCGCGCCACCATATTCCTCGTAGTCTCCGATCTCCTTGAGTTCCTTGAAGGCCTCCTTCGCCAGGAGAGCACCCGTCATGCGGAAGGTGTTTTTGGAGAACGCCTCCTTCAGCCAAAACATTGTCGCCTTGGCAAGGCTTTCGGTGGACTTGAGAAGGACATTGCCGACAAATCCGTCGCAGACTACCACGTCGGCATATTTCTGAAAGATAACCTTGCCCTCCACATTTCCGATGAAGTTGATCGGCATTGATGAAAGATGTTTGAACACCTCTTTTGTGAGATCGTTCCCTTTCACATCCTCTTCCCCAACGCTTAGAACTCCGACACGCGGATTGGTGATTCCAAGGAAAATTTTCGCCAGGACTTCGCCCATCACGGCAAACTGAACCAGGTTTATCGGTTCGGATTCGACGTTTGCCCCTGCATCAATCAGGACAAAGGGGCCACTCTGGCTCGGCATAATAGTGGCAATGGCAGGCCTGTCCACTCCGGGAAGGAGCCTCATCCTGACTTTTGTCGCCGCCACTGCGGCACCTGTATGTCCAGCACTCACCACAGCTTCCGCCCTTCCCTCGCTCACAAGGGTGGCAGCGACTGTTATAGACGAATTCTTTTTTGCTCTTATTGATGCGGTGGAGGGTTCGCCCATCATCACTGTCTGCTCGGCGTGAACAACTTCCACCCTGTCGCAGCGGGCGAGCCCGTTGTCCCTGAGGAGAGGGGCAAGCTTGTCCTTGTGTCCGACAATGACAAGACTCACCTCCGGAAGAAGATCCAGAGCCTGTCTGGCACCTACAATTGCCGCTTCGGGAGCGAAATCGCCACCCATGGCATCAAGAGCAATTTTCATTTTTTTTGTTTCTTAATTTATACTGTTATTACTTGTTTTCCCTTGTAGTTCCCGCATGCCACGCATATCCTATGAGGCTTCACGGGCGCACCGCACACTTTGCAATGATTCACCTGGATGGGCTTACAGCGCTTGGAAGCCTTAACCTGGCGGACTTTCATCTTCGATTTTTTTCTTTTTGGGACAGCCATTTTTATTCCTCAGTTTATTATTTTTTACAAATCAACATATTTTGATCCCACAGCGATCATTTGTACAGGGCATCAAGTGCTTTCCAAACTTCGCTGGCAGGTTCTTCTACCTTGCAGCCGCAATCAACCACATTTCTATCTTCTCCGCAGACTGGGCAGAGCCCTTTGCAGTCCTCTCCACAGATGATATTTTGTGGAAAAGCAATAATTATATCCTCTCGAATGTCTGTCGTCAAGTCAATTTCTTCAGATACTGGATTTTCATACAAGTGAAAAATATTTCTTAGGTCAAGCTTATAGTCAAACTCCTTCAGACACCTGCCGCATTTGCAGTGAGCATTGGTCGAAAGCGTCCCCTGAGCCATGACTATCCCGCTTGTCATCGTAACTTCTATGTCGTACTGGATGTCCTCCGGAAAGGAAAACAGGCTCTCGTCAAATATCTCGAGCTCGGCAGGACTTACGCTTCCGTAAAGCCTTACTTCCCCCTTTTCTATTTCTCTCAAGTTAACCTTGATCATTCTTTAATCTTCCTGTTTTTCCTCTTTTCCTCAAGAGCCTGAGCTACAATTTCCGGTACAAACATCGCGACATCGCCGCCAAGCATTACAATCTGCTTTATCATCCTGGAACTGACAAACGAGTAATCCGGGCTCGCCATGAGAAATACCGTCTCAAATTCCTTGTCGAGCTCCCTGTTCATCATCGCCATCTGGAACTCGTACTCGAAGTCGGATATAGCTCTTAGTCCGCGCACCACGGCAGTTGCCTTGAAATCCCTTCTTGCATTCAAAAGCAGCCCCGTGAACGACTCGACCACTATTCCGTCCTTGCCTCCATACACAGCGTTCAGGAACTCCTTCCTCTCCTCTATCGAGAAAAGCGCACTCTTGTCGTCGTTCATTGCGACTCCAACTATTACCCTGTCGAAAATAGCCCGCGCCCGGCTCACAATGTCGAGGTGGCCGTTCGTCACAGGGTCGAAACTCCCCGGAAATAAAGCTGTTTTCATTTATCGGTCAATGCTCCGAATTTCAAATTTGAAGCCCAAAATGTAGCATTCCTTCCTGCAATAATCCATAAAAATATTTTTTTTGATGCAATTATTCATGCATATAATGACATCGAGGTTGCGCGGGATATTTTCAACTCGAGAATGTCGCCGGTGGAGATCTTGCCATCAGGCTCGAAAATCACAACCTTGTTGGTTCCCGTCCTGCCACACCATTTTTCGGAATTTCTCTTGCTTGGTCCTTCGACAAGGACTTCGACCAGCGAACCAAGCATTGCCTTGTTGTGTTTTTCCGCCCGCAAGGCGAGATCCTTCAGGAGAATTTGATTCCTCTCCTCCTTGGCTGTTTTCGGCACATCGTCCGCGAAATTCGCAGCTTTCGTCCCCTCACGGGGCGAATACTTGAAAATGAAGGCATTGTCGAAGGCGACCTTGTTCATCAAATCCCGAGTTTGTAGAAAGTCCTCCTCCGTCTCGCCGGGAAATCCGACTATCACATCCGTCGAAAATGTCATTTCCGGAGCACCTTTCCTCAGATTCTCCACGATTGCCAGATATTCCGCCGAAGTGTATGGCCTGTTCATTTTCTTCAGGATATTGTCCGAACCCGACTGCATCGGCAAATGAACATTTTTACAAACTTTAGGGAGTGAAACCACCGCATTGATGAGGTCGTCGGAAAAATATGCCGGATGCGGCGAGGTGAAACGAACCCTCAGAATACCGTCTATATCCTCGATTTTTCCGAGAAGTTCCGCAAAAGGCGATTTTTTCCTGCCGAGCATGGAATTGTCAAGACCGTATGCGGCGATGTTCTGTCCAAGAAGAATAATCTCCTTGATTCCCTGGTCTGCAAGATTGCGAATTTCGCGCAAAACAATTTCCTGCGGTCGACTATTCTCTGTTCCTCTGACATAGGGGACTATGCAGTAACTGCAGAATCGGTTGCATCCTCTCATCACGGAAACGAGCGCGGATATCTTGCCGTCGCCATAAAGGTGCCCCCCGAAGCCATCGAGAAGTTCTTTCTCGTCTTCAGAAGTTTCACCCACGTTCATTATTTTTTCTCTTTTGCCAATTATGCCGTTTATGATTTCCGGAATTTTATGTATTTGTCCTGTACCAGCGACAAAGTCTATGTGCGGGAGTTTCGCAAAGAGTTCATCCTTCATTCGTTGCGCCATGCATCCAGCAACACCAATTATCAGGTCAGGCCGGTCTTTCTTGAGTTTCTTCATGATCCCTATTTTCCCGACAGCCTTCCGCTCGGCAGTTTCTCGCACACTGCACGTATTGAAAACCAGTACGTCGGCATCATTTTCGCACGCTGTAGCAGAGAGGCCGCCAGCCTCAAGGGCTGCGGAAATCGCCTCGGAATCCCTTTCGTTCATCTGGCATCCGTAGGTTTTAATATGGAATTTAAGTTTTTTCCTCATTTTGCTACAATAAAGTCGAAGGGAGCAAAGTCAAAGGGACATTTAGGAACAAAAGGACGGAGACCACAGATTACCGGTTACGGACCTCGTTTTATCTGCTGTCCCTTTCGTCCCTCTAGTCCCTTAAGTCCCTCAAATATCACAGTTTTTCTCCGAAAAACTTCGGCCCCCGCAGTCAGGCGCTGTCTCCTGAATTCTCGCTCGTCCTTGAATTCCTATTCTAGACGTTATAGAGTATTTCCTTTTCAAAATCACCGGGAACCTTTGGGATGAAATATTCATACAGGATAGCTCTTTTCTTTCTGATCGCAGTTCTGATAGTCGGAGTGTCATTGCTTAAAGTGCGACATGCAGTACAGTCCGGATCAGGCAAAGATCCGCTTGTGCGGCAGATTCCGGTAATGGGCACTTTCGCTGAGATCAAGCTCTACGGGAATCCTGAAACTGCGAATTCCGCAGCACTGCTGATTCAGGACAAATTCCAGGAGGTCGAGAAAAACCTGAGCATTTTCGATCCGAAAAGCGAAGCCTCCATGATGAACTCCACCGCCTATGAAAAACCTTTCAAATGCTCGGGAATGCTATGGGAAATAATTCGGAAGTCACGACATTTCTATGAACTCTCGGATCACGGATTCGACGTATCCGCCGGTCCCCTGATGGAACTCTGGGGATTCTACAAGAAAACTGAAAAACTCCCCGACCAAGTGGAAATTGACAAGACTCTGGCGCGGACCGGTCTCGATAAGGTGATCTTCGATGACGAGGCAAGAACGGTAAGGTTCACTGTTCCCGGAATGCGGCTCGACTTTGGGGGAATAGCGAAAGGCTATGCCGTTGATCTTGCGGCGGAATCTGCGAAATCCGCAGGAATAAAGTCCGGAATTATAAATCTCGGTGGAAATCTCTACTGTTTTGGCGAGCCTCCGCCCGGGAAAACAAAATACACAGTGGGAATCAGAAACCCGTTCAATGTGGAGGACATCTGCGGAACTGTCGAGATAATAGGCCGTTCCGTCTCGACAAGTGGAAACTACGAGAAGTATGTTGTGATCGAGGGACGAAGATTTACCCACATAATGAATCCGAAGACAGGGCTCCCGGTGGAGGGAATGATCGCCGTTTCAATCATCACGGACAGCGCCTGCGATGCCGATGCCCTTTCGACATCGTTTTTTGTGAAAGGGAAAAGCATTCTTGAAAATGTTGTTTCAGAATTTCCCGGCATTCAAATTCTTATGATCGGCGGAGACGCCAAGGAGAACGCGAAGGTTGACAAGATCGGCACCGTATGGCCGGAAAAACTGGAGTTTTAAGAAAACAAAATCTCTTGCCAGCAAAATAATGTACTCCCAATAATTCGTGTAGATTCATGGAGAACATGTTTGACAAAAGATATGTCTATGCTATTTTGATAATTGAACTATCAAATTGTAAAATAAAAAAACAAGGAAAAGACCTGATGATTAAACGTGTCGCAGAAGCCGAATTGCGACGGTTTGCAAAAGAATTCAAGGTCGTGGTGGTGAATGGTCCCCGCCAATCGGGAAAGACCACTGTTGTCCAGAAAACATTTCCCCGGAAACCTTATGTCCTCATGGAGGATCCAGATGTCAGGGCGTTCGCCTCGGAAGATCCCCGTCGTTTCCTGGGACAATATGAGAAAGGGGCTATTTTTGACGAAGTTCAGAGGGTTCCATCAATTATCTCCTATCTGCAGGGCATCGTGGACAGTCGCGAAGAAATGGGGCAGTTCATCCTGACAGGTTCCAGCAACTTTCTGCTGATGGAATCAATCAGCCAATCCCTTGCAGGGCGCGCCGGCTACTTGGACTTGCTCCCGTTTTCATTCGATGAGATCAAATCCGCATCCGGAATTCAGTCTGTTGCAGACGAACTCATCATAAAAGGCGCATATCCTCCTATTTATGATCGCAAGCCCCGTATCGACCGCTGGTACAACTCATATATCGCCACATATATTGAAAGGGACATAAGACAGCTTATCAATCTCAAAGATATACTCAGCTTCCAGAAATTCATGGGACTTTGCGCTGCAAACACTGGCCAGCTATTGAATATGAACAGGATAGGCACTGATTGCGGAGTGCATCATAACACCATCAAGGCTTGGATGGGAATACTACACGCCAGCTACATCATATTCTTTCTTCCCCCTCACCATTCCAATTTCAGGAAGCGCCTGGTCAAGTCGCCGAAACTCTATTTTTATGACACAGGTCTCGTTTCGAGACTGCTCGGAATACAGTCGCAGGAACAGCTTGTCTCACATCCGCTCCGTGGCATGCTTTTCGAAAATCTTATAGTTTCAGAACTTCTCAAGGCAAGATATAACCAAGGGCTTAAATCAAACCTCTACTTCTGGCGGAACAGCACCGGTGTCGAAATAGATGTCATAGTTGACCATGGGAAAACTTTGTTCCCAGTAGAGATCAAATCAGGAGAGACAGTCAATTCCGACTGGTTTCGCAACATGGCTCTCTGGAACGATTTTGCCGGAAAAGTAGCAGAGCCTGGAGTCCTTATCTATGGAGGAAATCGTTATGAACGGCGCAAAGACGCAAAAGTAATCCCCTGGACAGATATTTCTTCAATTGCGGGGAAAATAATTGATTGACAGAAGCGGTTGTCATCTGCAAATCGGTATTATTTATTCACATGCACGATTTTGGCCGGTGGAAATCCGTTGAAAGGAGTCGAAGATGCAACACTGTAGGCGCCTATGTTCTTGCTGTACAGCAGGTCTCCAAGCTTCAAATTACCGGGAAGTTCCTCCGACATCGAGACGACATCCAGCGCGTCGCATGTCGGTCCGAAGACGGTGCAGATATCCTTTGGTCCATTCTTGAACGCGTTGAGCCTGTACTGGCAGTGGTCGAAGAGAATTCCTGAAAAAGTATGATAGACACCGTCGTCTATGTAGTAGCATAATTTGCCGTCGCGCACGGCCTTGCCGATGATTGTCGAGATCGCGGTCGCGGCAGTCGCCACCATGAATCTTCCAGGTTCGGCAAGAATCTGTATCTCTTTTGGGAATAGACGGTTAAGTTCTGCATTGATTTTTTTTGCCAGCTCCTTGAATGGCTTTACGGATTTGTCGTACGGCACCGGAAATCCGCCGCCGATGTCGAGCAGATTCATCTTGGTGTAACCGCGCGACTTCGCCTCCTCGAATATGCTTGCGGCAAGATTGATCGCCTGCACAAAATTTTCGAAGTTCGTAGTTTGGCTTCCCACGTGGAAACTCAGTCCTTCCACGACAAGCCCGGCGCGGTCCGCCTCGAGAATGAGATCAACTGCTTCGCCCGGCGCGGCGCCGAATTTAGAGGAAAGCTCCACCATTGCACCGGTGTTGAGGACTTTGAGGCGCAATGCGAGCCCTGCGTTCGGCGCATATTTCTTTATCTTCCGTATTTCCTCGGAGTTGTCGTATGTCACCAGCGGCTTATAGGGATTAAGCTCCTGCAAGGTCTTGCCAGCCTTGATCGGATGGGCATATATGATCTTGTCCCAAATCCAGTCCTGCCGTTCCTTGTGCGGCATGTCCTTGATGAATTCGTGAACTATCTTGAATTCGGGCATTGATGCTACATCAAAACTCGAGCCCGCCTCGAACAGGGTTTTGACCACCTGGGGATCGGCGAACGCCTTGACGGCATAGTAGGCCTGCACCCGTGGCAGATGCTTCCGGAATTCCGCATAGTTTTTCCGCAATATGTCGTGATCCACCACGAACAACGGCGTCCCGTGATGTTTCGCAAGCTGTTGAAGTACCTTTAGTTTGACCATCTGCCTTCTCCCTGACCTTAGTATCTTTTTAAAATATGTTTCTGCATATGTTTCAATAAATATTTACTATATTGGAATGGGATTCCTATTTCAATCTGGAATCTTGTCTTTTTCGACAGTTGATGTGTCCTTCTGTATGAGTTCGACATGAACTTAACCGGCTACGCCGGGACTAATGTAGCCGCCTCCATGTTGGAGGCGTCACGGCCAACATGGCCGTGGCTACAAGTTTCAAGCCATACGGCATTCCTTCGAAAAATACAATTTCCTATACGATCAAGTTAGTAGAGTGTTCTGACTGAATATAATCCTGCAAGGATTAGGCTTTATAAACCCTGCCACCTTCGGGGCATAAATTCGATTTTTAAAAAATATCGTCTTAACGGTTACCATTTTTACGATTTAATCAGATTGGAATTTGAAAGGATGTCAATTACATATATTATTTAGAGAAAAATCGGAACAATATATGGAATACCATTGTTAATGCGGATTCAAGTTTGTAAATGAATAGAAGGAATGTCCATGAGTTATGAACGCAAGATGCTTGAAGAGTTGTCTATGCCAACTCGAGAACAAGTCGAACGGGCTTTACTTCGAGCAATGCTAAAACATGGAGGAGTAATTAAAAAATTTGGAATTTGTCAGAGCATTATCACAAAAAAAAGTGTGTATATTTTTGCCCGACAACAATGAAATCCACCCGCATCAGAATACAGTTTGCTGGCATCGTAAAAATGTTTTTTCACAAGTACAAAAACTAGGGAGATGAGCTATGAAAAATAAGATAGACGATGAAATTGTTTATTCGATAAACAATGATGATATTCAAGATGTTGCCAATGAAGTTTTGGAACGTCCTCTCACTAAGCGTGAGCTCATAAAGGTTAGCAAGTCAATTGGGGATCACCTTGATTGGTTCCAGGCAATTGAAAATGCGATCAATGAACACGTGAAAGAATGAATTATCAATGAAACAGGATGTCATAGCCATAGACGGGCCGGCGGCGGCGGGCAAGAGCACCGTGGCCAGCAGAATCGCCGAAAAACTCGGAGCCCATTATGTCAACACCGGAAACATGTATCGGGCTGTCACATATTCAGCGCTCAGAACCGGCCTCAAATCCCCCTTCGACAGGAAAAAAATTAAAGAAATGCTGGAGAACATTGACATAAACTATGTGACAGGAACAGATGGAAAGCTTATTCTGACCATGGACGGAAAACCAGCAGGCACCGAAATCAGGGCGCCGGAAATATCAAGACATGTCTCTGAAATCGCCGCAATGCCGGAAGTCAGAGACTGGCTTGTGAACCGGCAGAGACAGTTCGTCAGCCTCGGCACCATCGTAATGGAAGGCCGAGACATCGGAACTGTCATTTTTCCCGACGCTAAATACAAGTTTTTCCTTACTGCGTCTCCGGAGGTCAGGGCGAAACGGAGGCTCGAGCAGAGCGGAGAGACTGCAGACGGCGCGACAATTGCGTCCGTCGCGAAGGAAATTGCGGCACGGGACGAGATGGACAGCAAAAGGGATATGGCGCCTCTCCGTAAGGCCGACGATGCAGTCCTCGTGGATTGCAGCGAAATGACAGCGGACGAGGTTGTGGATCGGATATATGCAATAGTTAATAAATCAATGCTACAAAGCCGCAAACAAAGTATCAATGTGTCATAGTATCAAAGTGTCAAAGTTTTTCCTGACACTCTGACACTTCATTAAAATGGATTTTGTGCCAGAGCCAAGAAGTAAGGGGATAGGTTTTTCCCTGCAGGAAAAAAACACCCTTACGGCGCGAAGTAGCGATCTAGCATGATTTGTAAAAGTAGGTCTGGTTTCGATGAAACCAGACATGCCAAGTCTCATCCCACGTCGTTCTGCAAGTGCAGAACTATGAGGGACAGGTCGAGACTTGGCCTACTTTTACAAAAACATTTGCTATAATTTTTGATAAGGAATTTAAATGAAAAAAAGTGTGATTTCGTACCGTGTTCCCTATGCCGACACTGATCAGATGGGGGTAGTCTATTATGCCAACTATCTTGTCTATTTCGAGAGGCTTAGGAATGAGCTTCTCAGAGAGGCTGGAATTCCATATCTCGAAATCGAGAAGCGGGGGATAATGCTTCCAGTGATCGAGGCGGTCTGCAAATATAGGAATTCCGCGAGATACGATGATCTCCTTGAGATATCCGGCTGGATTCAGGAAGTCAGAGGAGCGAAAATAATCATAAACTGCGAAGTTCGCAAAAATGGAGAACTCCTAGTGGAGGGACACACCATTCACGCCTGCGTGGACATTGCGTCAAGACGCCCAATCCGTCCACCCGACGACTTCGAAAAACTCGTCATGGGATGATAGTAATGGCAGAATCATTTTGCAGTGCGGGCATTTTGCAGATATCGCAGACATAATCAATTCCCACATTGAGCATCCAAAATGTCGGAAGTCCGGAACCATTCAATCAAAAGTGAACCAGCACATCCTCAAGCACTTTTTTCAGATCCGCGCGTCCGGTGCGTTTGATCTCTTGGCGCAGAACGACCACAGCTTTTTCCGCCTCCTGCCTGCCAATTTCCGTATTCCCAATCTCAACCATCAGAAGTCCTCTATGAGCCTTTACAGAAGCAAGATCTCCTGCAAATTCACATTTTCCATCCGTATTGATCAACTGTTCATAAATTTCGATGGCACGGTCAAAAAGCTCCAATGCATTCTGATGTTTCCCCAGGACAGACAGTGTCTTAGCCTTTTCCCGATACTCATTGGCCAGATCATTGGCAAATTCGCGTCTGCCCTCCGTATTAACCAGCCGCTCCCATATCTCAAGGGCTTGATCACAAAGTCCAACCGCAGCCAGATTGTCCCCGAGAGTAGAAAGTGCTTCTGCCTTGTTCATATATGCGGTAGCCAGGTGGTAGGCAAGTTCGCGTCTTCCCTCGACATTGACAAGTTGTTCGTAGATTTCAAGGGCTTGGTCAAAAAGTTCAACTGCAGACATATTGTCTCCGAGAGTAGAAACTGCTCCCGCCTTATTCAAATACACATTAGCCAGGTTGTAGGCGAATTCGCGCCTGCCCTCGACATTGACAAGCTGTTCGTAGATTTCAAGGGCCTGGTCACAAAGTCCAACTGCGGTACTGTTGTCTCCAAGGGTTGACTTGGCAAGTGCTTTGTTCATATACGCAGTAGCAAGAAGATTGGCAAATTCGTGCATTCCCTCGATATTGACCAGCCGCCCGTAAATGTCGAGAGCTTGATCAAAAAGCCCAACCGCAGTCCTATTGTCTCCAAGAGCAGATTGGCCAATTGCCTTGTTCATATATGTAGTTGCCAGGTTGTTGGCCAGTTCACGCCTCCCAGCTTTGTTGACCAGTCGTTCCCAAATCTCGATAGCTTGATCAAAAAGTGTATTGGCAGCAATATTGTCCCCAAGATTACTCAGTGTATTTGCCTTGTTCGCATAGAGTTTAGCCAGATTGTTGGCAAGTTCGTGCCGGTCATCCTTTTTGACCAGCCGTTCCCAAATTTCGAGTGCCTGGTCATAGAGTCCAATCGCGGCCGTATTGTTGCCGATAGTATGGATGACTGTTGCCTTGTTCATATATGCATAGGCAAGATCATTGGCCAGTTCGGATCTGCTCTCTGTCTTGACCAGCCGTTCATAAATCCCGATGGAACGTTCATATTCGGCTATAGCACCTTGATCATCGCCTGACGTCTCATGCACGAAAGCTTTTTCCGAACACAGCTTGGCGAGTTCCTCCTCCAGATCCTTCCGTCCAGCGTTGATCAGACGATCGTAAACATGTTTGGCGGCATCATACCCCGCCAATTCCGCAACAAGTTGTCCGCGACGGGAGATTCCCTGCTGTGCCAGAATTTTCTCTGCTTCCGCCTGGTTCCACCCTTCAGCCGCCAAAGCCCGTTTCAGCCACACTAACGGATCTGTCCAAGCAGTTCCCCATCTTGTTCTCCGCTCGCCGACACCGGTCTTACGTTCTTCCTTTGAAACGATCGGATCAATCAGAGCGCGGTCATATTCCATTCCGGTTTCATCCCGATAGACTTTTTTCAGTCTTTCAACCGCCTCTCCCAGGCTTTCCAGCCGCTGTTCCGGATTTTCTATTAGGCATTCTCTCAAAATTCCGGCAAGCTCCTCCGGCATTCGCGGAATTCCCTCGCTGCATCCGCCATTTTTTAAAAATTCTTCGAGCACCGCTCCGGCCACCGAACCGGAAGACCAGAAGATTTTTCCTGAAAACATTTCGAGGACTGACACTGCCCAGCTCCAAATATCCGTTTTGAATGTAACCTTCCGCCTATTCTCCTGCTCCGGCGAACAATATACCGGCGTATATCCGCCAAAGCTTGGCAGAATATCTTTTACAGGTTTAGGAATGTGTTGCTGTCCGCCCGCCAGGCGTGTGTGAGCCAGTCCGAAATCCGTAACCTGCGCCCTGACAGAACCTTTTGCAATCTCCACCGTCATCATCACATTGGCCGGTTTCACGTCCTGATGCACCAGTCCCAGTATGTGCAGACAATGCTGTCCCCAGGCGAATTGGATTATGATGTCAAGCATCCGCTCGAGCGCCTTTTTTGGATTTTTTTCATGAAGTCCGTAGAGTCTGCGCGAAACAATCCAGTCCTCGAGACTGTTTCCTGGAACATATTCTGCGAAGATAAGGATGTCATTCCCGACTGATCGGAAAAAGCGGCAGGCCAGCAGGTTTGGATGCTCAGGCAAATCTATCCAAGTTTGAAGTTCCGCCAAGAAATTGCGACGAGCCTCCTCGTTAGGCGCCTTGGTCCGTTTGACTGCAAAACGCATCCCGGTTGTCCTGCTTTGGACTAGAAACACCTTTCCCATACCGCCTTCGCCGAGGATGTCAATCACGGTGAAATCGTCAAGAATCAGATCTCCATTGTTCCATTCTTTTTGTACGACACCATTATGCAATGCTGCGCTTCCGCCCGGTTTTTCCCTCTCCAAATGGGATGGCAGAACCACAGTGTCAGCTAAAGATTTTTTCCCGTTTGTTGTAAGATCCAGCAGCATAGGCACCGACCAGATAAATATTCAGTGAATCACGACATGTCAAAAATAAAACGGCTTGAGGAATTATATTGCCTTTGTGTCTCCGCGGTTAAGTCAAGGTTCAGGATTCATGAAGTGTCCGTCTCTGGGACTTCATTTCATAGCGTCCGGCCCCGTCCAGAAATTCCGGTGGTGTCCTGGATATTTTCTTCAATATCTCGATATTTTTCCCCATCACTTTGAGGAACTCATCGGTGGTTATGACTCCACCGTTCAACTTCCAGGCTTCGGGCAAATAAATCTTGTAGGCAAGCTCAGACTCGTAGCGTGTTTTTATCTGCATGACGGTGCCTGTCTTCAAGTATTCGAGCATGTTGCCGACGGAATCCCGATCAAGGCTGCATCTCAGATTTTCACATGCCTCCCGGTGGGCGACGAGAACCCCTTCCGCGGACAATGAAAGTTGGACCTCGCGGCTCCCAAGATAGTTGATTAGTGCAAGACACTCCAGAGACTTGTATGAATAGGAGGATATCACATTGACTTCGCCCATGAGCTCGGACGTGCCATGCCTGCCGAACAGCGACGGAAGGACATGCCAGTATTTGGAATACGTTTCATCGCGGAGAATGGAAGTCTTATGCAGTACCATCGCATAAGATCCGGCGGCCAGATTTCGGGATACCGTTTTCCCGTGATCGGGATCCTTGAAAATATCCCTGTCGAAGATTCTGCCGTCACATAAGTATTTTTCAATTTTTTTCATGAAATCAAGCAGTTCCGGAGACCCGAACACTCTGCCGTTGAAGAAGTCGCGCCCATATCCCTGCCCCCTCGAAAAATAGAAAAAGTCCATGATGCTCGAAGAGTTCAGTATGAATTTTTGCGCTTTGAAGCCCTCCTCTCCGGCCATCTTTTCAACCTTTTCAAGAAAATCAAATAAATCCATGACAGGGAAAATCTCGTCGGCAAGACTCATTTGATCGCCATTGCAGAAGAGGCAGACGGCTCTTGCCTCCAGAGGTATGCCCCATTGTATGCCATTGTACGAGCAGGCGTCATGGAATGGCTTGAAAAAATCATCCGCCGAAAAATCAAGGGTTCCGATCGTGGAGGGATCCAGCAATATGCCTGAATCGGCCCATATCGGCAGGTCGGCCAGGCCAATCTGGAAAAGATCAAGTTCCTGGGCAAGGATCTTGCTCTTCAGTTCATCGTGATTTCTGTATTCCACAATTTCAATTCCGACACGGCTGTTACTGTTCTCAAATTCCATGAAAATCTTCTTCAGCAAAGCTAAATACCACTTCACGGATTTTTGCGGGAGCCCCACTTTTATTATGGTCTTGCTTAGCATCAGATTGGGGAATGACATTATATCTTCAGCGTCAGACATCTCGTTGTCCGTCGAATGTCCAGATGCGCCTTTTTCCGCAGGTGCCGACTTCACATAACATCCGCTGCCCCTTCTGTTTGTCAGAACGCCTTCCTTCATGAGCGACTTGACGGCGTACTGGACAGATATCTGCCCAACCTTGAACATTTTCACAAGCTCGGTATAAGTGGGAATCTTGTCACCAGGCTCGTATTTGCCTTTGACTATCAGATCAAGAATCTGCTCCTTGGCTATCTGATAATCGTGTTTTCTTGAGGAACCCATAAGACTTCGCATCCATAATTAAGTATTTATTAACTAACCCTGTGCAGACATTATCTCCATATTGTACTTTTTCAAGCCTATTCACTGTGAAGGTGTCATTATAATAAAAATTAAATAAAGAAAAATAAAAAATTGTGCTTGACAGTATTATTGCGATATGTTATAATTACAATTATACACAATGTATTTTGCGAAGATAGGCGGAAAAGAAGAGAGTTTTCAGCGAAGTTGAATTTGGCTCACGTACTAAAATTTTCACAAGGAGATTGCTGGATGTTAATCAGGATGTTTCTATTGACAATGGCCATTGTTGCAGCGCAAGTGGCCTGGACACAGGATTCAGGAAACGACAAGACTTATACGGTCAAGCTTACAGTTGTCATGAAGATTCCGGAAGGCTCGGTGGCTCTCAACCTAAAATCCCAGTGTTTTAATAACCATTTCTGAAAAATAATCGAAAAAATACCGTTCAAAAAAGGTTTCCCTCTTGTTTTTTTACATGGTTATTATATAATAACCATATCTGGATTTTTATAAAACCATAAAAGGA
>CAIQLG010000582.1 GCA_903872565.1 uncultured Lentisphaerota bacterium | reverse complement strand
CCAGGGACATTCCTACTATCAGATTGCGGTCAATCCGGCTGGCGCAATTTTTGATGCCGACATGAAGGATGGAACCAACTTGGCCTGGTCTTCGAGCACCCAGATCGCCGTGTTCAAGGGCGACACGTTCTGGAGCGTAGAAATGCTCGTTCCCGTCGGAGATATGATGGATGGAGGCGTGGATCCCATGAAATCGGTCGAGGGGTACTGCCCCTCCGCCACGTTCCCGTGGGCCATCAACGTCTGTCGGCAGCGGGCGCGCAGCACCGGGATTGAACGTTCCGCCTGGTCGCCCACTGGAACGGATTCATTTTACATGCCGTTGAAGTTTGGAGTGTTGTCCAATAAATAATTAAAACAAAAACAGGAGGAATTACGGGATGAAAGAACAGCGCAAGCAGGCGGCCCATAGACAGCGGCGGATCATTTGCAACAACGATGGCGGTGACGCGCGATACTTCAAAGGTGTGCCTTCGCGCCAGGCGTTTCTCGATGAGAGTACGTCCCCGCTGGCCGGAACGCAGGTGGATTCCCTCTTCTATAACCGGGTGTACCTGTTCACCGATTACGTGCCGTCCACCCTGAAATATGGGATCGAGCCCTTGACTGTGATAACGGATTTCTGCCGTCAGGAAAAGATGGAGATCTTTTGTTCGTTCAGGATGAATGACATTCACGATTACAGTGACTGCATGTGCTTGTCGCAGTTCAAGCGGAACCATCCGGAATATTTGCTGGACTTGCAAGACAACAATCCTCCGTATGGCTACTGGTCTGGGGCGGATTACGGACACCCTGCCATCCGGCAGCGGGCGTTCGAGGAAATCCGGCGGATTTGTCAGTGTCATGACATCGACGGCATCGAGTTGGATTTCTTTCGGCACCCGGTCTTTTTCAAAGCGCACGCCTTAGGGAATCCCTTGGGTCAGGAACACCGGGATGCGATGACCGATCTGCTCCGGCGGATCCGCGCGATGACCGAGACGATCGGGGCGCGGCGCTCCCGTCCCCTCCTCATCGCGGTTCGCGTTCCCGACTCCCTCGCATATAGCCAGGCGATCGGCCTGGATGTGGCGACCTGGTTAAGCCAGGATCTGATCGATGTGCTGGTGGCTGGCGGCGATTTTCTCCTGGAGCCGTGGACGAACATGACGCAACTCGGACACCAATACGAGGTGCCCGTCTATGCCTGTTTGGGCAATTCCTGGCAGAACATTCCAAAATATGCGGGCTGGAACAATTCCGATGAGAAGGCTTTCGACCGCAACAGCCTCAAGGCCTACCGGGCTCGCGCGGCAAACGCCTGGCAGGCCGGGGTGGACGGTATTTACCTGTTCAACCTTCCCTACTCGCTTCCACAGTGGCGGGAACTCGGCGATCCCAAGACCCTGGCGGATCTCGACAAGGTCTACTATGCCAACCCATTGGGCTACAATTCCTTGCAGTACTTAGGCCTGAAGAATGGCGAACGGCTCCAGCAGTTGCCGACCCTCTCCCCCGGCAAACCGGAAGAACTCAAACCAGGTCAAACCTTGCAAATTCCGTTGGAAATCGGAGAAAACGCGAAGGGCCTGAACACGGGGGGGATTTGGCCGCAGGTTCGGCTGCACGTTCAAGCCGCGACCGTGGCTGACGGCGAAGCCGTCAGCGTGGCATTCAATGGTCGGCGTTTGAATCAGGGAGTCTGGCGCGATGGACAACTGGAGCTTGAGGTTCCGAACGAACTGATTAAGCAGGGCTCGAATCGTGTCGAAATCACCCTCGACGCTGGGGCGTCCGAGTCCATCAGCGTGCAGGATCTGATGCTGGGCGTTCGCTACGAAGACTTGTCGGACACCTACGGCTTCTATGGTACTGCCGCCCATGCGATGAAGGCGTTCATGGACTATTCCAAGGAGACCGGTCCGCTCATGGGCAAAGACGCGGAATCGTTGGATAAAGGCCTTGAGCTG
>CAIQLG010000581.1 GCA_903872565.1 uncultured Lentisphaerota bacterium | reverse complement strand
CGGAAAATACGGTTAAATGATAATTTCGTGTTTTTTGACAACTTTTGACAGGACGGGAAGCACGGACAGAAGCACGAGGTGGGCAAAATCCGATCTATTGAGTTGTGAATTTTAAAAAATATGCCGTTTTCGTTCAGCAACTAACTAGGTAATTAATTAGGTAATGTCGCGAAAGCAAATTTGATGCGGCGTTGCCATCATCATCTTCTTTTCTTGATTATTTCGACAAAGCTTTCTATCCGGTTTTTTACCTGTTCGGAAGGGCGGCCCGGGGAGAAAGGCACATCGAAGGATAGGACAGGCAGATCAGCCTTTCTAAGTTCGTCTGTAATCCGTCTGTCCTCGAAGGGGCAATGGCTCGCTCCGAAAATTCCACTTATTATGACGCCCTCCGCACGGAACTTCTTCGCCTCCTTCAATATTCTCCCGACACGGACTCCGCAGGCGCCCGCCATGGGATCGTCGAGGTGGTTCTCCGCCAATGCAAGAAACGGATCACCAGTCGTCCTTATGTTGAAAAACGAATGGCTTATAAGATATTCTGTTCCACATACAGTTCCGCCGCAGTCTTCGAGAATTGTTATAAGCGACGCATCCGTCGGAGGTGTCGCCCAGAAAATTCTCACAGGTTTTCCGCTGAAAGTGCTCAGCCCCTTTGCAAGCCGCATGTCAACTTCACTGTGGAGACATACGAGTACATTTTCCGCCTCTTCCGGGTCGCTGCAACCGTGCATCGGAAGAAATTCCGCCAGGAACATTTCGAGGCCTGGCAGAGGTGCGCGCTCAGCGGAATAAACCTTTTCGCGCAAAGAACTCAAAAGTCTCCGTATCCTGTTGAATCTCCTCATGTTTTCAAGAAGCATCGCACTACTGATTTTCTCTCCCGCCACATCAGATGCGGCATTTGCAACACCTTTCAGTTCCTCCGCGATGAAAGAAAGAATTTCCTTTTTATAACGCGTTTTTCCGTATGGCGTTATATTATGATCACTGCCGGTTTTTGGGAGATCTCTCGAAGGCATCTCCCACCAGTGAACCTTGAGACCCTGCCATTCTATCAATTGCATCACTGCGGAAAAATCGTCGCAGCAGCTTCCAACTGCGGCAATGCACAAGTCTGGTTCAGGGAAATAGTCAAACGTCTTCATCGCACCGAGGGCCGCCCTGACAAAGCATAACTCCTCGGTTGCTCCAAGTTTCGCGGCGATATCAAGCAGTCTCGAGTCTTCGGCAAAACATGGAGCCCACCACAGTTCGTCCGCATAGAAGGTAAGTGTTTTCGGCAGAGAATATGTTATAACCGGCACAATTCCAAGGTCTTTCATTGCTGCAAATATTTTCCAGCCTTGCTTCTTGGCCTCGAAAAGCCTGTCCTTCTCGCTGAACAGGAATGACCATAGCCGCAGGGCTGCAAACGAGGGATCGAACTTCAGTCTGTTGAGAAGGATATCACCTTTGCTCGCATAGTGTGACGGAGCTTCAAGATAAAAACGCTCCTTATCTTTGAGATCTCTCATATGCCTGCATTCATTTCTGAAATTCGCAGGAACAGAAGGATACTTATCATCCCATCCGGAGATCGAAATTCTTTTTAAGTCAGTTTTACTCATCTTGCTATATTTTCAAACTCAGATTAATATCAGACACGAATTTCACAAATTTTCACGAATCAAATCACTATTTTACCACAATAAATATTGGGACAGCTTGCGGCGCAACCAATTTTATAACCACGGAACACACTGATCATGCGGGAAAATATATCACATAATTACAATCTTGTTTGTTTTGTGCCTTTTGTGCTCTTTTGTGGCTGTATATTCCGAGGTGCCTCCAGAGTTTCAACAAATGCGTCTATCCTGTTTTTGAGCGATTCGTCGGAACTGCCAGAATAGTCTGTATCAAGAACAAGAAACGGGATACCGAGAAATTCTCTCATTCTTTCTTTTTCAGTATTCCACAGATCACAGAACTTGAGAGTTTTCAGGATAACTCCGTCAACTCCGGTCTTGCTGACATAAGACTTTATTCTGTCATAGACTGCATTGTTTGGGCGGCTCCGTATGCATTGAGGAGCATCGAGGATGATCTCTGCGAATTTCGCAATGCATTCTGCTGTTCCGCCCCTGCCATTGGATGCTGAAGCGTCCAGGTAGCCTTCGAGCTGGTTTATTCCGCTGCATGTCAAGTTGACAAGCCCCGCTCCGCTCAACTCGATAAAGCTAGGCACACAACTGTCTTCCATGCATAGTGCGGAACCTACAAGTAGAATCTTAATTTTAGGTTTTTGTTTTGGAATATTCTCTATAACTTGATCTAAAAAGCGGTCAAGTCTTATTGGTGAAGAAAAGTTGAAAAGGTGGATGAGCCGCGAAAGCACAGAATGCGGAACATTTCCTGAAAGAGAAATCCTGTAAAGTTTTACTGCGATTTTTTTTCTTGACTTGAAGTAGTCCAATGCTTTTCGGGAATTGAAATTTTCACCAACGAAAGAAGATATTTCTTCAACCAGCCCCTGCATCTGCGAAATGAAGAATTTTCTGGTGTTTTCCGATATTGTTGCTGGTGCGTGGATGGTGAATATGGGAATATCGAATTCCTTGCGCATCGTGTCGAGGGTACGTCTCATCATATCGCATGTTGCGACGGCCGCGATTATTGATGCCTTTCCGAGAATCCCTTTTTTCAGGCTCATGTTTCCGAGAATGCTCTTGCAGTACGGGCAGGCGTCAGGACGAACATATTTCTCCCCTTCCCTTTCGGCAGAAGGCACAGCTCCACTCAGAATCCTGGCGGGATGGAACCCGAGCCCCGCAAGAATTTCCGGAGGAAACTGCCTACAGAAATATGCCGCGACCTTATTCTCCTTACCGAGCCGTTCCATCTCGGCCACAGAAAAAGCATCAATCTGTTTTAATAGTTGTTTGTTCTTCATAAAATACCAGACACGAATTCCATGGAGTAATTTATAGCACAACCAATTTTCAGACACAAATTTCACGAATTTACACGAATTTTAATTGCCGAATATCTTTACACAAAGATTTGCAGTGAAGTTTTCAACGTTCAATGCCGGACAAAGAATGGAGGAATAAAACTGCACGCTTTGCTTTTCCGTCATTTGTCCGACTATATCGCTTGTCTAACCAAGCGATATGCAAATTTTCTTCCGAACCATTCGTGAGCATTCGTGAAATTCGTGTCTAAATGTATTAATTTTCATAATACTACCCGCTCATGTTTAAGGGAATCTTCTCCAAAGTTAATGATCAGAGCCAATTTCAGTTTTGACGCCGCAAGATAATTCAATGCTTGTTTTTTGTGACTTCTTGTAAGTGCCTCCACAGCTTTAACTTCAAGAATTATTTTTTCATAAACAATGAAGTCGGCATTGTATTTATGGGGCAGTACTATGTCCTTGTACCTAATCAAATATTCCTTTTCCCGTTCATAAGGAATATCCTGCTTTTTGAATTCATATTCCAGAGCATCCTTATATACAATCTCACTGAAGCCTTTTCCCAACGTGTTGTATACTTCAATGCAACATCCTATTATCTTGAAAGATTCATCCTTGAAAATAACTTCCATTATATTTTCCTTTTATTATCTATTTTAATTCGTGTAATTAGCTTCTAAAAAGGACTTGACACCAATTTCATGGAACAGATTACCCCCAACCAAATTTTTCGACACAAATTTCACAAATTTACACGAATTTTAATTGCCGAATATCTTTAAACAAAGATTTGCAGTGAAGTTTTCAACGTTCAATGCCGGACAAAGAATGGAAGAATAAAACTGCACGCTTTGCTTTTCCGTCGTTTGTCCGACTATATCGCTTGTCTAACCAAGCGATATGCAAATTTTCTTCCGAACCATTCGTGAGCATTCGTGAAATTCGTGTCTATGCCTTGTTTGCGATTATTCTTGCTCTGCTAAATTTTCCCGCCTCGGCCATTTTCAGCATGAAGGCCATTTCGCCACCCATCGCCTGGAAGAGTGCAAGGTCGCCACCAATTATTTTAAGCGCGTCAAACGCCAACTGTTCTGAAAGCATGTCAATGTAGAGCCTGATGTGCCGTGCAAAATCTTTCCCGAGATCCTCGGAATATTTTATTATGAATCCGTTTTCCTTTAGTATCTTTTCATATCCCTTCCTGGATTCCATATGGGGAAATTTCATGAAATTGTTGATTCTTTCAGCCTGTGAAGAGGTAAGCCCGGCATCGCCTTCAGTCCAGTCGGTGAACGCGATCACCCCATTTTTCTTGAGGACTCTAGATGCCTCGGAAACGAGCTTATTCTTGTCCTCTACATAGCACCAGGCGTCTTCTCCCCAGATAACATCGAATGTTTTGTCCGGCCATGGATTTTTTGTGACATCGCCAAATCTGATTTCGATCTGCTTTGCAAATCCCTCGGCCTTGATTCTTTTGCGAGATTCGCTGACCATACGCATAGTTCCATCGAGCCCATAGCCTCTGGCTCCAAAATTAGTTGACAGGAAACGCAGTCCGGCACCAAGAGCGGAACAGAGGTCGAGCACCCTCATTCCTTTTTTTATGCCGGCCTTTTGTGCAAGCTCCATAGAGCTCTTCCATCCGCCAATGTGGATCTGTTCGCCCATGACAAGCTCCCACAATTTGCCTTCCGGGCCGCCATAAACATCCTGCACATCCTTGAGAGTAAATCCAGATTTTTTCATTTTTTTCCTTCCTCAGTTGTTGTTTTGTAGAACATAGAGGCAGACGCGCCTCCGAACGCTATTCCGAGAGACACCGCCTCGGATATTTCATCATCCGAAGCGCCTGCACCACGTGCGCCCTGAACGTTTATCTTAATGCAGGGTCCGCATTTTGTCGCCACGGAAAGAGCCAGAGAAATCAGCTTCTTGTTTTTGCCGTTTATTGCACCGGGAGAGCTTACCGCCGCCATGTAATCGGCAAATGCGCCAGAGGCGGACTGCGATGGAGCGTTGATTTTTTCTGACAGCTCTGGTGCCGAAGGTGAAGAGCAACATGCGGGACTTTCAAGATCTTGCTTTCTTTTCACTTCATTCTCCTTCCTGTTGAATTTCAATGTATTATAATTTTCTTTATTCAAAGTCTTCACTCTTATTCGGCCTCCCTTGAGTTTGCCAATGACTTTCCCGATCACAGATGCCGCAGATATTCCCTTTCTGCTAAGTTCGCCGACATAAGCAGATGCCTGCTTTTTCGGCAGAAAAACCAGCAATCCACCGGAAGTTTCCGGACAGAACAGAATATTTTCCTGGGCTTCTGCAAGTTCGGAAAAGTCTAGCATCGAAGGATTTACAGATTCTCTGTTGCGTTCGACTGCGCCGGGGCAAATCCCCTTGCGTGAGAAAAGTGCGGTACCGGAGAACAACGGAATCGAATCGAAATCCAGTTCAACCTCGACAGAGCTCTTTTTCACGATTTCCGAGAGATGGCCTGTCAGGCTGAAACCTGTCACATCCGTAACGGCGTGGACATCATATTTTCTCATCGTTTCGGATGCAATCTTGTTAAGCGTCTTCATTGAATTTGCGATTTCGTCGAGCTGTCTGGGTGACGCATTCCCGATCTGACCGGCAAAAGCGGTGATTCCTACGCCTAAAGGTTTTGTGAGGATGATCAAGTCGCCCGGTTTCGCTCCCTGATTCCTGGTGAATTTGTTTTCGGGGCATATTCCTATCACGGCGAAACCGCATTTTATGCTGTCGTCGTTAATGCTATGGCCACCTACGACGGAGATTCCAGCCTCGCGCATCTTGTCAATTCCGCCCCGGAGGATTTCGCTCATGACCTTGTTCGGGAACTTGCTTACTGGAAAGCCTATGATTGAGAGAGCGCACCAGGGTTCCGCACCCATCGCATAGATATCGCTGACGGAGTTTGCGGCGGAGATCTGGCCGAAAGTGTAGGGATCGTCAACTGAAGGAGCGAAAACATCAACTGTCAGAACCATGGCATTTCCGGATTTTCCCGGAAGCCTGACAACACCGGCATCATCGCCGGCACTAGATCCCACTATGACTTTCTTGTCTGAAAACTGCGGCAGGCCAGCCAGAATGGTATCGAGATCCTTCTTCGAGATTTTGGATGCGCAACCTGCGCTTTTCACATGCCTTGTGAGCCGTATTTTGCCACCTTCGGACGGAGGCGGCATTTTTTCGCCGGCACATGCGCAGACATCGAATTCCTTGAATTCGCCGCATGGACACGGCTTTGCCGGATCGCATATGCAGTGTCCAAGCATAATTGATCTCGACATTATTTTTTTGCGTTTAGTGTAATCAGCCATTCTAAAATCCTTTTTGAAAGTAGAGCAGACATTCTTCTCTGCTTTGCTCAATCTATTTGTCGCCTAAATTTATGTAGCCGCCCCCGTGTCGGGGGCGTCATCACGGCCAACATCCTACTATGCCAAGGCTTCGTAGGACAGGTGGCCGTCGCTACAAATTTCCCATACCATCCTGTCTGAATTACAACTTTCCATGCCATTTCATTATGTCAGAAAAAGATCCATGCAGATTTTTCACGAGAAAATCGTAATCATCGTCTAGAAGTGTTCTCATGTCGAACACTAGGGAATCCTCGTGTATCCTGCAGAAAACTGAAGGGATCGAGTTTCTGAGACCTGCCGCCTCCTTTTCGAGAAATCCATTTCCTTCTGAAACTTTTAACTTTACTCTCACAGAAAAGCTTCTTATTCCCTCGTCGGGAGCGGAACCACTTCCGACAAACGCCATGTCTTCACTTACATTAACATCGAGCGACTTGTTTTTCTTCAGAGCGGAGGCGAATTTTTTCGCTTTTGCCTGCAAAGCGTCAAGATCTTTCGAAAGCATCACATAGAATGGAAGTTTCTTCTCGAAGTCGTTGTTTATGAAATGCATAAGAGTTGTCTCAAGGGCGGCAAGGGTGAGCTTGCATACCCTGAACATTCTCGCGAAAGGATTGTTCCTGATGCGGTCGACAAATTCTTTCCTGCCGCAGATGATCCCCGACTGCGGGCCGCAGATAAGTTTGTCGCCGCTGAAGCAGACAAGATCTGCGCCGGCAGAGATGGAATCGCGGACAAGAGGTTCGTCGCGCAGTCCGTATGTTGAAAGAGGGACGAGTGCCCCGCTTCCGAGATCATCAATAAGCGCGACGCCCTTGTGTTTGTCGGCTATTCTGCGAAGTTCGCAGATTCCAGGTGTTCCGGTGAAGCCTCTGATCTTGTAGTTCGAGGTGTGTACATGAATTATTGCGCCGGTGGACTCGTTTATCGCCTTCTCGTAGTCTCTGATATGCGTTCTGTTCGTGGTTCCTATCTCGCGGATGATGGCCCGGCTTTTCTCCATGACATCCGGCATTCTGAACTGCCCGCCAATCTCGATGAGTTGTCCGCGGCTTATAATGGCCTCCTTGCCTTCGGAAACGCTGTTTAGCACCAGCATTGTGGCGGCGGCATTGTTGTTGACGACGGTTGCAGCCTCGCAGCCTGTGAGTTCGATCAGCATTTTTTCGACCTTGTCCTCGCGGAGAGAGCGTTTTCCCGACTCGAGATCGGCCTGCAGGACGGAGTATCCGGAAAAGATAGAGAGGCTGTCAACGGCATCAGTGCATAGAGGAGCCCTTCCGAGGCCTGTGTGAAGAAGTATTCCAGTTGCGTTTATTGCTTTTCTGCCCTCCGGCAGTACGAGGCGGCGGACTCTTTTTTCTATCTCTGAAATCAATTCGTCACCGTCAAGGGCTTTTTTTCTTTTTCCCGAGAGGATTGCGTTTCTTGTTTCGGAAATCAATTCTCTGGCTGTGATCTTGACGGCACCGTCGCCAAATTTTCTGCGAATTTCGCGGACTTCCGGCCTTTCAAGGAGGCTCCCTAGCTGTGGGATGCCCCCGAGAAGAGACTTATTCTTTTCATTCATGGACAAATCTCCCTGTTGGACATATTTTTATGATAATTTTCTTTCCCCTATACATTTTTAATTTTTATGCTATAATATCGCTAGCTCATCTGCCATGTGTAGAAGGAGTCTCCGATGTCGCTCCGGCGACATCCGCTTTTCACCAGCATCTTTCCAGCGTTTGAAATTTTGTATCTTTAGTTTGTTTATCATAATTTCACTCTTGATATTGACTTGGATTCAGTGTCATACATCCCGACAAGCAGTCCAGCCACTTTGAATTCGGAGTCAAAATCAGAAGATACATCCTCAAATGTAAAATCCTCATATTCACGGTTCCTTGACTTAAGAACAATCTTATTATGTTTCCAGAGATCCCCATCTTCTGACTTCTCGCTGAAATACAGTTTTATCGTCTGGGATGTTTTTGTATCAGGGAATTTTATACCCTTATGCTGGACAAGGACAGTCTGGCCATTTCTTGATCCAGCTGGGTTGTATTGGAAAACGCAGAGTGAGCCTTCGGGGATTATCGGTTCCATTGATTTACCGATTGTTCGACATATAAACATGTCCTTTGTTAGTTTTTTATCCTTGACTTCCACCCAGCCTTTGCACTCTACGTCCTCGCGATTTTCGCAGAACTTTCCGCAGGCGGCTTCAATCGTGTAAACAGGCAGTAAGTCTTTGAACATCCGATTTTTAAAGTCTTCAATGAATGTCAGGCTTTCTAAAATGGCAGATGATACAGTTTCGGCAACAGCATCGAACAAATTCCTCTTTGCATTTTCCACGCGAACTTCGCAATTTTTTGCCACTTCCATGACCTTTTCTATACTAAACAGCTCTTTCTCAAGAATAACGTCTATGGCTTTCTCATACAAGAGGATTCCCTTGTATCCTTCCATCGAGTTCAAGCGGTCAAGAAGGAGGTTCTTAAGTTTCAGACTGAATTTCTCACCCTTGGTCTCAAAGACAAACCAGGAATCATTGAGTCGAAGCAGAAAGTCAGGATAGTATTTATGACTTCCGTATTCGAAGTAAATCTGGCGGTCATTGCGTATCCAGTAGTTTTCTTTTCCGCTTCCCAATGAGCTTTTTATGATATTATCGAGGATGAACGCGGTCTTGTATTCGGCAAGGGAGTCGAATTTGACATACTTGTAAAATAAATTTTTAAAATTCTTTTCCTTAGAGAAGAAATATCCTGCTTTGATTACCTCGACAAGTTTCTGCTCTTCATTCGCCTTGATGTATTTGTTTACATTTTTGTCATCCAGTATTCTCTTGATATTGATTTCCTTGAAAAGCTTTGTCATGTAGAACGAGTCGTCTTGCTCATCGCTGTATCTAAGATCGAAATAATTGCTTTCAATATAGTTTTTATAGAAGAAGCAGAAGGTGTCAACAAACTTGTTTTGACATATCGCCAGATCATCTTCATCACGACGATGATAGTAAAGGGGCATTTGATCAAATATTTCTGCATATTTCGCAAAGAAATCTTCTATCTTCTTGATATTAGGAACAGTATTTAGCGACTTTATGATTCTCTTGTAGATGTCGCTC
This sequence comes from uncultured Lentisphaerota bacterium, assembly GCA_903872565.1. Taxonomy (GTDB): domain Bacteria; phylum Verrucomicrobiota; class Lentisphaeria; order Victivallales; family GWF2-50-93; genus CAIQLG01. Next base: position 17,304 of record CAIQLG010000581.1, on the reverse strand, counting down.
CTATTCTTGTCGGAGAGTACCAGCACTGCTTCCTCTCCTCCGTTTTTCAAAATCTGCCCTCTGATCGTCTTTGGATCGCTGAACATATCAACAATTGTAAATAGAGATTCAGGTACAAATTTGAAGAAAGTCTTCGCGTCATCATGAAAACAGTTGTATTTCACAAAGTCGCCAGTCACCCGTTCGGTGTTGCCCATAAGGTTGAAGATATTGGCACCTGCCCTGGTTTTAAGTTCAGCCTTGATTTTCGGGAAGTATTTCCCCTCGAGCTTTGAAGAATCGCCCAAGTTCAGTTCGTCCTGAATCGTTTTGTCTATTCCGAGGTATTTATCGCTTATTCCGAATTCGTTCTGAATCTGTTGTATGACCTTCTCGAAATTCTTGTCCTTGTCGCAGACTATATGAATTTTTTCAGTCTGGGTCCGGAATATGTCGGTATCGTCATCAAATTCACGCGTTGACTTGTTTAGGCGCACTCCCCTGCCTATGACCTGCTTTACAGGCGTAAGAAGATTTGTGTCAACATCGTTTATGACCCCGATGGTGTATATGTTCGGCATGTCAATGCCCTCATCAAGAATCTTGCAGTAAAGAACAAGCTCGCAGGGATTTCCCTTGTAGAGTATTTTACCGTATGTATCCTTCACTTCCTTCGGCGAATTGCTATGATAGTAGATGGCGTTATCAATGATTTTTTTCAGGTCGCTTTTAAGAATTGACCGGTCCTTGTATTGACCTTTAAGCAACTTGTCAAGGACTTCTATTATCTCTGACGGTTCCTTTGAGATTTCCTTGATCGCCATCTCGAAGACATCATTGTCATCAAGGAGTTCGGTTTTCAGGTAGTTAAAGACTTTTTCACCATCTTCGATTGCCCTGTTGATTTTAATGAAGCTCAGCGGCTTCAAGTCCCGGACGGCAGGATCGAACTGAAGGCAGTGCCGTTTACCAAGATGGACGAGCAATATTGAAAGAAGTTTTATTTTTTCGTTAAGCGTTAGGATCTCCTTCGATTTCCCGCGAAGTTCGCTCGATATTCCGAAAGCCTTAACAATCTTGCAGTATTTATCCTCAAGTAGATGTTTGATATTGTATTTATAGACTACCTTCTGAGATTTCTTGTCTTTCTCCTCTTCCCGCGCGGTGGCGGTAAATTCGAGGACAAGCTGTGGCAGGAAGTTTTTGATGATCTGAAGCGCACCAGACTTATTTTGATTATGATGCGCCTCATCAGTGAAAATCACCAGCTTCTTGCCACGTAAATAGTCCTGCAAGCTGATGAGGTTACCCTGAACGTCCCGCCATGCGGAGTTTTCGTTGGGCTCCTGGGTCTTTGTTGCGCCGACCCTGAACTTGTCAATATTGAAGATGAATATGTTGAAATCCTTGTCGCCGGAAAACATGCTCTGCTGGTTGTAGTTGTCGCCAGTAATTATGTTGAAATCATGTTCAAGATCTTCCGCCCAGACTGTCTCGGATGTCTTCTTCTCGAAGTTGCGGATGGTCTTGGTGTAAATCTCCATCTTGGCGGGCGGCGTGATAATAAGGAAGTTCCTGACATTATAACGCTTATGGAGATAAAGCATCATTGCCCCCATCGCTAACGTCTTGCCTGATCCGGTAGCCATTTCGAAGGTCGCAAACGGTATCTTCTCCGGCTTTTTTACCCCGTGTTCCTCGATCTCTATTTCCTCCTTCAGTTCCTCGAAAACAGGATGCCCTTTCTCCTCAAGAAGGACGCTGAGCATGAAAAGGGACTTTTCCTGGTAATGTCGGAGGGGATACCGCATCGCCTCTTTTTCAATGTGGGTAAAGAGCTCAGAAGAAACGGTATCCTCGAAAAGTGAAGGTTGGTGTTGGGCGCTTTTGACCAAATCCAGCTTCGCATCGAGAAGTTTTTTAAGTTCTTCGCAGTGTCTTTGGTAATATGTTGGCATTATTAAATCCTTGCATTATAATTGCATTTTTGGCACAAGTAACTCGGGTCTATCTGACCCGAGATTCGCAGGTCAGATAGACCTGCGCTACTTATTTATAGTACCATCTCCAATTTTCCGTTTTTGTAACAAGCCCGGCACTTATTGGATTATTCATTATGTACCTTTTAACATCTTCCACCTTTTCTGGAGTCCTGCACCAATGATCAAAATATTCCGGACACCAAAATGCGCCGTTCCTTTGCAAAATCTGATTGGACTTTCTCCCAGTATATCCCTTTAGCAATTTAAGGCAATCGTCAAGACCGCAATTAGCCTTTTCTCCGATCATCAGAATATGAATATGATTTGGCATCACTACTGCCGTGGCAATTCGCCACAATGTCTTTCCCTCAACCATCGCAAAGGCATCAAGTATCATTTCTGCAACTTCATGATTTTCAAGGAAACGATTCTCTTTCTGGCTGTCAAGGATTTGCTCCATTTTCAGGAATTGATTGCGCTGGATATTGAGTATTTCTTCATTGTCATCGTCTGATTTTATTTTTTCAGATATTGCTTTAATTTCGATCAATCTATTGAGAGGAATGGAGTTTTTAAGTCTGATTGTAACAAAGTAGGGACGATCAACGACCCTCCAGTGAGGAAGATTCCTTCTTCTGAACGAAACTGTTTGAGGTTTTTCCACTGTTTTCTCCAGTTCTCCTAAAAAGTAGCTCGGGTCTATTTGACCCGAGATCTTCCCAAAATCGCGGGTCAATAGACACCGCGCTACTCTATGCTCGATATTATCTCATTCGGGACTTTCACAATGCTGAGTTCATTTATCATTGTTTCTTCCGCGATCTCGACCCCGCAGTTCGTGAATAGAAACGTCCTGAGCGGCTTGTATGCCTTTTTAATGTGATCAATGACAGCACCAATCTCAAACTCAGTGATGATCGGCTCGTCCTTTGATTCCGGATTGACAATCCTCGAAAGCCCGATTAGCTTTTTCCCGTCTTTTTCCAGAATCCCAATCTTATAGCCTTTCGGAAGTTTCTTGTCTTCAAAACCTTTGTAGTCAAAATAATAAAGCACCCCACCAGCAATATCCTCTACTGACAGATTCCAGTTGAAATCCTTCCGCCCATTCTCATCCACCGAAATTATAGACTCCCCAAGATGGTAATATCTGAATGAGCCGCCACCACGCCAGTTAAGAGATTTTGAAATTCCTGATTGATCCTCTCCTGAGAGAACATTTTTAAGCCTGAGAACAGAATGAGTGTCAGCGTGTTTGCCTATTTCAATTCCAATCCATTTTCTATTCATTTTAGTTGCTACGCAACAAGTTGTACCTGAGCCGACAAAACAATCGAACACAAAATCATTTTCATTTGTTGATAGTTCTATAATCCTTTTTAGAAGTTGTTCTGGTTTCTTGCTCCTTCTAAAATCAACGCCTCCTTCATTTGCCAAATCAGCTTTAGGTATATCTGCGTGCAACCAAACAGTAGAAATCTTGTTAGTTTTTACTATCTGATTATCTTCTACCTCGGCTGTGTCTCTTAGCCAAGCAAATATGCCTTTATCATTGTAATAGGTTGTTATAAGATGATCTTTGTTTTTTCCTCTGCTTGGGGTATAATCAACAGAATATAGTCCGTTTTCCATTTCTGAAATTAGGTCATTCTGGAAAGAATTTTCTGTTTGTGGATTGGTAGTTCTAAAAACATTTGAAAAACATTTAACGTATTCAGAAATAATTTCAGTTTTCCTTTTCTCAAATCCTCTAAGGGATATAGATGTAATTTCATAATTGTCGTGTTTATATATTTTTACTGGTAGACCATTAGACTTTGAAGTAAATTCCTTTATTAAAACTCTTTTACCCTCATCAGATAATACTTTATTATATCTCTTCATGGTTTCATAATCTAAAGGTGTACTATCAACAACTGGATTGAATTCCAGTAACTCTTTGTTTTTGGCATAAATTAATATGTACTCAGATGTGTCTACAAAATGCCCACCTTGTCCTATTCCAGCACTGCCCGAACGTTCATAACAAATCATGTTCACAAAGTTAATTTTATCAAAGATCTCATCAAGCATGATTTTTGCGTAATTAACCTGTTCATTATCTAATTGAACGAACAGTACCCCATCTGATTTTAATAATTTATAAAGAAGCAGAAATCGATCTCTGGTAAGCGTCAGCCATTCAGAATTGCTTAAATTATCATCATAATGCTCAAAAGCTTGTCCAGTGTTATACGGTGGGTCGATGTAGATGCATTTGACTTTTTCTTCTTCGGGTTTGTTTTCGAAGAGTTTTACGAGTGTGTTGAGTGCGAGGAGGTTGTCTCCTTTGATGAGGATGTTTTCGATTGCGGGGTCATCCTGGTCTGATTCGACAAGCTCGTATCCTTCGGGTTTGCCGGTGAGATCCGGATTTTTCGGGACGGCGGTGTATGCCTTCTGGAAAACGAGAGGACGCGGCTCCTTCACGCGTATATCATTCCTGTCAACCCAATAAGGCTTCACGCCCTTGCCTTCAATTTCGTCAATCTCGTAGAAGAGTGCGCCGTCCTTGTTGACCCAGTTGAGTTTTGGCGCGGGAATGTCCTTTGAAGTCTTCATATCCTTGCCGCCAGCGAGGAGGATAGACTTCTCCTTGTTATACCATTCGAGGGTCAGCGAACCTTTGTAAACCTGTTTCTTAGCCATTATTTGAATCCTATTTTTTTGTTCCATTCAAGTAGCTCGGGTCTATCTTTGACCCGAAGCTTTCCAAAAACGCGGGTCAATAGACGCCGCGCTACTGCAACAGGCCAAATAGACCTGCGCTACTATCCCACACAAACTTGACTCAATGAAATTCATTTGACACCAAGCTCTTTCCTTTTTTCAGTAGAAAGGCAAAGATGACTTTTATAGCAAGTAGTGCAGTTTTCAAGAGAACATTTCTTTGAAAGGATATTTTTCTTGATATTGTCAGCCGAGGCATAAATAAGTTTCCTGGTTTCCTCGAGATCGCTGTCTACTATTTGCTTCCTGTGATCCGTCTTGTTCTCGTCTATATTGTAGATCTCGATGAAATCCGGCTTTTGCCCGCAAAGGCTTCTGTAGCCTATTGCATAGATCCTGAGTTGTTCTTCGGAAATGTTCTCGAACGGCAGCCGTTCTACGGTCTTGAAGTCAATTATGTAAGTCTTGTCTTTGCCGTCCAGGTCTTTTCTTTTTACAAGATCAATTCTGCCATTGACCCTGACTCCGTTGCCGAAGTCAATTTCAATGTCCTTCTCGGCAAGAGTTATGTTTTTGAATTCTGATAAGTTTTTGTCGAAATAGGTTGATATGGATTCATCGGCCTTTTTCCTCATTTCTTCAAGGACTGGACTTGTGGAATATGGAAGGCTGAAATGGCGTGAAATTATCTCTGGAAGCGAACCTTTTGAGATATCTTCATTTTCAATCGCCCGTCTGTGGATTTCCATTACTATGTTGTGAAGGGAACGGCCATATCCCATTCTCTGTCCGAGAGGCTGGACAAAGCCATAGAAAAAATTGAGTTTGAATCTGTAGGGGCATGCATAATAGTCTTTGAGAACTGAAAAATTAAGCAAAATAGGCGTTTCTTTTTTTTCATCAAGAGGAAGTTTTCTTTGGGTATAATCAAGTGACGGATTATACTCGAAAATATATTTCGGTTGCTTGATCCGGTCGAAAAGTTCGGAAGGCATCTTGTTCATTTTCTGATTATATACGGCCCGAGTGATGAAGAGAAACTTTTTAGCCCTTGTTATTGCTACATATAGCAGGCGTCTCTCGTCCTCGATCCTTGATGCCTCGAATCGTTCCGGATTCTTAATCAGGTCTTTGGGTATAGTTTTCCACACGCTCTTGCCTCCCGGTCGTTTGGGCGGGAATATGTTCCTGCTCATTCCGGGAATGAACACAGATGTGAATTGAAGCCCTTTTGCCTGATGTATTGTCATAATTCTTACGGCATCAGGGCTAATATAGCGGTTTTGGAGATGCCCTTCGGGGTAATATTCATCCGCAGTGTAATGCAGGAAATTGCAGAAATTCCTAATCCTGTTCTTTGCGGAAGTCTTGAAATGTATAGTTTCGAAATCATCAATGACCTGGCTGAATTTTCCCAGATTATACAGGATTATTTCAAGGTCTTTGTTGTCCGCTTCCACCGCTTCCTTGACCTGGAGCAGATCAATGAAATTCTGGAATATATCCTGCAGGACAAAAGTGTAATAAAATGGATGGTTATGAGGTCTGCACTTTTCGAGTGATTTAACGGCTTTAATCACGTTTTCCTCTTTGAAATGATAGTCGGTGATAGAAAGCCAGGACTGCTTCAGTGATTCTACATCCAATGTCTCATTGAGATAATCAAAAATGGCTTTAGACGCCTGGACTTCCGGGGTATCAAAAAGTTCGTTGACACCCTCGACAATGAATCTTATCTTTTTCTCATCTAATATCTCGATAAGCTGGGCTCCTAGCCTCTTGACTCTTAATAGAATTACAATTTCGGACAGGGAAACTCCCGCTTTCTGGAGTTCGAGGATCCTGTCAGCTATGAACCTGTATTCCTCTTTAGGCTCGGTGAATTCCTTGTAAACGATGTCTCCTTCCTCAAAAACTTGTTTTCCCTTAGGCCTCATTTCCTTTTCTTTTCTTTGGAGATTCAGCTCTATCACAGAGTGTGCTATTTCTACGATTCCGATAGAAGACCGGAAGTTGTCCAGAAGAAAGACCGGTTTGACATTCTGATATCTGTTCTGGAAGTCGAGGATATTCCTTATTTCGCTTCCTCTCCATTGATAAATAGTCTGGTCATCATCTCCCACAACACAGATATTGGCGCCAAAATCGTAGAATATGCGGATAAGTTTTTCCTGAATGGGATTGACATCCTGGTATTCATCAACAGTGATATATTTAAACCGCTCTTTCATTTTCTTTTTCAACACTTCATCTTCCTGGATGTGCCTTATCGTCCGTTCCATTATCATTGTGAAATCGAAGTAGTTGTGGGATTCGAAACATTTATCATAGTCATCTAGAGCTTTCTGAAAATTTTCCGGAAGTTTTTCATTTTCAATTTCATTTTCCCGAAGAATGCTCATTAGCGATATGAAAAAATCCGTGTCTTTATATCTTTCTAATCCAAGATTTTTCATTCCGATGGATTCAAAATTTTTGTCAATGAAAATTTTTGTTTTGACTTCGTCAAGGACGGAAAATTTCTGGTATTCAAGAGTATAGTCCTGGAGCATCCTTAAACAAAAGCTATGAATAGTGCCGACGAACATTTCTGCCATTCCGGTTATTTCACCAACAGAATCTTTGACATGTTTATATATTCTGTTTTTTAGTTCTTCCGCAGCTTTTTCCGTATAAGTGAAGGCAACAATGTTCGAAGGCGTGATATTGGGTACGGATTTTAGAATGTTTGCAATTCTCGCGGAAACAACATCCGTCTTACCGGAACCGGCACAGGCAATGAGCTGAAGATTGGTTTTAAGATCAATTTCTTCAATCGCATCCAATTGATCTTTTGTATAAACAGTTGATCCCATAATATTCTTCCCCGTAACCTTTTCTGTTCATATATTTAATGTCGCTAAGTTAAGCCAAGTATTCTATTTGCCCCACGGCTCTCGGGTCAGTTAGACCCGAGTTACTCAAATTCAATCCTAACTTAGCGGCATTCTTGTTAGCCATACAATATTTTCTTAAATTATGAACTTGTTCAACTCTTCGATAAGCTCATATATGGTGGTACATGGATTAGAATTAGCAGGTGGTGTATCTGATTCTTGAAAATGTTCGTGGAGTTTTTTTGCCCATTTGATCGCCTGTTCCTGATTCCCTTTTGTCCTCAGCTTTTCATACATATCAGAATCATTTTTTCTGTAAGACTCATTCAACAATTCAGGACTGGATAGTTTAGCTTTATAATCATCCCTGACCATTCCAGTATCTCTGAATTCGAAGTGGAGAATATACCAGAATTCAAAAGCTTCATTTGACCAGGCGCAACGCATTTCAAGAGACTCTGCTTTATGAATAGCATTGTTGAAATTGTCTGCGGAAAAACTGTCACGGTCAAATACGATCCAGACCTGATCAAACTGGATGTCTCTTGTTTTCCGATTGTCCCTGAGTTGTTGGGCCTTTTCAACAAGACTCAAAGTATTCGCGCCTTCTCCGTGAATAGAGATTTCAACAATATTTTTTGGAAGTATTCGATTAATAGCCTTGAAATAGTTTGGTTCTGTCTTTTCACCTTCGCAGATTATCAGAATATATTCCCGTTCTGAGCGAACATCGCAAATGCGCCCCTGTTTTTCTTGAGAACGCAGGAACCATTTTTTGTTTTGGTCACTTATTTTAACCTTGTGCCCCACCTTCATTCTCCTTGAAAAGTTCCTCGAAATTACCCAGATATGGTATTGCCCCATAACGACCTTGAATGTAGTTCTTTTCTAGTGCCGCGTCATTTCTGACCTTTGTGCCATCCGGCAATTTGAACTCAGCCAGAGAATACAAATCTGTAGCCGACTGCTGATTTTTTTCCACAAACCATATCTGATCCCTTCTGAGATTTCCGTAATTCAAAAGATTTGTGTCGTGAACGGCAAATATAAGTTGAGCATTATTTGGATTCGTCTCCTTGGAATTGAAAAGCCGAATAATAGCTCTTGTCAGCAATGGATGCATTTTGGCATCAAGCTCATCAACAGTCACCGTATAACCATTTTTCAGGCAGTCAAGGATAGGTCCTGCCATGAGGAAAAACTTTTTTGTCCCTTCGGATTCCTCATCGAAAAAATTGAAAGTGACAGATCCAATTTTTTCACCATTGTTAAATCTGGGATGCATACTCATAACTTTCTTAAGTTTTTTTACACTCTTAAACCTGTTTTGAATGTCTCCTTGAAAATTATTAACAAACTGTTCATCAACATCCAACTCGACCACAGACAGATCCTCGATACCAAGATCCGCTTTTCTTATAAAATTCACAAGCTGGTTCTTTAAGATTTCATCTTCTAGTGTTTGTGCGGTAAAACGTGCGTATCTTTCCTCTTGCAGTCCGTGAAGTGTCTTAAATGTCGCGAACCAGTTAAGTATTTTCTTTGATATTTCCCCATTGAACTGTGCCACGACGGAAAGGAAAAGTGCATTGTCTCTTGTCTTACTTTCCAGTTCACGGCCTTCAGAAAAATCGTCCTTAACGTCTATTCCATCGGCCTGACGTAGAAAAAGCGATGTCTCCTTGTTTTTTTCAGAACTAAAAAGCCATTCACTTGAAACAGCTTCGGAGTTTACTTCAAAACCATAACGATATTTTATTTCGTTGATAAGGAAAATGATCTCAAACCGACTGGGCGATTTGTCCATTTCCGCATCGAGCTTAAAAGGAATCACTCTGATATGTTCTCCAACCTGCATTTCCTTCGAAGAATTGAGGACAAGCCAGCGCATACGGGAAAGCGCATTGAGAAGATTAGACTTTCCACTGGCATTTGCTCCATAGATTGCAGCTGATTTTAGAAGGCGATATCTTCCAGCATCAAAAACATTCTCTTCGTGTTCCTTGATAGAGTTCGCTGCCACCATACTAAGTCGTACCGGCTTCCCGAACGACAAATAATTCCCGACTTCAAAATCAATAAGCATAAAACACCTCGTTAAAGCATAATTGAGATAATATCACAAATAATTATGTAAATATTGCTTTATTTTTAACATTATCAACTATTTTTGTGACTTTTTCTCAATAATTAATTACACTCTCAAAATCTATCACAATAACCGCTTTCAGAAAGAGTATAAACCGTTTTCACGTGAAATACGGGCTTGCTTTTAAAATTGTTTTGACTTGTGGTGGTTCCCAAAGTTACTTCAATTGATCCACAACATCAGCTGTTTGTCCCTGTCTGACACACAAGTAGCGCGGGTCTATTGACCCGCAGCTTTTCCAAATTGCAGGTCAGATAAACCGACCTGCGCTACTAATCTCGGGTCAAATAGACCCGAGTTACCTAAGCTGTTCCGCCACATCCGCGCATGAGGGATTTGATTTCAGGAGAGCGGAAAAATCTGTTTTGGTTTCGATCGCCTTTTTGGCGGGTGTCGCAAGTTCCGGATGTCCGATCATTATCGCGCCTAGCATTCTGCCGTCGCGGAAGACGAACTCGACATAGGAATTCCCGCCTTCCTTCTCGATTACGATGTAGCTTCCATCCTCGGGGTCGAACTTTCCAATGCTTGTAAGATCCAGGCCGAGCGCCTTCACCGTGTTGGATCGTGGCAGACCTCCGAAGCGGGTGGAAATTCCGACGGCATTTAGTCCGGCGATGCTTCCCTGGAACTGGGATGCCGCCCAGGATCCGTACACAAGGCCGTTGTGCTCCGCCACGTCTCCCGCGGCGAATATGTCGGGCTGCGAAGTTCGCAGATGATTGTCAACTATGATTCCGTTGTTGACTTCTATTCCGGCCTTGCGGGCGAGCGATGTGTTCGGGCGGACGCCGGTTGCGAGGACTATCATGTCGGCGGGAATCGTCCTTCCGTCCTGGAGTGCAATCCCTGTGACTTTCTTGTCCCCCTGTATCTCCCTTGTATGGGCGTTCTTGAGTATGTTTACACCTATTTTTTTAATGTGCCTTTCGAGTACATCTCCTCCTTTCTGATTCAACTGCCTTGGCATAAGCCAGTTGTGGCTTTCTAGGAGTGTTATGTCCGCCCCCTGCCTTGCGAGGGCGCCTGCGGTCTCGAGCCCGAGAATTCCACCTCCTATTCCGACGACCCGGCATCCTTTTTTCACACGTTCGAGGATCTGATCGGCGTCCTCGGACGTTCTGAGGGTGAAAACACCTTCGAGGGAAGTTCCCTGAAGTGGGGGGATGTAGGGATGTGATCCGGTGGAGAGAACAAGTTTTTCGTAGATTATTTCTTTGCCGCCGGGAAGGACAATGGTCTTTTTCTCAGACAGGATTTTGTCCACGGAAACTCCTCTGATCAGGTTTATTCTGTTTTCCAAGAACCAGCTCTCGGGATGCAGTGGCAGGGTATCCCTGCTGATTTCGCCGGCCAGATAGCGCGTAAGATTCAGACGGTAGTACGGGAGTTCGGTTTCGGTGCATATCATTGTGATTTCGGAGTCGGGAGAAGCTTTGCGTATGCTTTCCGCGGCGGAAACTCCTGCCACACCACCTCCTACAATCACTATTTTCATGGAGGAAGATCCGACAATGATTTCACTTTCCTGTATCGCCTGGAATTGTTCTTTTTCGGCACCGCATACGGGGCAAATACCGGGAGGCTCCGAACCTTCGTGAACATAGTTGCAGTTCAGGCACTGCCACCTGTTCACCTTCGGCTCTTCGGCAGCCGCCACAGGTTCCGCATAGATTTCGAAATCTGACTTGGCAGAACCACAGACAGGACAAAAGTCTGGAGCTGAGTCTCCGCTGTGGATATAGCCACAGACCAAACACCTCCAAAGATTTGTCCTAGCCATATATTTTCCTTCCAAAATTTAGCAGCTCAAAGTACCATCCTGAGCTTTTTCCATATAAGTAGCGCGGGGTATCACCCCGCAGCTTTTCCCAGGGAGATTCCCCGAGTTACTCGTGCAGTTCGGCGTAACGCGCCGAGGCTTTTCTCGGGGAGATTCCCCGAGTTACTTGATCTCGGAAAATTTTTCTTTCGAGGCCTTGCATACAGGGCATTGGTCCGGGCAGTTACCTTCGACGGTGTTTCCGCAGACAGAGCAGACCCATATCTGCTTTACATCCAGATCTTTCCCGCCTTTAATTGAGGAAAGCGCCTTGCTATATAGGCCAAAGTGTATTTCCTCGACGGCATTTGCGTTCTTGAATGATATTTCAGCGGCCTTGCTTCCTTCCGCAATAGCCTCCTTCAGAAATTCCGGATACATTTTCTGGAATTCGTAGCCTTCTCCCTCTATGGCGGCCTGCAGATTCTCCGCCGTGCTCTTTGCGCCCCCCATCACGCGGAAATGCGCAAGGGCATGGACGGTCTCGGCCTCTGCCGCCGCGCGGAACAGTTTAGCCACCTGTTTGAATCCTTCCGCATCTGCCTTCTTCGCAAATGCCAGATACTTCCTGTTCGCCTGGCTCTCCCCCGCAAATGCGGCCTTCAGATTGTCAATTGTCGCCATTTTTCTTCTCCTTTTTGGATTTAATATTTGCAATCAAATTTCAGATATTTTTCCGGTAGGGACGGCTCGCCGAGCCGTCCGCGGCGGTTTCGCCGAAACCGCCCTACCAAAACATTTGCCATGAATCGCCGTAAACATGCGCATGGAAATTGCGACTTCCGATTTTTTCAGACTGCCGGCCTTATGTATCGGTCCTCGAGGGAGTCGAGCTCATTTTTCCACAAAGCCAGTCTGAATCTTTTCGAATGTATGCATTCCAAATCGGAGACTTCGCATTTCCCATCCACTTTTATGCCGCCGCAAGGGCCGTTGGAGATTCCTTTCGGACACAATTCCGGGCAGACGAACTGCATGAGCGGGATTCTACAGTACGAGCATCCCTTACATCCGGCGAAGATTTTTTTTGCAAGATAGTGTTCGCCCGCAAACTTCATGTTCGCGTTCTTGAACAGCATTCTACAGATCCTGTAGTTCGATTTCTCTCTGGAACTGCATTCACATTCCTTGACAGGCCTGGCGAATTTGACTTCCGGGTGCTGCCTAAGAAAAAGGTTTTCAAAGAAGTAGAACCTTTTATAAGGTGCCATTTCGGCTCTCGAAAGGTAATTGATGTATGCATTTTTCCAGTCATCGAAATTATTGAGTTCCTGGAAGGATTCATGGATTTTCTTGCAGACGGTCTGAATATGTTCCGGTCTCTCAAGTCCCGATATCATAATTCCAGTACAGCCCATGAGCCTTGCTCCTGCGGCCTGTATCTGCACCCTTCTCCACTGTGCGGATGCGAACTGGGCAAAGCCATACTGGGACTCCTTCCGCAGAATGACTTCGAGATCGTGTGAGATGTATATGCCCGGCCTGCCGCCGGAAATTATCTCCTGCGCCATCTCCGGTGTGAGAAGTGCTACTCTTGATATCATCGGGAGGTGCAGTTCCCTGGATTCGAGGAACCAGCGCAGTTCCTGGAGTTTGATCAGATCCCATCCGGACTGGGCTACAACGAAATTAGCGCCCTTTCTTATTTTTTTCACGAGCTTGTAGTACTGGGGATAGACGGCGGAGGCCGTGTAGAGGTAGGGGTTCACGACACAACCTGTATTGAGGCTTTTGTCCTCGTTCTCGGCGATCTGGTTGAGAATATGGACAGAGTCAAAGTTTTTTGGGCGCGTTTTGCCGGTGGCCGTAGCGCAATCCCCTGTCACAGCCACAATATTTAAGAAGCCGGATGATTTACATCGGTTGATCTTGTCTGCGATCAGGTCGGGCTTTGACTTCTTCCCGCTCATGAAGATTATTGAGCGGCTTTTCTCGGCGGGTTCGAGATCATTTGCGAAATCCGCCGGATTCCATGTCTCCTGGTTTAGGGCATTGTCAGTGAAAGCCAGGCCAGTTTCTATGGATGTATCCTTGAATACTGCATCCTTCATAGCCTTGAGGTAATGGGTGGCTACTGAGAGATCGTCCGTTTTAAGGGGACTTGCGACCTCGAACAATATTGTGAAGACACCGTTCTCCATATTGTCCCTGAAACGGTTCGTGGGTTTTTCAAAAGTCATTTCAATCTGGATATTTTTTTCCATAAAAGAGAACCATAAAATTAATAAGATTCCGGGCTGTACCGGCAATCCGCTAAACTATGCATTCAAATATTTTCTTTTCAACTGGTAAAAATCCTATTTAATAACATATTACGATTTACGAAAAAAACAGTTGTGCCAGATAAAATTATTGAGAGAGATAAAATGAAGAATATTCCGAAATACCTGTATCCGGAGGCAGTTCCATTGAAGAACAGGAAATGGCCTGACAGGAAAATAACGAAAGCTCCTGCGTGGTGCTCGGTTGATCTGAGGGATGGGAATCAGGCTCTGCCTGTGCCCATGAATCCGCAGAAAAAACTCAACTATTTCAAGATGTTGTGCCGCATTGGATTCAAGGAGATCGAAGTCGGATTTCCATCCGCCTCCCTCGATGACTTCAATTTTGTCAGGGAGCTCATCCAGTGCGGTTACATTCCTGGGGACGTGCGGATTTCCGTGCTGACGCAGGCGAGGAAACATCTTATTGACAAGACAGTCGAGTCTCTTTCCGGAGTAAGGGAAGGGATTCTCCACTGCTATCTGGCGACTTCCGATCTTCATGGAGGCATAGTTTTCGGGAAAACCCGGCGGGATGTGCTCAAAATGGCTGTTGACGGCACGAAGTTGGCGGTTGACTCCATCGGAAACGCCGGGATGACCGGAAAGATAGCATACGAGTTTTCTCCGGAGGAATTCACGGACAGCGATATTGATTACGTCATAGATCTCTGCGAGGCGGTCAAGGAAGCCTGGGGAAAAAGCACTAAGCACAGTTTCATCCTGAATCTTCCGGCCACGGTGGAGAGAAGGCCACCGTACCAGTATGCGGATCTAATCGAATATTTTTGCGGTAAATACAAGTATCTCAGCGAGACGACCATAAGCCTCCATACACATAATGACCAGGGATGCGCCGTAGCCGCCACCGAGATGGCGATCCTTGCAGGGGGAGAAAGGGTCGAGGGGACTCTTTTCGGACACGGCGAGAGGACCGGGAATGTGGATATCGTTACAATTGCCGTGAATCTGCAATCCAGGGGGATAGCCCCTGGGCTGGACATGTCGGATCTGAAATCCATTGTCAGGATTGTCGAGGCCGCGTCCGGCATTCAAGTGCATCCGAGGCACCCCTACGCCGGAGAGCTTGTTTTCACTGCTTTCTCAGGTTCACACCAGGATGCCATAAGGAAGGGCATTTCATCTCTGAAAAAAGCACAGGACAGCTTCCACTGCGGCTGGAAAGTCCCGTATCTTCATATTGATCCTTCCGATCTTGGTAGAAAGTATGAAAGGCTGATCAGAATAAACAGCCAGTCAGGAAAGGGCGGTGCCGCCTATGTCCTCGAAAACGAGTTCGGCTATCTGCCCCCGAAAAACATGCATCCGGAGATCGGCGACGCAGTCCAGCAGTTTGCCGACAAGACTCACAAGGAAGTATCCTCAATGGAACTTCTCACGGTTTTCAAGGAAACTTTTTTCAATGCGAAAGGTCCTTACAGGCTTGACAAGTTCCGCATAGTAGCTTCAGAGAAGAGTCCGGACAAGATCAGGGCGAAACTGACGGTCGCGATCAATGGTAGGAAATGCGAGCTGGAAGGCGAAGGGAATGGTCCCGTCTCCGCGGCCGTCCACGCATTGAAGAGCCAGAAAGACATGATTGATTTCGTCCTGGAGGATTTTTCCGAGCAGGCGCTTGGGATAACGGCAGACGCCACTGCTGTCGCCTATGTGGCGATAAGAAGACCTGCGAACGGCAAGCGGTCATTTTATGGAGCGGGCGAGCATTCGAACATAGAGCATGCCGCGATTCTCGCGGTTTTTTCAGCAATAAACAGGTCATCACAAGGAGTCCAATAGTATGAAACAGTTTTTAGTCGCGATTCTAGTCATAGGGATTTTAGCCGGTACAGCTTATCTTGCGGTCAAGATTATTACGTCGAAAAAAGCAACTGCGGGTGAGAATCAGTCCGGTGGAGAAAACACGGCAAATGGAGCGGAGAAAAAAGACGCCAATGGAAAAGTCATCGGCACCGCGCCGGTGGCGGTGGTAGAGAGGCCGAGCAAGCTCGGACGCCCGGAATCGTTCAGCTACAAGAGTGCGATCAACGGAGACATAAGTGGAATACCGACAAGCAAAGATGCGTCCACGGGGATTCTGGTGGATCTCGACACCAGGCAGGTGCTGTGGGCCAAGAATCCCAGAAAGCCGGTGCCGATCGCCTCGATGACCAAGATGTTGACGGAACTTCTGGCATTCGAGGAGCTCGACAAGAACAAGAATATTACGCTTGATACCCCCGTGCAGGTCACTCCGGAGGCGATGAAGATGGGAGGAAGCCAGATCAACCTTGACGTGAGGGAGACTTTCACCCTGGGCGAACTTCTTAAGACGGTGATGATTGTAAGCGCCAATGATTCGGCACTGCTTGTATCGGAATTCCTGAGCGGGGGAAACACCCCGGCCTTTGTCGCCAAGATGAATTCCAGGGCCAAGGAACTCATGCTGCCGGGCGCGAAATTTCATAATCCGCACGGTCTTCCAGGAGCAAGCGCGGCGGAAGACAATGTGTGCAGTCCGGAAGGATGCATTTTTCTCGCCGAAATGCTGCTCAGATATCCCCAGGCAGTGACATGGGCCTCCACGAAAACCGACTATCTTCCGAGAAAACTGAACGATCAGAAGCCGACACTGCTTGGAAATCACAACCATCTTCTTGGATCCTGCCCGGGTGTGAATGGAATGAAGACGGGCTTCATCCAGAGATCAGGTTTCTGCATAACAGTCACATGCGTAAGGGGAAACAAAAAACTCGCCTGCGCCGTCACCGGATTCAAGACGAGAAAGGACCGTGACGCATTCTGCAGAAAACTTATAGACTGGGGCTATAGCAGAGCCGCGAATATGACGTCAGGCACAGGCGGCGGCACGGATGTGCTCGATCAGATCCTGAAATAAATTCCGCCATGATGGGGCGGAATTTATTCACTTGGGCATGATATCCGCGAGTGGACGGCCTTTGTGGTTAATTGCATCGGGGTAGTTTTTCCGGATTTCATCAAAAAGTGCTGATGCCTCATTTTTTTTACCGATCTCCTGGTAGTAAATCGCCAGATAGAATCTGGCATAGGCACCAACCTGGACACCATTGCCGTAATAGCAGTCGCTGAAACTGTCAATAGCCTGTTTCAGATATTTCTCCCTTTCCTCGCCGGACGACATTTGGCCGAGATAGAGAAGAGCGCATCCCGTACGGTTGGCCTTTGCATATTTCTCGATCAGTTTCTTCAGGCTGTCCTTGGCTTCTGGGCTGTCCCATTTATCATTGGCGATCTGATATAGTTTTTCTATTTCCCTAAGTTCCTCGATGCTGTATATTGCCCGGTCCTGTTCAAAGCGTTTCCTGACACGCTCGCGCCTGTCAGCTGTTTGGGTATTGGCCTGGGCATCCTCCTTTTTAACATGCACAATTTCAGACTTCCTGATCCGCCCTAATTCTGTATTCTGTGTAACTACCTTAAATTCAATCTGTTAATTCCAGTTCTGGCGTGTCAGCTCTTTTTTGCAAGTGGAAAAAAGGGATGT
>CAIQLG010000580.1 GCA_903872565.1 uncultured Lentisphaerota bacterium | reverse complement strand
TTTTCAGACAACAAACTTTAAAATTGGGAGCGCTTGTTTTCAAGTCGCCACCCGTCTGGTATAGGCTCATGTTATCTCCGTTTTTCTTTTTATTTATCTTGATCGGAGCAGGGAACGGAGAGGATGAAAGAAAAGGTCTCTGCAAAACTGGCTTGATTTTGCCAATACAGTTATTACAGTAAACTTCGAAAACAGTATTCCTACAACGCCAGGGGGAGCGATGGTTTGCCCGGTAAAAACAGACACACAATCTGCCTACAACACCGAAGACGGCTCCTGACAGACAGTCGACTTCCCTTTTCCAGCGCCTGACCACTTCACTAAATACTTACAATAAAATTTGAGAATTCTGTTTGACAAGCTGTTCCATGCATATATTTTGTGTTTTCATGCACACGGGTGCATGAACAAGGGTGAAACTTGGTTTCAAGAAGAAGTCACCCAGATGAACATGGACTGATCAGAGAGTCAGACAATGGGAATTGAAATGAATGTCAAAGGCGGAAATCTTACAAGGAAGGACATAGCCAAGGAAGCAGGCGTTTCGCCCTCGACAGTGTCCAGGGCGCTGAGCGGCAGTCCACTCATCCCGGAAAAGACTGTGGAGCGGATCCGCAAAATATCCTTTCGCCTTGGTTATAGCCCCAACATACTGGCACGGCGCCTTGCGGCCAACAGGAGCTACCAGATCGGGTTCGCACTTGAGTTCCAGGAGCAGAGAATGCGAAAGGGCCCCATTCAGATGTCATATTATTCCTCCATCCTTGATGCCATGATAATGGAGGCATTTCCGAAAAACTACAGTGTCTCCATCCAGCCCTACAAGACTGAGGGCGATGGTTCTGTCCGCCATTTCAAGGAACTAATCTCATCTCGCCATGCCGACGGGTTGGTTTTTGCAGGATTGACACAGAACAGCAGAATGCCATTTTCGCTTATGGAAAATAAGATACCTTTCGTATTGATCGGGACCATGCCGTCTGATCGGAAAATACTTTCGGTTAATGTTAGATTCGAGGATGCTTTTTCAGAGATGTTTTCCACGCTGGAATCCAAAAAATACAGGAGAATATTTTTTGTCGGGGGAGACCTCGCATATTATCATGCCATTTCCCAGAAGAAGGCGTTTCTTGAGGAGCTTGGTAATTCCCGGATTGGACTTGCCGGAGAACTGAAAGGCGATTATTCTCGCACGTCTGGATATGCCGCTGCGGTGGAAATCCTTAAAATGAGGCGGAAAGGAGATTGCGTGTTTCTCGCAAACGACAGGATGGCTGCCGGTTTCTACCGCTGCTGCTACGAAAGGAATGTGAAAATTCCCGGGGAAATAGGTGTTATGGGAAGCGACGACGATTCGGCATGTCACAACCTTTTCCCGGAGCTTTGCACTATCCGCCAGCCAAGGTATGAAATGGGAAGGATTGCGCTCAAAATGTTGATTGGAACCATAAATGGGGAACTTGCAAAATCCGTGCTTCTGGATCAAAGTTTCATCTCCAGGGCTTCAATTTGAATCTGAAAAATACTCAAGCCAAAATTTTAAATAGGGAATGAAAATGAGAAAAGTAATGAATGTAGGTCTGATCGGATGTGGAAACATCAGTGGTGCCTATCTGGGCGCCGCGCCGGTTTTCAGCGAGATCATGAAAATCACCAGGTGCGCAGATTTGAACAGGGAGGCCGCGGATGCGAAGGCGAAGGAGTTCGGACTGAAATCGGTATCGGTTGACGATATACTTTCAGATCCCGAGATAGACATCATCCTGAATCTTACGATCCCTGCCGCACACGCCGAGGTGAACCTCAAGGCGCTGACTGCTGGCAAACACGTCCATTGCGAAAAACCATTTGCCCTGAACAGGGAAGAAGGGAAGAAAATTCTTCAGTTCGCTGCGAAAAAGAAATTGAAGACTGGCTGTGCGCCTGATACTTTTCTTGGTGGCGGGATCCAGACCTGCAGGAAAATCATAGATGATGGCTGGATAGGCAGGCCAGTCGCGGGAACGGCCTTCATGATGTGCCCCGGCCACGAGCGCTGGCACCCCAATCCTGGATTTTACTACCTTCCAGGCGGGGGTACAATGCTTGACATGGGCACATACTACCTGACGGCACTGGTTAATCTTCTTGGTCCTGTAAGAAGAGTCTGTGGCTCGAGTTCTGCGGCATACAAGGAGAGGATTGCCACATCTAAGGAACTATATGGAAAGAAACTGCCTGTCAAGGTGCAAACACATCACGCGGGTGTGGTTGATTTTGAATGCGGAGCAATTGTCACTGTGGTAATGAGTTTCGATGTACAGGCGGGTGGACACGGTCCCATAGAGATATATGGAACCGATGGCAGCATAAAAGTTCCAGATCCAAACGGTTTCTGTGGTCCCGTAAGCCTTTTTAAGAAAGAATCCGGATGGAGGGATATGCCGCTGTCTCACATCTACACGGACAATATGAGAGTTATCGGAGTAGCCGATATGGCGTCGGCGATATGTTCCGGGCGTGAGAACAGGTGCAGCGGGGAGCTCGCCTATCATGTTCTCGACGTGATGCTTGCGTTCGAGGACTCCTCGAGGAGCGGTAGGCATATCGAAATAAAAAGTAGCTGCCGCCAGCCAGTCGCGTTGCCGACGGGACTGCTGAAGGGACATCTCTACTGATACGTTAGTCTTTGTTGTTGAATTTGTTGTGGCCACGGCCGTGCTGGCCGTGAATGCCCCCGACACGGGGGCGGCTACAGTAAATATTTTCGACAAGGAATGACGTGTCTATGAAATAGTGTTTGTTTAGAAAATAAGTAACAGATCCATAGTCATCCCACAGGATGACGGATTGATGGATTTTTGGATTAGTGGATTATTGGTTTTGGGTTAAGAAAAGGCAAAGACGCATGGAATTGGAATGGAAATAAAAAAAGGCATTTTGAAAATTATGAATGCATTATTTT
>CAIQLG010000579.1 GCA_903872565.1 uncultured Lentisphaerota bacterium | reverse complement strand
CGGAGATCTACCGGCGGCGGATAGCGCATGTGCGCGCCGGACTGGAGTTCACGCGGAAGACGAACGAGGTGCGGGAGCTGATGGATCGGTATAAAAAGAGCAAGGGGCAGGACAAGGAGGCGGCTGAACGGGTGCGCGCACTCTGGAAAGAACTCGAGCCGATCGCCAAGGAAAAGCAGAACTATATTTATCTTCATGCGTTCCTGAAAATCAGGAACAGTCTCCATCCGGAGCCCATGAAGGCGGGCACGTGGTAAATATCATTCGAGATAAGGATAATAAAAAATGAAAACAGTCTGCATGGTGTTAAACGCGGTGATGATGGTCTGGTTGCTGGGCGGTTGCCTCGCGGACGACGTGAAAAAAACAGATGGGGTGCAGGCACCTGCTGCTGCGGAGAAGGCCAGCTTGGCTGGTGATCCGGTTAAAATCGATTTTAAATGGAGTTTCAAACAACAGGCGGCCAAGAGTCTTTTCGACAAGAAAGACTATCCGGCCGCACAGAAGGCACTGGAGTATCTGGTGGCCACTGCGCCCAACGAGGGTGCCAAACTTGAGTGCCTCTCGCTTGCGGCGATAGCCCTGGGGTGTCAGAGACAATACGATCCAGCCATGCAGGCGGCGCAGCGCATTCCCGATGCCGCGCTGGCGGATTATACCCGCATGGAAATAATGACGGTCAACGGGAAAAACGAGGAGCTGATCGCCGCGTATGCCAGCAAGGATTTTGCGGCCTGGCCAGAGGATCTCCGGTACAAGGGGTATTTGAAACGCGGCGATGCCTACATAGCCCTGAAGAATAACCGGGCGGCCGTCCGGGATCTCGAACAGGCGGCCGGACAGGTCGGTGCTAAATTGGACATTCAAATCTGGACGCTTACCCGTATGGGAGCGCTTTATGAATCGCTTCATGAAGTCGACAAGGCACTGGATGCCTATCGAAAGGGCGTGTCGCTAGCGAAAAACTCCGACCCTTGGCGCGGCTATTGGCGTTACAGCACCGAGGCCGTGGTGTCTGCCGTCCGAATCCTGGTGGATCGGAAGAAATATGACGAAGCACTGGTGATCGTGGCCGCGTACCCGCCGGAGCGGGACGGAATCGTCACCGCGCCGGTGGCGGAAGCTCATGGAGATGTATACGCCGCCCTCGGGAAGAAAGAAGAGGCTTTGTCCAAGTATCGGGAATCTCTCCTCACGGCGGGCAAACCCCGGGCGATCGGGATCAATAAGAAAATGGACGCGCTGAAATAGGTCGACGGCGAACAAGTATTAAGCGACACGGACAAGCAGCCAGTCGTGGGCGTAGGCTATGACCAGGCGGGTTTTTATTTTTACACGATGTTCAAGGTGTCGAGCGTCAAGGTGTACGTAAAGCGGCTGCCGGACGATATGAAATAAGCGGTTCTAACATATAACAGAGAAAAAAGGAGACTCAAATGTTAAATTATAATGGGATGCCTGTCTTGGCGAGCGAGGCTGTGATCAGAAAAGCGGTGGATGTGACGGTGGAAATCGGCCCGCCGCAAATTGTCGCCGCCAGGGATGAATTGCCGGACGAGGGGACCTTTGTCCATCCCCACTTGAGCCGCTTCGGCAAAACAGTCTATCTAAACTGGTCGTTTGGGTGGGATGCGGAAAACCCTTTTCTGCCTGACAAGCCCAACGGCCGTGTGAGCCATGACGGAGGGGTGACATGGGAGAAGCAGACGGCGCTCATGCCGTCTGGCGTGAAATATCAGACCGGCGAACGCGAACTCACGGCTTGGTTCGGGAATGGCTTTGAAATTCCCGGCAAGCCTGGAGTGTACAAAATCCCCACCTGGCGCTCGTCCGACCTGGGCCAGACGTGGACGGGCCACACATGGACGACCGTCGAGTACCCCGGGACCAAAGGGCTGGACACCTATGACCCTCCCGAGGAGTATCGGAAGAAGGATGGCAACTACCTGCGCGGTGCCATGTTGGCGACCCCGCCCGCCTACCTCGAAACCTATATCCGCGAGGTGTCGCGTCTACGGGGGTGTAGTCTTGCCCCTCAGGCCAGGGATCAGGATGGGATGCTCTACAGTATGTCAGCTTTCCTCTACCTTAAGGATACCTCCGGCATTCTGGACTGGGACCGCGAGTACTGGCAACGTCTGAACTGGTACCGCTACGCCGTGCTCATGCAGGTATCGCGCGACAATGGCCGCACCTGGACTTTCGCGGGCGTGCCGGTGGACGGGTCGGACTACGAACCGCGCCTGAGCATAAAACCCGGCGGCTCCCAGTACGACGAGGATTCGTTTGTGGTCAATTCCGACAATCGAATCGGAGCCGGCTATAAGGGGCGGGCGGATTTCGCGCCCAACGACGGCTTCAGTGAACCTTCGCTGGTCATTT
The DNA here is from genome assembly GCA_903872565.1 of uncultured Lentisphaerota bacterium. Taxonomy (GTDB): domain Bacteria; phylum Verrucomicrobiota; class Lentisphaeria; order Victivallales; family GWF2-50-93; genus CAIQLG01. Next base: position 14,513 of record CAIQLG010000579.1, on the reverse strand, counting down.
TCCCGGACGGCGAAATGCTCTGCGCCTTGCGCGCGGGCAGCAACAAGCCGCTGTACTGCGTCCGCAGTTACGACCGGGGCCGCACCTGGACCCAGGCCGAATTCTTGTCACCAAGGTATATTCATCCTATCTGCGGGATACTTCCCCAGTTTGTGCTGCTCAAGAATGGCATCCTGGCGTTATGCACCGGACGGCCTGACTGCACCGTCCATTTTTCAAAGGACCGGGGCCATACTTGGTTCCTGAGCGAAACCTTGTTCGCCACCCCCGGGATCAGTTGGGACGGGGTTTATTCGGGCAGCACCAGCAACAACTCCATGATCGCGGTGGACGACAACACACTGCTTTATGTGCATGATGCCCTGCGTTCGGACCCGTCCGCGACCAACGCCTGGCTACAGCGCGCCGGACATGGACTTGTCATCGCCCGAAGGATCGAGGTCCATGCCGGATAGTGGAGATGAAAGATCAGAATAACAATACTAATTTAAGAACTTTGAAAATTTAAAACTTCGAATTTCTAATTGGTTTCGTTTTTTTGGATTTTGCATACGATCATAATATATGACTGTTGAATAAAACACTAAGATAAAGGACTCTTATGCTTATAACTGTAATAGGTCGTGGACATTCGGGGACCCGGGCCATTTCGCACACGCTTTCCGCAAGCGGTGTATTCATGGGGGGGAAGCTCAATGTTTCCGGTGACCTTGTTCCGGCGGAAGATCTTTATGAGGCTTGCCGGGTATTTTCGAGACATGTGAAGTATTTGGGAAACCTGAGATGGGATTTTTCAAAGTTGCACACGATGGAAATAGATCCGGAATTCATCCGCCTTGTCCATTCATATCTTGAAACAGTATTCAGCAGTCCTGCGGAACGGAGGGGATGGAAGCTTCCTGAGACAACCCTCATATATCCGTGGATTGTCAGAATGTTTCCCGATATCAAATACATTTTCTGGATACGGGATCCGCGCGACTGCATCATGGGCGCGCATTTTACCGACGACCTCTCGGTCTTTGGAGTCGAATACGAACATACCGAGGATGAACGGGAACGCCGCGCGATAAGCTGGAAATATCAGGCTGAAATATACAAGGCGACACCGCGCCCTAAACATCTCATTGAAATCCGTTTCGAAGATTTTGTAATGCATCAGGATGAAACCCTGGAAAAACTGGAGGGATTTCTTGGTTTTCCAATGTCAAAGATTCAAGTCCGCCCCGAATCAATTGGAAGATGGAAGCAGGATGACGGCCGCCACAGCTTCACTTTTTTCCAGGAGGAACTTGAAAGATATAACTACGAATTAAGATTGTCATGAACTTGTCTTATTCAGATTCACTATAGCCGCCCTCACATGTCTCGCCGTAGCTTCTTTGCGTAGGCGGATGTTGGGGGCGAGCGCGGCCAACATCCTACTATGCCAAGGCTTCGTAGGACAGGTGGCCGTGGCTACAACATAAAAAGTCGAAACATTTGTCAATTTAATTATGCGGTTATTAGTAATACATGGAATTTTAAAATAAATACACTAGGAGGTAAACCTATGATCAGGAAAGCATTTTTGATGTCTGTAAATCCGGACCGCCATGAAGAGTATGAAAAAAGGCACACACCCATATGGGCAGAACTTGAGGAAACCTTGAAGTCGCACGGTGTCCTCAAATACAGCATTTTCCTTGACAAGGAGACAAGCAACTTGTTCGCCTATGTCGAAATCGAAAACGAGAAGCGGTGGAGCGAAATAGCCTCTACCGCCATCTGCCGCAAATGGTGGCGATACATGAGGGAGATCATGCCCTCCAATCCAGACGATAGTCCTGTTTCCAAGGAGCTGCGGGAAGTCTTTTACATCTCCTCTACGGATGCGAGATAGAAGGGGCACTCCGCTACTCCCGAAGGCATACAGGGGATTATTCAGGATGGATAGGTTTCTTTTCCGTTAACCCAGACCTTGGCCACACCCTCGGCGGGGGTGTGCGGATTTGCGAAATTCGCAGTCGACGAGAATTTGTCCGGATCAATTAACACCAAGTCTGCAAAATATCCCTCTCTTATAATTCCTCTTTTGGAAAGTCCGAATATTTTTGCCGGCATCGAAGTCATTTTTTTGACGGCCTCGCATATTCCAAGTTTTTCTTTGACGATTCTGAAGAACTCCGGCATCGAGCCGAATCCTCTCGGATGACTGCGTCCGAGCGAGTAGTCGAATGGCCGGGCCGACTCGTCCGTCCCGCAGCAGACGAAATCACATCTGCAAATTCTGCGCATGTTGTCCTCGTTCATTCCGGGAGAGGAAGCCATTGTCCCGGGCGCATCATTTTTTATAAGATCAGCGACAATTTCAATCGGCCGCCTTCCGACTGCTCTGGAAACCTTCTGGAAAGTTTCGCCTGAAAATCTGCGAAATCCGCAATGTCCGGTGTTGACAATTCTCCTGTCAAGCCAGATTTCATCGCCTTTTTCGGCAAGTTTCGAGAGGAATTCCGCATTCCTGGCGGGGTCACTCATCATCTTCATCAGTGTGACATCGTCAATTTGGTCGAAAGGCTCCGGAAGAAAAGAACTGAGCTGTGTCATTGATTCGGTGTAAGGATACCTGTCGGCGGTAATTGTCAGTCCCATCTGGGAGTACATTGAAACCAGCCTGAAGACCTCGTGGATCTTGCTCCAGTTCTCGCATCCGGCAGTCTTGAGATGGCTGATGTGAACTTTTTTTACGCCAGTTTTCAATGCAAGCTCGAATGTTTCTTCGAGCGATTCGAGAAGGAATTTGCTCTCGCTTCTCAAGTGTGTTGTCCAGATTTTATTAAAACCGGAAAAAACAGAGAACACTGTTTCAAGCTCTTTCTTGTCGGCGAAAATTCCCGGGACATATATGAATCCTGTCGAGAGACCGACGGTGCCTTTTTTCATTTCCATCTCGAGTTTTCCAATCATCTCTTGTTTATCCGGTGTCTTCAACTTTTTCCTTTTGTATCCTGCGACTGCCGCCCTCAGGGTGTTGTATCCGCAGAGCGAAAAGATATTCGCCGCCGGTTTTGCCACAGAGAGTCTGGTCGAATAGCCCTGCATAGTATCCCAGTCAATTTTCACACCGTAATTTTTATAGAGCTTGTTCAAGTGCGAGTGGTTTTTGGGTGAGATTGGAAAAACGGAAAGTCCGCAGTTTCCAACGATTTCGGTAGTGATCCCCTGGGAAATTTTTCCTGTGGCTTCTGTGCAGGCGAGGATTGAGATGTCGGAATGGCTGTGCGCATCAATGAAGCCAGGGCAGAGCAGTTTTCCGTCGCCGTCAAAAGTTTTATTAGCATCGCCGGGAGAAATATTCATCGAGATCGAAGCAATTTTATCGCCATAAATTCCCACATCGGCTTTTATCAGATCGTTTCTCACGCCATCGCATACAAAGACATTTTTTATTAAAATATCTAATTTCATTTTTCTTCTTTGTGATCTCCGTGTCTTTGTGAGAGAAAAAATTTTATTTAAAAGCGAATTTCGCAGTTTTATTGTAAAAATCTTTGACTGTAACACCTTTCAGGCTCACCACCTTGTTTTTCGAACTGCCGCCCCGGAGCAGTTGCACCGAGGATTTTGGAATGTCGAAGATGTCCGAGAAAAACTTGACAAGTTCGATGTTCGCCTTTCCATCGACTGGGGGTGCGCTGATGGAAACTTTCAGATATTCCTGGGATTCTAAGGAAATGGAATTCCTTTTCGCCCCCGGCTTGGCCTTGACTGTTATATTTATTCCGTCAGCCGTGACCCTTATGAAAGATGGTAAATCTTTTGAATTTTTATTTTGCATAACGATTCTCGTTTTAAAATCCGCTATATGACATTAAAGTAAAATAGACATTCCTGTCTGTTGAAATGAAATTATACTAAATAAAGATTATACTGAATAAATCATTCTTAAAGGAACAGGTCAAATGGTAAGAAGAAGAAAAATTAAAGACTCTCCTGATCAGATGGAAATGACCTTTCCGCCTGAAACTGAGAAAAAGGAAAAGTACGCGACCATCGCCGAAATAATGAGAATAATAAATTCCCGGGATCATTTCATAAATGAACTTAATTTTGACTCCGGAAGTGAGAAGGGATACAATAAATGGCAGGATGAAAACAAGAATAAATTGCGGGAAATTTGCGACTGCTGGGGATATCCTCTTTTTAAAAGGGTAAGAATCAAACTTAATTTTCTGCCATCTGAGATCCAGGGTTTTCTTGTCCTGCTTGAGTTTCCTCCAAGAATGGACCGTCGAAAATCTCTCAAACTCAGACTTAATTTCAGTGGCAACGACCTAGATTTTGGGGAAAAACCTTTTATTGACTTCGAAAGTTTTGACATAGAGACGCTAAAGAAAATCTGAAAAAAATCAATATTTTGTAATGGGTCAGTTTTTATTGGAAAGTTTACTGTAGCCGCCCCCATGTTGGGGGCGAACACGGCCAACATGCCCGTGGCTACAACCAATGTAACAACAAAAACTGACGAATTATTATTTTTTAAAAAATACAAAACCCATGGACACAAAATGTCCTACCCTCCCTCTTATGGTTATTCCAGTAAATGCATTGATTTATGTTGTATTTAATTTATATTCAGCCAATTGACGGTGCAACGCTTGGAGGGAAGGATGGCATTTAAAAATATAAAATCACTTGAAAAAGCATATCCGGCTTTGAGTTATAAAGACTGTTTTGCGAAAAGCAATAAGGATAACAGGCCTAGCAAAACTGTTATCGAACACTCTTCCGATGCTGCAAATGTCGCTGAAGTCCTTAGCTTGCTTTATGGAAAATATAATTTTGTAAATAAATGGGGCAAAATTTTATCTGCAATCCATGATGCCGGGAAAATATCTCCAGGATTTCAAAAGAAATACTTTGGCGATTATTTGCGGCAAAAATTCCCAGAAATAGCAAATCTTCATGACTCTTTCGAAAAAAATCACGCTGTCATAAGCAATGCTGCCATCAGGGACTACCTCAATGAATTTCTGGACAATTCAATTTCAGGAGAAATTGCCGGAATTCATCACGGCAAATCTGAACCCGTTAAAGCTAACAATTCTGAAAGATATGGGGGAGAGAAATGGGCGAAGGAAAGACTCAAATTTATTTCAAAAATGGTCGCCTTTTTTGGTGAACCTCCAAAAAGGAATGAATTGACTCACGTCCAACAGGCCGTTCTTGCTGGTTTTGTCTGCATTTCCGACTGGATTGCTTCAGACGAAAGTCTTTCTTGTGTTAGTGAAGAATTAGCCCTGGATTCCGTAGGTAAATGTGGTTTTATAAAACCTGCCATAATGAAAAGGCTTTCTTTTTATGACATATTTGGGTTCAACCCGAATATCACACAAGAGGATTTTATTGCCTCCGTAAATGCTCCGGGGGTTTATATCCTTGAATCTTCAACGGGATCAGGAAAAACAGAGGCTGCACTTTACGCCGCATATAAACTTATGGCCGAAAATCACAATAATGGAATATACTTCGCACTTCCAACAAGACTTACAAGCGATAGGATTCATGATAGAGTTCAGAAATTTACTGATAAAATCTGCGAAATCCGCACTCCTGTGATGCTTGCCCACGGCTCCGCCTGGCTGAACGACGAAGTCATGCAAATGATTTTCTCTGGCGGAGAAGAAATGTCACCGGGGGGAAGCTGGTTCTGTCCAAAGAAAAGGACACTCCTGGCACCTTTCGGCGTAGGAACGGTTGACCAGTCCCTTATGGCGGTAATGAATGTAAAACATTATTTCGTCAGAGCATTTGGCCTTCTCGGTAAAGTCGTCATTCTCGACGAAGTCCATTCATATGACATATATACCGGAACATTGCTCGATAGGCTTGTCGAGAGCCTCAGGCAAATGGGCTGTTCCGTCATCATCCTTTCTGCCACGCTAACAAAAGGAAGAAAAAAACAATTTTTCAATTCCGACTTGCCGGAAAATGACTCATACCCATTGATAAGCCTCGAACAGGCAGATAAAGTGACTGTGAAAACTACGGAACTACAGGAAAACAAAAATATATGTTTCTCATTCAATCATTCCCGGGATATTCAAAGTATTGCGAATATTGCAGTTTCAAAGGCAAGCTCTGGACAATGTGTCCTCTGGATAAACAATACAGTTGCTGAAGCCCAAAATGCCTATCTTAAAATAAAAGGTACGATGAAAGAAGATGCCTTCGAGGTAGGTTTGCTCCATTCGAGATTCACAGTCGAACAGAGGCGGAAGATTGAAGACAATTGGATGAAAAAGCTCGGGAAGGAAATCTTATCTCGTCCCAAGGGTTGCATACTTGTCGCCACACAGGTCGTCGAGCAGAGCGTTGACATAGATACGGATTATATGATCTCCGAACTCGCTCCTATGGATATGCTGATGCAACGACTTGGAAGACTCTGGAGGCATTCAAGAGAGGATAGGCCTGCAAAACTCCCAGAATTGCTCATTACTACAGGCGATATCGGCAATGCAAATGATAAGAATTCATTTATAGAGGCCATTGGCAAAAACAATTCGAAAGTATATGCCCCATACATCCTTTGGAAGACATGGGATGCCCTGAAATCTCAAACTCATCTTGAAATTCCAGCCCAGACAAGATCCCTGCTCGAAATTGTCTATTCCAAAAATAAGAATGAACCTTCTTTTGTCTGCGAACTTCGCAAGGAAATGGAGAAGGAAGCAAAGGACTTGAAATCAAGGGCTGGCGGCGCACTTGCAGGAGTTTCTTTGCCCACAATAGAAGATGACGAAGATAATGCCAAGACTCGCTGGAGCGATATGCCGACTGTTGACTGCTTGCTGATGAAAAACCTTGAAGATTTTGGACATAATGCCAGAATAACGCTCCTCTCCGGGGAAAAACTCAAAGTCTCCGATCTGCAAAAAAATCTCTATGTGTCAAAGCAATTGCATAGAAACACCGTTCAAATAGCAAGATACAATTTCGAAAAAGAAAAGCTTTCAGTCCCGAAATACCTGGGGAAACATTTTTATGGACAATTGGCGGTGCTGATCGTCTCAGAAGATGGTAACTTGCTATTCAATGGCATTGCAACTCAGCTTTTCTACACTGACAGCCTTGGCATTTACAAAAAAAACAGTTCCACTGAAAAAGATAAAATCTCTGACAAGAACAATTACCAAACTGGAGAATATGACTATGAACTTGATAACGGATGGCTGGATTCCGGTAGTTACTGACGAAGGGCAAACACGATTAGTCGGTCTAAAGGAATTATATGAAAAATCCCGAGATTTTCGTGATCTCTCACTTAATCCTCCACAGCGGATATCAGTGATGCGCCTTCTGATCTGCATAACTCAGGCCGCTCTCGACGGTCCCGAAAACGAAGCTGGATGGCTCAAATGCGAAGACCGCATAATCCCCGAATCATTGAAATACCTCGAAAAACACAAGGACAAATTCAACCTGTATGGAGATAAACCATTCTTGCAAGTCGCAGGATTAACAGCGAATGAGATGAAATCTCTTGACAAACTGGAATTTTCATCTCCATCCGCAAGCACACTCTTTGAACACGAGGCTGCAGGTGAGATCAATCGGAATCGAAATAATATATGGAAAGCCCTGAATCTTTTGACCCTGTTAAATTTCAATACAACTGGAAAAGTTGGACAGGCAATTTGGAGTGGTGATAATAATAACTTTTCAACATATCCAACCCCGTGTATTGGCCATGCCCATGTTTTCATCAAGGGAGAAAATATTTTGAAATCTATTTTCTGCAATCTGATTACGAAGGATGAAGCCAGCAAGCTCCCAAATGGGAAATGGGGCATTCCTGTTTGGGATTGTTTTCCGAAATCAGACAATGATTCAAAAGCTCTTGATAATGCGTCAAAGACATACTTGGGAAGGCTTGTACCATTCTCAAGATTGATTCTGCTAAAGGAGGAAGATACCGAATGCATTATTGGACCTACTCCTAAAAGCATTGAATTTACAGGCCCTCCGGCATATAGAGAGCCAAGCACAACGATTATATTAAGCAAAAAGAATGAACCTTACTGTATGAAAATAAATTCTGACAAACATATATGGCGTGATTTGGGTTCAGTATTGCTTATTTCAGCAACTGTAAACAATGGTGCTCCTTTGACTATTAGAAAAATCAATAAACTAGCGAGTATTATCCAAGACCATTTCGTAGACTTATGGGTTGGAGGCTTGGAACTTGGAGAACAAGCTGCAAAACTCAATGATATGGTTGAATGGAACCTTTCCATACCTCTTTCATTTTTCCAAGATGGAACTTTGAATGTTTACAGTGATGGAGTAACCTTAGCGGATAATGGTGCCAATAAACTTGACAGGACAGTATCCAAGTATTGTTCTATAATGGAGATGCCAAGTCTTAAACCCAAGGCGAGAATCCATTTCTGGCAATCCCTCGACAACAATTATCGAATACTTATTGACAGTGTGGCAGATGGAGAATCTCTTGACGAATGGAATAAACAAATCTATTCGGCAATGCGTTCGGCTTTCGAATATGCCTGTCCTCACGAGACACCGCGTCAAATCCAGGCATACGCACAAGCGCTTCTTACTCTAAAACAGGCGGCAACTAATGGATAGACACATGGAAAAAAGATTGTCGGACAGGGCAGTTGCCATCGGCAGAGAAGGAGACATTTCCGCTTTGCCGGAGTTGCTGGATATGCTTGGCTCCACATCCGCCCAGGTACGTCGTCTCTCTGTCTCGGCCATAGGCAAACTTGCCGGCCTTGCAGACTCTGACACGGCTGTCAATGGGCTAATACCGCTTCTGCGAGATTCACACCCGCAGGTCAGACAGTATGCGGTAAAGGCGCTAAAAGCATACGGTGCCGATGCCAAATCGGCTATGCCCGATCTCCGAGATTTGCTCGGCAATCCCTTGGAGAAGGAATATAATCATCGAGATGCGAAACTCGCAATAGAACTGATCGAGGAGGCGTTGCGAATCAGGGAAAAGCAAGCCGAACACAAATGCCAGAAATGCGGCGTTAAAATAGAAGCGGAGGAATACGCCCGAAGCATCCGCGCATTTCAGCGCGAATACTGCGACCATTGCTTCGATGAAACATATCTATCCCGCCGAAACTACGACACACAGGTCGAACTGAACAAAACGATTAGGGCCTCCGACGGCACACTTGTCCAGTCGGATGGCGAACGCATCATCAGCGAATGGCTGGCAAAGCACGGCATAAAATACCGCTACGACGAGCGTATCCGCATTATAGAAGGATATACTGTCAGGCCAGATTTTTACCTACCGGAATTCGACATCTACATCGAATACTGGGGCATGGACACTCTCGACTACAAGATCGGGATGCTCAAGAAACAAAAAGTATATCAGATGACAGAGAAAAAACTGATTTCGCTATATGCCGCAGACAAACCAAATCTGACTGAAATATTGAAGGATAAACTGTCGAAATATATGCGTTTCACCTGACTTCGCTTGCACTTTGTGACGGGAAACAAAAAAAATATAAGGAGGATATATGGATGAATTGAAAAAAACACAAATTGGGGAACTGATGAGTTTCCTCGGTAAAAACAAGAATGACAGAGGTGTTATGGCAGATCTGCGGCGTGGTTTTAGCAGGACAACCGAATCACGAGCCTGGCCACACATCGCGCAGTTCTGCGATCTTCGCAACAATTGCAGTCGCAGGATAGTCCAGCTAATAGCCGCCGGATTCGCAACTTGTGGAGAAAGCTCCGATTGCGGAAATATGGGCGAAACCATGCGTCATATCGCGATGGGCAATGGAAAGACTAATGACGGTCTAAAGACCTTTGAGAATCGTTTTCGGAGATTGCTGTCGGCTTCGTCTGCCGAAGAAATCTGTGATTTTCTGCCAGGCATTATACGCACGGCAAAAACGAGGGGCATACATGTAAATTTTTTCCGGCTCTTCGAGGATCTTCAATATTGGGGTGAAAAAGTGAAAATAAACTGGGCCGCCTCCTACTGGGGAACGGCCAGCAAGAAGGGAGGTGAAGGCGAAGATGAAATATCTGACAAGGATAACGGTTGATAAAAGGGATGCACTGGCTCAGGGAACAGGTGATGCATACGACTGGCATCAGGCTCTCTGGAAAGCCTTTCCCGGACACGATGGGGAAGAACGTACTTTTCTATTCCGGGTGGATGAAAACGAAGGTCATTTCCAGGCATTTCTTTTGTCCGATCTGCCAGTTTCCTTACTAGCCTGGGGAAAATGGGAGACAAAAGAAATCTCCGAATCTTTTCTTTCGCATTCGACATATCGCTTCAGGTTGAGAGCCAATCCAACCAAGCGAAGCAACAAAGGCGATAATAAGGGAAAAAGAGTCGGACTTTACAAGGAGGAGGAAATAAAAGACTGGCTTGCAAGGAAAGCCGAGCTGTCTGGTTTTAAAACTGCGAATTTCACAGTTTCAAAACCTGTAAGCGACTTCTTCAATAAAAAAGGGGTAAAGGAAAACAAACTGAACCGAGTTGATTTCGAGGGGGTGCTGGAAGTCGTTGACAGAGAAAAGTTTAAAACTGCGTTCAATGATGGTATCGGATCGGCCAAATCACTTGGCTTCGGAATGCTGATAATACAACCAATAAAATAAATAAATCAAATAAGAGGAGAAATAGAAAATGAAAATGATCGAATTGCACATCATCCAGTCGTTCCCAGTGACCTGTCTCAACCGCGATGACCTTGGTTCGCCTAAATCGGCGACTTTTGGAGGTGTCGAACGCGCCCGCGTCTCAAGCCAATGCTGGAAACGCGCAATAAGAATTCAGGCGAAGGATATGGAAAAGGAAATGTTCAAGGGCAACAGAACAAGGTTTATTGTCGAAAGCATAAAGAATTGCCTTCAAAAATCCCTTGACGAAAAAAAGGCTAAAATTCTTGCTGAAGCTATTGCAGATGTTTTGGGAAAACTTGACAGCCCCGAAAAAGGAAATGTTAAAACTCTATTGTATCTCTCGCCCTTAGAGATAGAAAATATTGCAACCAAAATGCTCGAACTCGAATATGGCGACCTGCTAGATATAATTTCAGGTGGTGACATCAAAAAAATGGAAAAAGCACAAAAGGAACTTATAAAACTGGCTGATAAAGCAGGCAAAAGCCTTAAAGATGCTGTCAAGGATGCTGCGGATATAGCCTTGTTTGGACGAATGGTTGCGGATGATCACACGCTTATGCTCGAAGGTGCCGCAAATTTCAGCCACGCAATTTCTACACACAAGGTCAGCAATGAAATAGATTTCTTTTCCGCCGTGGATGATTTGAAACCGGAAGACTCAGAAGGAGCCGGACACATCGGAACACTCGAATTCAATTCCGCCTGCTATTACCGCTATGTCGGAATAAATCTTGACTTGCTGAGAGACAAAGACCATCTCGCCCATTTCAGCAAAGAAGAACTCGAAAAAGTGCTCAACGCATTTATCCGATCCTGTCTCGAAGCCAATCCGGTAGCAAGGAAAAATTCAATGTTCGGATACACCCGTCCGGACTATGTTCTCGGATTGTGCCGGAAAGGACAGCCCCTTTCTCTTGCAAACGCCTTTGAAAAACCTGTCAGGCCAAATGAAAATGGATATGTCGAAAAATCAGCCAAGGCTCTGAAAGAACATTTTAAGAAGATGAAGGCGACCTGGGGAATAGAAACCAATGTGGAAAAAGAAATTTCAACAGTCGCCATAGATAAAACCAATGCGGAAAAAGAAATTCCAATAGTTGGCATAGATGAATTTGTGACAAGTCTGCTCGGAGGAGTTGGTAATGAATAAGTTCCTTGCTCTCTACCTCGACGGCCCCATGCAGTCGTGGGGCTATATGAGCAAGTTCGACCGGCGGACAACTCTCGGATTCCCCACAAAAAGCGGGATAGCTGGAATGATCTGCGCCGCAATGGGAATCGAAAAAGCTGACACTGCCAAACTTGCGGAAATCGCAAATCTCAATATGATGGTATATGTGCTGTCGGACAGGGAAAGGAAAACAGAAATTCGCAGAATCACTGATTTTCATACCGTCGGTGGTGGATTCGACGAAAAGAAATCAGCTTATGAAAATCAAAGCATTGTCCGAAATGCAAAAGGCAAACCCGGGAATACCGTAGTAACTCGGCGCGAATACCTTCTTGATGCGAAATTCGCAGTGATCTTATCAGGAGAAGATGCCTTGTTGGAGAAGATGGATACGGCACTACGAAATCCGAAATGGGGTGTCTGGCTGGGACGCAAATCCTGCATCCCGGTCGCGCCAGTCGCACAGGGATGTCACGAATCACAGGAAAAATCTCTGGCTGCCGTAAAGGAGGCATACAAAAAAATGCACGGGAAAGAATGCGAGTTTCGCAAGACCATCTCAGATGTCGCGAGTTTCGCAGAGGGAAGCGACAGCTATATGGACTTCCCTCTAGATTTTGGGAAAAGAGAGTTTTCAGTCAGAAGAATAAGCGCGGAATAAAAAATGCCTATTTTTGAAAAGCCCCCAAGGGAGACACTTGCTCCAGCAAAGGAGAGATGGACTCCTATTTATCTTGAGCACGGGAGACTTGAAGTTGATGATTCGAGTGTAAAATGGATTGGCGCGGACAGAACTGTGATAAGACTGCCCGTCGCAACATTGAGCGCAATACTTCTCGGCCCCGGGACGACAATAACACATGCCGCGATAAAAGCCTGCTCGGACTCCAATACCCCTGTATGTTGGGTCGGGGAACAGGGAATGCGTTTCTATTCCTTCGGAGTGACTCCAACCCACGCAAATGACAATGCACGCAAACACGCTGAATACTTCGCCTCAAAAATAAAACGTGTGGAAATCGCAAGAAAAATGTTTTTGAAGCGATTCCCACAGGAAATGATCGAAGGAAAAGATGTAAAGGAACTTCGCGGAATGGAAGGCAAAAGAATAAAGGCGCTTTATGAACAAATGGGCTACCGATATGGTGTCAGTTGGAAAGGACGAAACTATGACACAAGCCACTGGGATGTTTCTGATGGAATAAACAAGGCCGTATCCACCGCTAACGCCTGTTTCTATGCCCTTTGCTCATCAATAATATGCTCGATGGGCTATCTTCCACAACTCGGATTCATCCACGTCGCAGGAACTCTCCCCTTCGTATATGATATCGCAGATATTTATAAACCCATTTCAACCCTAGAAGCCGCTTTTGAAACTTTGTCAATAAACAAAAATGCCAAGGAAGAAGAGGTAATTTCCTTGCTCAAAAAGAAAATAGAAGAGAAAGACCTAATCAAGAAAATACCTAATGACATAGAGGAACTTATGAAATGACTGTCTTGATTGCAAACAATACGCCGGATGCCATACGCGGTATCCTTAAACGATGGTTCATCGAACCCAAACCCAATGTCTTTGTCGGAACCGTAAACAGAAAAACCAGAGATAAAACTATAGAATATGTACTAAGAAATGCGAAAGATCTCGGATTGCTCGTAATAGCAACAGAAAATAATTCCCAGGGGTTTACGGTAAAACATTTTGGACAAACAGACAGAATACCTGTAAAAAAATCAGGACATTATCTCGTCGCCGAAAAATGGAATGAGAATGAAAATAATGACAAGTTCATTGAAAATCCTATGCTAAAAGACCACTATATATGGTATGAAGGGAAATAGTAACCACAAAATATCGCTAATTTCCCCACGCGTGTGGGGATGGTCCGCATTCAAGGAACAGGACGCCAAAATCACTACCAATTTCCCCACGCGTGTGGGGATGGTCCGGTTTTCTTGGGCGCGTATGGTCTCAGATGACCAATTTCCCCACGCGTGTGGGGATGGTCCGGTCTATATCTCCCTAGCGGAATATGGATGCCTAATTTCCCCACGCGTGTGGGGATGGTCCGGGAGTATATACTGACTCCGAGAACGTCATTGGAATTTCCCCACGCGTGTGGGGATGGTCCGAAATGCGAACAGGCACCTGGGGTCATACTCGGAATTTCCCCACGCGTGTGGGGATGGTCCGAAGTATGCCCTGCAGGCATGGACAGCAATAACAATTTCCCCACGCGTGTGGGGATGGTCCGGAGTTTCGCGAAGGCAGTCCATTCAGGAATTAAATTTCCCCACGCGTGTGGGGATGGTCCGACGCCCGCAATGCAGGAGGCAGGCCGCAGATTAATTTCCCCACGCGTGTGGGGATGGTCCGACGAGGCTGGCAAGAATGGCGACGACCCATTCAATTTCCCCACGCGTGTGGGGATGGTCCGAGTGTAGGACGTAGCAGAAGTGTTTGCCGTAGAATTTCCCCACGCGTGTGGGGATGGTCCATCACGTGGAACCATTTTCTCGGATGCCAGAACAATTTCCCCACGCGTGTGGGGATGGTCCGGACGATACCACGGCGACTGTGACATGCATGCGAATTTCCCCACGCGTGTGGGGATGGTCCGCGGACATAGAGAGGCTACTAAAATGATTAAAGAAT
>CAIQLG010000578.1 GCA_903872565.1 uncultured Lentisphaerota bacterium | reverse complement strand
TCGGCGTATGCTTCTGCCACCGCTTGGCCATTTCCGGGTGTTTGGCGTACATAAATCGTCGCTGCGCCTGTGATTCAAATGGCATATAAATCTCCTTATCGAATATGGTATCGTTTTTCTTTTACGAATTCTTCCCAATCAGGAAGCGATGATCCATTTTTATACATTTCCTTAATATTTTCAAGATGTGGAAAGCTTTTTTTACGCCTCATTGGCGCCACCATTTAGGTACTGATTGTATGTGCCGCGTAAAATAGAACAAGCTATTCTGGAAAAAAGAAGGGCGTGCATAGCGTCATCTGGTACGCTATGGTCAAACTTTGTCATTCTCGTTTGTTCAGAATATTCTGAATAAATTCCAGTAAAATCTGATTGGTGCTCTTTAAATTCATCGTAATTAAAAAAATTAATTTCAGTTCTTTTTATTTCCATAAAAATATCTGTCATTACCTGTGTTCTATTAATAATATAATAACCAGAGTCTTTATTCCATTTTATTTTATGCTTCATTGTTCCGTGCTCATAAAGTTCAGCAAACTTCAATGGGCCAAGTTTTTTGACCATAATAGCATTACTCGTCCTGCCGTCACCAGTGTCAGCAATAACCAACTTTGCTTTAAAACGATCTATTAAGCGAAGCATATCGTCAATCTGTAAAAGCGCATCAGACATTTTTCCCTTATATTTTTTTATCAATAAAACTTTAAACTTTCCAGAAAACCATGCGCTAATACAAATTGTGCTATAAGATGTTCCACAATTTAGATCACCCTTCCCCCAGTCTATTCCAACAGTTATGATCGAAGCTGCCTTGATAATAGGGCTCATATAAAGATTTTCTTCAGTTAGCATCGGCCTGTCTTCGCAGCACGCTATCAGTTCTGGAACCGAAAGCGGGTGCTTGGCGGCGGCGTATGACAACGCAAGAACCTCGTTGGCATACTTCTCAGCGGAATAGATTTTCTGCGTGTTGATGACATTGGTGATCCACGATTGAGGATTATCGACGTCATTGATCCAGTTAAGCACAATCTGCGGAAGCCGGTATCCCTCAATGAATCCACCCTGATTCATCGCTATCCATTGGCCGTGATCATAATATATTGGCTTTCCGCATTTTCTGCATATAAGACAGGTTGGTCCTATATTTTCAACATCGATGTAGTTATATTTTCCGCACCCGGCGTTCTGGCATTTTATGATCCATTCGTTCTGGGTACTATTTGCCCAGTAACGCTCCATGGTATTTTCAATCGTTTTGGGGGTTCCGGCGTAAATCTTGCAGTTGAAAAGATGCTGTGGAAGAGTTGGAAATCTCTCGGCAAGATGCTTCCATTTCGCAATACTATGTCCCATGCTCTGTTCAATGACAGGGATGTGGTCGCTGACTATATCCTGGATTTCGTCGACACAAGTTTGGTCACAGGAAATACCTCGAATTGAATCGGCGCTATGATAAGCCGATCGTAGATAGATCTTGCTTCCATTGGACAGCTCTTTATAAGTAATCTGGTCTTTGGTCTGAGTATCAGTATAATGATCTCGAATATATGGGGACCGTCTAATCGCACTATCAAGCTTGTCAGTTGAAAATACTGAAACCTGATTCCCAGTAGGGGCGACATAAAGCGTGTGATAATTTTCGTATTTCAAACAAGGGAGGACGCTCTTGAAAGCTACAGTTGTGGATTTGTGGGTCTGGCGGCCGAACCTGAGAAGTATCGCGTTACAAGGACGGTTATATATAGGGTACAGATGCTTCATGGAATCTGCAGGAAGCTTTAGTGGGGCGCCATCAAGACTGAAAATATTAGCGGCGAAAGTTATTGGTGTTACTCTCATACCGACATATCACCTTTGATGTCATTTAAAACATGCGGAGCTTCGG
>CAIQLG010000577.1 GCA_903872565.1 uncultured Lentisphaerota bacterium | reverse complement strand
ATGCGGTCGGCTTGTTTCCAGCTACGCAGAGCATGGGCTGGATCTTCTCCTGCGTCGGATCCGCAACCGGAATGCGGATCTCCGCGCTCCAGGTGTCCCCGTCAACATGTGTGGCCACCTCCGCATTTGAATTCCATAGCGTATCGAGCCGCTTCTTCCAATCGGCGTCAAACAACCCGCCGCCCGGGCTGATGGCAAGTTGATAATAGGAGTGATTCTGAGTTTCCAACATGATCTCGACATGCTCGCTTTCAAAAAGCGCCAAGTCGTCATGCCGGGTCACGGCGTTAGTCAAGGCCGTCCGGGCGGCACCTTTGCACTCGATCCCGAAATATAGGTTGTCGCCGGCCCAGGCCACTTTGAAGGTGGTCTGGTAGCGCGTCGGCTGCCCCGTCACCACTTCCTTGAGCGTGTAAGACTCGAGCCCCTGCCAGAACACGTCGTCCAGTTTGCCGTCCAGCGTGAGGTCTTTCGCCTCATGCGTAACCCCCAGCGCTTCGGGCACGGGACCGCGGACGATGGCGGGCTGATTCAGGATGTCCTTCATCAAGCGCATGTTGTCGGCAATCAGCGCGATGCGTTTGGCGTAGACCGGATCGGACACGACCTTCGCCTGCGCCTTCTCCAGCAACGTAAAGGCCTGCCCGATTTTGACCTTGTCGGGATTCTTTTCCAAAGAATCTACCAAAGAAATTATATTGGCTTCGCCATAGTCGACAAATGCCTTCATCTCGGGGGCTGCTGGCCCATAAAAAAGCGTGTAGTACTCGTCCAGCAATTTGTCGACATCCTGATCGGCATCCCACAGGAACTGCGCCTCCACGTACAGATTGAGAAAGGTGACACCCAAATCCTGGCCCAGGGATTTACTATTCCCGCCCGAATAGGTCTCAATGTACTCTCCCAGGGAAATCCCTTTGAGCGCATGCAGGTCCGCGGCGATGGTGTGCGGGAAGAGCAAAGGAGGCATAAACGTGGCGCCGTGGCCTGTGATATAGTAATCGTAAACGAAAAAGGGCGTGTGCCCTTTCGGGATCTTCTTCAGCCATTCCTCGCGGAGGTTGAGCCACCACTCTTTTTTCTTGGGATCGACGTAATCGTTGAGGTCAGAACTGCGATTTTGGGCCAGCCCGACAACGATATTGGGGCTCAACTGAGCGATCTGGGTCGGCGGCAGACGGTAGCCGCCATAAGCACAGCAGTTAATCTTTTTGTCCGGATGCGTTTTGTACAGCTCCTGGGCAACGCGGTTGACGTAGTCCCACACATAGTCCGAGACACAGCCCTGCGTCCCCCGTTCCGGTGTCCCCTTGTTCTTGCAGAGTTCGCACTGACAGGTGGACGCATAGCCGTCCGGCATCATGATCGAGACCATGGGCTCGTCGTAGAAGTCGAACAGGGCGCGGATATACTTGACGTTCGACGCCAGGAGCCCTGGCGAGGACAAACAGGGACAGGGATCGCGGTGTCCACCTCTCATAATAACCAGGCTGCCGTCTGTGTTTTTCGCGTAATACTCCGGGTGCGCCTGTTCCATGCCCTCCCGGCCAATCACGTAGCATATACCATGGGCGGTTCCGACCCCATACGCGCTGCCGATGACGTCGGCCGCCCGATTGAATCCCATGCGCAACTGCCAGAGCATCTCATCCTTGCCACCAGCCCAAGAGGACGAACACCACCAATCTTTGAAATACTGGACCGGATTGCGCATCGCGAAATCCGGCCGCACCGTCTTGTCCACCCGTTGGAGTTCCAGATTCGCTTTTTTCGGGACGATCTCCCCCAGCTCGCCGGGCAGATACCAGCGGACGCCCTGGTCACGCAGAAACGCGTACACCGCATTGAGCGAGCCGCGCTCGTCTGCTTCCCAAATACCCAACGTGCGACTGTATTGTCTAAACAGATCGGTGTATGGGGAGCTCCATTTTTCGACCTCCAATTTGACTCCTGGCTGGCGTGAGCGCGCCTCCAGATCAGGATCCCATTCTTTTGTCAAATATTCTTCAAAGTTGCTTGAACGACCAACCCCGCAATACTTATTATGATCATAAAAAGGCATCGGCGGCGTGTAATCGCTGTCATGCCCCACCAGGGCCAGCCAGTTCTCCCCCGACACCATCTTGAACGCCCCGTGCTTCAAGCCTTCGTCCGTGATTTTGAGCCTGTCGGTTTCCGCACTCCGGCCCACGTAGATATGTGCTGGCACGTCAGCGCCCGGCGCGTTCGTGATCGCCAGTTTGGCACCGGAGATCTTTTCAATGTAGGACTGCAGTTCGCTGGCCGCCAGCTTCACCATGCGGGGCGGCTTGTCGGAGATCACAATGTCCGCGCAGGGCTTCCCGTCCTTGACCAGGTACGCTTCGCCAAAAACCGAACCGGCAGAGAACCAGGCGATGCCTCCCATTACCATGAGGAGGACACCTTTCAGTGAGCTGATGCATTTGTTTTGTCGAGTAGACATTCCATAACCCCTTTCATTATTATGATTGATTCCTTAATAAAATGATTATTCCGCTTTTCAATCCGATGTTTGCGACCAGCAGGAAGGAGTTCCCACCCAGAATGGTGTACGCCATGTGGTGTGGCTCATCGAATTTCTTCGCCTAGAATTGGCATGCATGTCGACATACAGGACATTTGCCGCTCCGAGGTGACTGAAGCGGAGCCGGTCAATAAATGGCAGCAAATCTATTTGAGTCAAAATAAAACTGTAACCGTCCGCAATGTAGCATAGTCGGTCTGGCTTCGGAAAGCTTGGACCTCTGAGTTGCGGTGCCCCGCAAATAAAGTGATTCATGGAAAGGGTGGTATCAACAGGACTTTGGAAAGTCTGCGTAGGGGTGGTTTTAGTACTCAGCACTGCCGGACATGCGTAATCGCATCGTTTGCCATACATTTCCACCGTGCCGAGCCAACCGCTTTTTGCTTTGAGATACCCTAGCGCAGGCAGAGAGCTATACCACTCGAACCAGCGGTCTGCCCCCGTCTGCCAAATTGACGACGGCATCCAGCTGTTATAATCCATTGAGTAGAAGGTGCATGCAGATCCGACATTCTTGAGATTGTTGAGACAGCTGATCTGTTTTGCCATGTCCCTTACTTTTTTGAGTGCAGGCAGCAACATCGCCATGAGGAT
>CAIQLG010000576.1 GCA_903872565.1 uncultured Lentisphaerota bacterium | reverse complement strand
TTTCGGACTCAACTGTACGCCGCCTTCTGAAAGGCTCATTTCTGCCGGAAGCAGGTTCGACAGGAGAAGACAAAGTGGAGGACGGAAAACCCGTCAAAAGGATTGTGTCCCGGCATCCCGGCCACACCTGGCTAGTGGATCTCACCGCTATGCCAATATTGTCAAGCTTCTGGACAAGCTGGCTCCCGAATGCACTGCCCCAGTGCTGGCCTTTCTGCTCGTGGGTGATGGTCATCCTGGATCACTTTTCGAGAAAAGTCGTGGGATTCGCCGTCTTCAAAAAGAATCCGAAATCGGAAGAAGTTACAGATATGCTCGGAAAAGTTGCAAGAAGAACTGGAAAGTTCCCGAAATACATCATCAGCGACAAGGGCTCACAGTTCAACTGCGGGAACTACAAGTCATGGTGCAAGAGGAAAAAGATCAAGCCCAGATTCGGAGCAGTCGGAAAATATGGCAGCATTGCAATTATCGAGCGGTTCATGAAATCCCTGAAAACCGAGCATCTGTGCAGGATAATGGTGCCGATGGATCTGGACGAGATGTTTCAGGAGGTCAGGCTCTACATTGACTGGTACAACGGACACAGGCCGCACGAAACACTTGGGGCGAGGACTCCGGAGGAAGTTTATTGTGGATTTGGCATTCCCATGGCTTGCAATGGACCGCCTGAGACAATACCCTTCCCCAAATCCAAGACTCCGGAATTCGACTTGGATTGCCGGTATTTCGAAGAAAGAAAGAATCTTCCGGTAGTTTCAAGAAAAGCTGCGTGACTGAATGATTTGACGCCTATGTCATCTGCGGGAGGAGTCTGTCCAGACACCGAAAAGAGTGCTGCTTTTTGTCATTTTTCACCAAAAGGACAGGCAGAAGCGCATCTACTACTCAAACAAAACCTGGGGAAAATACGGAAATTCCCAGGTTTTTGGGCTTGCTGAAGTCGGTGGACACCTATACCGCCCTACCTATCAGTTTTTTCCAATTTATTTGTCTCTGAAGAAGTCTTTTTTTTTGCATCATCTATTAAATCTTTGAGATTAATGATATAATTCCGATTGCCCAAAATTACATACATTGAATGGGTATTACGAAGTAGGCTATCAATATGTTTATTCGTATCAAGATTTTCCCACTTATTAATTATAGCTTGCTTTTGCTCTTTTATGCCTAAGGGACCTACACATAACGTAAAAAATGAGTGATCAACATATTCATTTTTTATAGTAAACTCAAAGACCGACACATTTTCCTCTTTACAATAGTCTGTGTTCATCTCGACAAGAGCAATATTCCCATCTTTATTTTTAATATTCAATTCCCCATAAGAACAAATTGATAAAGCCCACAAAAGGCCATCTTTGTTTTTGGGGTGTTCGCCAAAACATAATTTAAACTCAGTTTCTTCTCCTTTTCTAGTAACTTCATAATCAAATATAATTTTTTCAAAATGTATGTCTCCTTTTGACGGGGACAAATCCTCATCCACAGAATAAACATTGACAGCTATAAATAAATAACCCGTTACGCAAAACAATTTCCACATAAGTATCCTCCTTACAAGTAATTAGCAACTATTATCCCTAAAGATTTAAAAAATAAAAATTAATATTGATAAGAGCCGTCATATATTTTCCATTCAAGACTTATTTCATCATCGCTATAAACAAACTTTGATTTTTGAACATTGTCCCGAGCTTTATTAACAGATTTGAATCTGTTTTGAAAATTATTGACTTCATCATCAATGTTTGTATATTTGTACAGTGCGTCAAAGCATTTCTGCGAATCATCGCCATCTACGATGAACGGATTCTCAGGGTTTACATATTTTTTGGCTTTATCTATTGATTGCTGAATAGTTTCCTTAAATAATTTATTAAAGTCTTGTTCGTGTCCGGTCTCATGACCTCCCATTTGATCTAGCATATTTTTGTTTACATATACTGAGAGTATTTTGTCATTGTAGCTTTTATAACCAATTAGATATTTATCAATTAGAGTATTTACTATTAATTGTGGATTACCTTGATAAGGCAACATTGCTGTTTGTTGAACATTTTTTAGAGAGCCCATAGGAACAACAATCTCATATTCTGGCTCTTGTTTAAACCAGCAACATGTTTTGAGTCCGCGGGAAACGTATCCCATGTCTTTATTATTGGGTCCCCAATTTCTTTTGTATGAATCTTTTTTAAGGTTATATGTCCCTGTTAACCCTTGGCCTCCAGCTTCCCAATACCAAGTCTCTTCCTTACTCCAATCAAACCTAAAACCACTCTTCAATCCCAAAGAATCCACCCAGTTTAAAAAATCATTCCCCATCCCATACAAATTTATCCCGCCTTCTTCTTCAATCGGATCCCGGTTGAGCCACCTCCCCAGTTCCGGATTGTAATACCTGAAATTGTAATATACCAAGCCTGTTTCGGAATCGAAATATTCACTGCTGAATCTGAATGGATTCTTTCCTGCGAAATCTCCGGAACATTTGATCTGTTCGGAAAATGGGGAATAGGAATATTCTGCGGCGGAATTTCTATCGGAGTCAAGAATCTTGATTATGTTCCTGTTTCCGTCTGTTAAATACGAATATGACTTACTTTCATTATCCACTGCTCCAAGCAATCTATCGTTGTTCCAGACATAGTTCATGAGCACCTTGCCCGAAGATGCATTAATCTCCCCAACGCAATTAAAGCCGCTGTAGGCAAATTTCAGATGTTTTGTCAGCTTGCCGTCAGTAAAGATTCTCTTCTGGATTCTACGTGAAAAAGCATCGTATGCAAACTCACAGCGGATGTTGCCTTTTTTGACTTCTGTCAGGCGGTTGTGCAAGTCATAAACATATTCGGCATCCTGAGATTTTATAAGATTTCCATACGCATCATAGGCAAAAGGACTGCCCACAGATGGCACAGATGAGACAGAACATATCTGGTTCAATGTGTTATACTTGTAACTCTGCGCCGTTGCGCCGTAGCGAGAAACAAGTCTATTGCCTATTTTATCAAAGTCATAGCCATAGACGTAGCCATCGCTGGAAGATGCGGAGATAAGCTGGTTGTACTCGTCATAGCCATAGACCCACTTCACGCCATTAACTTCGGATTTGACTCTTCTGTCCAACTTATCGTATTCGTAAGAGCAGAGTGCCCGCGAAACACGCGAACTGTCGCTAAAGGTCTTGGAAAGAAGTCTTCCAGCTTTATCGTATTCATTTCCTATTGTGACATCGCCGAATGAAAGAGACGCAATGCGTCCTTTGGAATCGTAGGTATACCTGTAAGTGCCAGCGGGGGAAGATGCTTGGGTTATGCGATCGAAATTGTCGTAGGAATAAGAGGTTTTGAATTCCTTACCGCCAAGGACGCAAAGTTTCGCAGAGAGAAATCCTTGAGAATTGTATTCATAATGGATCTCGCCAACCGATCCCTTTTCGTTTGTCATCCGTCCAAAACTGTCATAGAAAAAGATGATTTTCCCGTTCTCGTCTGAAATTTCGACAAGTTTTCCATTGTCATCATATTTCAATAACGTGACTGATTTCTGAGTTTTCTGAGATATTTCACTCTTCGTGAGTCTGTTAAATCCATCGTAATTATATATAGTGGTTCTTTCACCTTCAAGCTTCTTCGAGAGCAAACCTTTGTCATTGAAACTGTAGCTCACTGGTGTCCCATCAGCCCAGATGCGTCTTGCAATTCTTCCTGAATTGTCATACTCAAACTTGGTTTTTGAGCCGTTGCCGTCAGTGTAGGCAATTATCTCCCCGAAGGAATTGTACTCGAACGACAGCGGATAGCCTCCCGCCCCCGACCTCGAAGCCACCCTGCCATACTTGTCATAATTCACAAAACT
>CAIQLG010000575.1 GCA_903872565.1 uncultured Lentisphaerota bacterium | reverse complement strand
GAGGTGCAGCCGCAGAAACTGGCGGCGGCCAGAACCGAAGCCGAAACAGCCAGACGCTTCATAAAACGATACAAACTCATTGCTTGCTCCTTTTGTAAACTTAACCGGCTACGCCGGGACTAATGTAGCCGCCTCCATGTTGGAGGCGACTGCACGGCCAACATGGCCGTGGCTACAAATTTCCAACCATTCAAGCATCCCGCCAAAATACAATTTCCCATACAATTGAATTATTTGAGTTGATTTAAAAATTCTGATTTGCAGTTGCCCCTGTTGGAGTTCACAACTTTAGTGTGCTTTTTATAGTCTTAATAAGACACGCTAACCTGTCTGCGTGCAGCGCACAGGCAGAAGCTGTGAACTCAAACGGTTTTTCACCTTAACTTAGTGCCATTCATGCCATCCCCCATTTGTTTTTCATTGTTCACAATATTCCGCATGACACTATTAATCCGGCACTCAGTAGACTCTCCTTGTATTGAACAAACCATTTAGTTGGTTTTAAATGTCGGATTATAATTATAACACGTCGGGCGGCACATGTCAATGGTGAAAATGAAAATAAACCTGAAAAATATCTTTGTTTTTATCTTGAATTATCTTGACAATGGCTATTCCGGGCATATTATAAACAAACCATATGGTTGGTTTTGCATGTCGGAGGATGCCAGGATGCCTGTGCCTCCGGGCTCCGGCGGGACGAGACTGCCGGGAGGACACGCTGAAGCCGTGGACTCCGATATCCGTTTTAAATTTAAAAGAGACAGGAATGTGAAATGAAAAATGATGTTCTGGAAAAACCTCTATCCACCGAAAAAGATCTCGACGAGATCATCAGCCGTCCTTCGGAGCAGCTTGTCG
Source organism: uncultured Lentisphaerota bacterium (assembly GCA_903872565.1). Lineage (GTDB taxonomy): Bacteria > Verrucomicrobiota > Lentisphaeria > Victivallales > GWF2-50-93 > CAIQLG01. Next base: position 1,158 of record CAIQLG010000575.1, on the reverse strand, counting down.
AACTTGTCGCCGGACTTGGAGGGGACTTTGCCGTAACGGGTATCGCCGGAAAAATGGGTGTCAATCTTGGCGCGATGCTTGTCCGTGCGCTGAAAAAAGCCGGTGTGAAGGGAACAGTCTATGGGGTTTCAAGATTTTCGGATCCGGCCATGATGGAAATCACCGCGGAATGCGGGGTCACACCCGTGAAATGCGATCTGCTCGACTGTGGCAGCGTGGAGAAGCTTCCTGATGCCGGGAACGTGGTTTTCATGGCGGGCCGCAAATTCGGCACAGATTCTGACCCCGAACTGACCTGGGCCCTCAACACGATTGTCCCTTCAAATATCTGCAGGCGCTATCCTTCGTCGAGGATCGTCGCATATTCTACTGGATGCGTCTATGGTTTCAGCCGACCCGGATTTGAATCTACTGAACTTGACATTCCATCTCCCATAGGTGATTATGCCCAGTCGGCGCTCGGCAGGGAGAGGATTTTCGCGCATTACGCAAAAACTTCCGGGACAAAAGTCTCTCTGATACGTCTCAACTATGCGAATGATCTAAGATATGGAGTCATCCGCGATCTTATTGAAAAAATTGAGAGGGGGGAGGTGGTTGATCTTAACAACGGCAATGTGAACCTGATCTGGCAGGGCGATGCGATCCGGTACTCCCTGCTCGCGTTCGGGATTGTGTCATCCCCGGCATCAATCCTGAATGTGACAGGTACTGAAACCGTTTCAGTGCGATGCCTTGCCGAAGAGATAGGACGGCTTCTTGGGAGAAAACCAGTGTTCGGAGGAGATGAATCTCCTGAGGCGTATCTCAGCAACGCGGCAAAGTCCTTCGGATTATTCGGATACCCGGAAATCCCTCTCGAGCTCATGATAAAATGGACGGTCGCCTGGTCGAAGTCCGGAGGGCGATCACTCAACAAGCCAACTCATTTTCAAACAAGGAACGGGAGTTATTAAATAGAGCCTGCTCGAAAAGGTCGAGCTAGGCTAAAAGAAATAAAAAATAATTTGAAATATTACTTGAAACATCATCGCAACATGTTATAATGCAATAGCTTACAAAACATTAACAGCATGGAGCGATGATAATGAAATATAAACTTAAAACTGCGGATTTCAACCTGTTTCTCCTGCCTTCCGACACGGAAATGACAAAATT
>CAIQLG010000574.1 GCA_903872565.1 uncultured Lentisphaerota bacterium | reverse complement strand
TCTCGGTGCCATATATACCTCCTGTTTTTATTATGGAAGTAATATAGCACTGAATTAATATAATACGAATATTTAAGATTTACATTGTACTAGGCTTTTCAACAGCATTACAATCGAAGATGCCCAGAAGAACACGGAAAAGGAAATAATAAATCCACCGACTTGCAGGAATTTGTTGTCCGATCTTTTTGCGTAATTCGCGTGTTTCGCGGGCAGATTATTTTATAATCTCATTTGTCGCGCATTTGGCGGAAGGGCTTCATCTTATTGGATTGCCCACTGGGAGTCTTCATCTTCCCTTCCCTTTGTTTTCTTTTTTCGTCTATTATTTTAAAAAAATCTTCCTTGCTCATCATTTGTTTTATTGGTCTCATTTCAAAGTCAACGTATTTGAGGCTTGGCATCTTGGACAGGGACATGAGAGTCTCATCCAGTTTTTTCATGGCATTTAATGGTTCACGAGTCATGAAATCTTTTGATTCTCTCGGTCTTAGGGATTCGAAATTGAACCTGGGATTCAAACTCAGTACCTCAAGCTTGAGCCCAAGAATGGGGGACAGATCAGGAACTGGACTTCCATCAATCGCAAGCATTACGAGAGGCATTCCCTTCAGCGGACTCAAGTCGCTGACTGGCGAATTAGACATCTCCAACCTCTTGAGCTGCATTCCTTTAAGTGAACCTATGTCGCTGACTTTAGTGTTGGAAAACATAAGGGCAGTAATCGGCATTCCTTTGAGAGATGAAATGTCCCTCACGCCTGTTTCCGAGATGTCGAGATACGAGATCGGAAAATTCCTGATCGGCATCAGATCGGAGACATTGCTGTGCTTCAGAGTGAGCTGTATTTTCCCTTTATCCTCGTAGATGATGCATTTGCCTTGTTCCATTTCCGGGTTCGCCTTGAGCAGTTTCCCTCTCAACTGCTCGGACAAGCTCTCCTTTTCCTGCGGCGGCGCCTGCTCTTTGGGCTCCGCCTTATTTTCAATCATTTCTTCAGTTTTTTCAGGAATTTTCTCCTGGGCTGGCGCGAGCTCCGGCTTTTCAACCTTGACGAAAACAGCTTCGGGGGGAGGCTCCGGAGCTTCGATTTTTTCTGGCGGAGCTTTGTTCTCCTCGTTGTTCTTGTTCAATTGAGGTTCATCTATTTTGACAGGGGCAGCAATCTCTCTTTTGTCAACTTGTTCGTGTTGCATGTTCGCACGTTTCACAGCGTTTCTGACAATGATCCCCGCGAGAAGGATCGCAGAGACGAGAATTACCGAGGAAAGTATGGCCGCCACTTTCAGATTCGAGCCGGTCTTTCGCAATGCGGGATTAAACAATATGGAAGTCATTATGGATTTACTTCCGGCAGGATATTGGCCCGCAAGCACTAAATCAATGTCTTTCACCACATCCTCCCAGCTCTGCTGCCTATCGCTGGGTGCCTTCCTCATCATAATGTCAATTAGAGCGGAACATTGTTTTGAGAGATTCGCGTTTTTCTTAATGGCGCATTCCAGAGGTTCCACGACATGTTTTGTCATGATGCTTACGGAGGAATCTCCGTCGAACGGGATCTGCCCCGTGACAAGGTGATAAAGCGTTGCCCCGAGAGAATAGATGTCTGTGCGGAAATCTATAGCCTTATCGGATTTCGCCTGCTCCGGGCTCATGTAGCATGGGGTACCGACGATCACTCCTGTCATCGTCATAGAGCTGTCATCGGAAAGATTTTTAGATATTCCCAAATCCATCAGCTTGGGTTTGCCATCAGAACATATCATTATGTTCGCTGGCTTGATGTCCCTGTGAAGTATCTTGAACTTGTTCCAGGCATGCGCAAGCCCCTCCGCTACACCGCGCACAATCATGAGCGCCTCTTTTTCCGGCATGATCTTCTCGATGTAGAGTTGCTGCCCGAGCTCCTCTCCTTCAACATATTCCACGGCAAGATAGTATATACCCTTGTCAAAGCCTGCATCAAAGGCTGTGACAATGTTGGGATGTATAAGTTTTGCCGAGGTTCTAACTTCCCTTACGAAACGGTTTACAAAATCTGAATCTCCCGTGAGGGAAGGAGACAAGATTTTGATCGCGACCTTGCGGTCCATCGTCTTCTGACAGGCAAGCCAGACCTCGCCCATTCCGCCCTTGCCGAGCCTCTTTTCAATTACAAAGCCGCTTATTTCCAGTCCGGCTGCAATCTGAGGAGCGGGGATGGAAAAGTGATAATTACATTCTGGGCATTCGACCTTGGTCCCATAGACTGAGTCGTCGGCCTTTATGTTTATTCCGCACTTGGGACATGTGAATGTTATTTCCAACATAAAACTCTTCGGATTTTTGTTGTTTCCATATGATGCAAATCTTTAACATATAACTACGGAATAAATGTAATTCTGCAATTCGAATAGTCAACCCGCACGCGCAAATGGCAAACTTTTATGGGATAAAAAAAGTCGGGAAATATATGGTTTTTCCGCTTGACTTGTGGAAAATATTGGAATATAGTGGAACAAAATGGATCATACTGGATGAAACATGCTAGCTTTTTGTGGACAAGACAAATGCTCGATTGACAGCAACGGGAGGGTCAAGCTCAGCCCGAGATTCATCAGTGACTTCACTGAGAGATGCGAAGGCAATGTAGTTCTTCACTGCGTCCCCGAGGGTGCTCTCGCGGTCTATCCCGAGGATGTCTATCTGGACATGAGACGGAATGAGAGCCGTCCTGCCGAGAGGGCGGCTGGCAGTGTGGTATTCAGGAGAAGTCTCAGGTATTTTGGAGCTATGAGTCATTCCCAGAAGATATCACAGCAGGGGCGGATAACGATTCCACAAATGTTCAGGGAATTCGCGGAACTGATTCCCGGGCGGGAGGCAGTGATTGTCGGCTCCGAAATTGGCATTGAAATCTGGAACACGGAGAAGTGGGCGGAAGAAATAAAGAAGATTCATCAGCACTCGCAAGACAAGGCCGAAAGAGAAATGGCGGCCGATCTTATAATGAACAGGGAATAAAAAAGGAATTTGCAAAATGAAAAAAACAGAAATACCGGGAATAGTTGAAGAACGTGAATTGATGATGGAATGCGCGTGGTGCAAGGCGGTGGGACGTCCCTCCAAGGAATACAGGGTCACCCCCAAGGAAGTTGCCGGGTTCGACGAGCTTCTAGGTAAACCCGTCTGCAAAAAATGTATTGACGCGGCCTTCATGGTCGAGAAACTGCTGGTAGATCTACAGGACAGCAATATGTATGTGCAGGCGGTTTGATTGATAAACAGCAAAAGGACGGTGAAAAATGGATCATATAATCAAGCACAGTTCGAAACACAGCAATAAATTTCTGCTATGCATCATATTCATTCTCGGGGCGCTCCTTCTGTTAGGTGCGGCCTCTGTCCATTCCAACATCAGCCGTAGCGATGCCAAAAAAGATGTTGAAAAGGAGAAGATCCTCGAAATCCTTGGACAACTCTCGTGCGACCTGCCAGAAAAAAACAGGAGTTCTTGGACCGAGAAAAATGCAGCCGATCCGTACTTCTATCTCGCCGTGAATTCCTGTGGCCTGAAGTAAAATAATCTCCCCCCATTCTGTTAGAGTCCGCTGTACCTGTTTTGTTGCAGCTCCAGCGGGCATTCTCTTAAGACGATTCCGCACTTTATCCATCAGCCGCGCAACGGGAATCTCCATGCTTGCATTTCTCCATTTTGCTAGATTTGTTATATCCTGGTTCTTCCAATATGCCAATCGCGGCATATCCAGCATATTGCCCGGTTAAAGCCGCCATTTCCAAGCAAAATGTAGTAAAACTGACTGATTCCAGGTGTGTCTTACACTTGATTTTCGCTCTCTCCATGTGTATTCTCCTGAAAAAGGTTAATGACGTATAATAATAGTTCGCAACCATATCACAATAAAAGGGGAATTTGATTTTAGCGCACAGTCCTCTATGTCCTCGATTGGTTGTCATGTCCTCAATGTCCTCTTTGTCCTCGTGCGCCGTTTTTAAGAGAGGACATAGAAGACGATGAGGACGGCAAACAAAGGACAGAGAGGACAGTCGGCGCAGATACCAGATTTCGGAAATTACAGAACAATCGGCGAACCAGAAAATTTTGCCAACGCCTAGGCAGGCGTGGCAAATTTTAAACGTTCGACCGGAGGAAAAGAGAAACTATGACGTGGAACAAGGAACAAACCGAGACGCTTTCAAAGCAGTTTGGAATCAGGCCCGGATGTCGGTTGCACGATGCAGCTGAGGACTACCATTTTCCAGAAAAGCATTTCCTTTCGACGGGATACACGCCGCCCGGCGGCTACGTCAAGGACTTCGGTGTTGTCATGGCGGAAGGGCGGTTGCACCTCTTCCATATTGACGGACGTCCGGGAGAAGTTTGCTGGATTACGGGGA
>CAIQLG010000573.1 GCA_903872565.1 uncultured Lentisphaerota bacterium | reverse complement strand
ATCCCCTTGACATCCGGTTCTTCACAGCGGATGCCGAAATAGAATGCCTCGTCGTCGCACCAGACGACCCGGAAGGTCGTATTCACTCCATTGGTCGACACCTGGCCGGTCTTGATATCGAACAAGGCATACTCCGGCAGATCCTTCCAGAACGGCTTGTCCAGTTTGCCGTCCAGTTTGACCGGGGGCTTGCAGCGGGATTCCGCCGCGAACTTCAGATCCTTGTTGCGCCCCTTGGCCAGCTTGGCGGCCAAATCAGTCATCGGCTTCTGGCAGTAGTCCACCACGAGATCGATGCGTTTGCCATACACCGTGTCACCAGCGGCCTTGCGCGCAGCAGCCAGAAGCTCCAACGCCTTGGAGATCGGTTTCGCATCATTGGACATCGTCATCCAGTTCGCCTCGGAATACTCGATGAACGCCTTCATCTCCTTGGCCGCCGGCCCGTAAAATTTTTCATAGTACTCGTTCAGCAGAGCCTCGATGTCCTGATCCGCATCCCAGTAATACCGACCCGTCACGTACACGTTCAGATGGTTGAACCCCGGCGCATACATGCCGCTGGCACCCGCCCCCTGATTCAGTTCGGTGAACTCGCCCTGCGAAAGTCCCTTCAAAGAATGCAAATCATTGGCAGCCGTATGTGGGAAATAGGCTGGCAGATGCGAACCGCTGTCCAGATAATGGTTAAAAATATAAAGATTCTCCGGCGCCAACTTGGCCAGCCATCCCTTGCGGACATCGAGTATTTTGGCGTGTGTTTCCGGATTGTTGAAACTACTGCGTGCCTGGACAATTCCCACCATCACATTGGGGCTGAGTTTGGCGATCTTTTCCGGTGGCAGCATATTCGCGCCATACGCACAGCCGATTATGTTACGATCCGGGTGCGTCTTGTACACTTCACGGGCTACCCGGTCGATAAACCCCCAGACATAATCCGATAACATGCCCTTCGACCCCCGTTCCGGCGTGGCCCTCCCCTTGCACAGGTCGCACTGGCACATGTTGCCGATCCAAAGCGCATCGTTCGGCATGATGGAGATGTATTTCAGATCGGGATAAATATCGAACACCGCCCGCAAATATTTCACCGTGTAGTCGAAGAACTCAGGCGACATCAGACAGGCGGCGTAAAATAGGTCATTGGAAGCCGGTGTCCGATGGTTGGCGTAAAATTCAGGATGCGCCTTTTTGACCTCATCACGGCCATTCACATTGTTCAGTCCATGGGGCCCCGGAATGGCCATGGCGCAGTTAAGGCCTAGGTGCAATTTGTAGATCCCCTCATCCCGTGTGGCACAGTCAAAAGTGGGGGAGTAGTCACCCAGATTACGGTACGGGAAATCGGGCTTCACGGTCTTATCCACCGGTGCCAGCACGATCATCTTCAGCGTAGGCACGATTTCACCCAGATCTCCGGGCATGTACCAGCGCACACCCAGGCCGTGGAGAAATTCGCACACGGCGTTCAGGGACCCGAGATCGTCATAGATGCCGACATCCAGCTTTGCATTGTATTGCCGGTACAGCCTGTCGACATCATAGGGATTACCCCAATGCTCGCCGGTGCGCTCGTCCCATTCCTTGGTAGCGCGGGGGAGATCGGCATAACTGCGGGCAAAATATTTTGGGATAACAAAATCCTTGTCATATCCCAGGAGTACAAGATAGTCTTTGCCCGAGACCATCCGGAACGCACCCCACTTGAGTCCTTCGTCCGTGATGTTGAGCTTGTCCGTGTAGGCGCTTCGGCCCACGTAGATGTGGGCAGGCATGTCCGGGGCCGGCGCGGTCGTGATTGCCAGCTTGGCACCGCTGATCTTTTCGATATAGGTCTGT
>CAIQLG010000572.1 GCA_903872565.1 uncultured Lentisphaerota bacterium | reverse complement strand
GTTCTTCCTTCGTCAGAGTAACCCTATATCTCGGTGCCATATATACCTCCTGTTTTTATTATGGAAGTAATATAGCACTGAATTAATATAATACGAATATTTAAGATTTACATTGTACTAGTGGGCTTAATACAGTGCTATATGCATGCCTTTTGTCTTTCAACAGACAGGACGGCATTATTCCTCCTGGTTAAATCCTATCTTTTTCTTGGTCGGCACAGGCACAGGCGGAGGTGCCATCAACTGGAGGATGGTGTCGAAAAGTATGGATATCTTATTGTCGTGCTCTTCTATTTTCTGCCTTATTTCCTCGTGTGTGGCGAGAATCTTTCTGAGTCTGACAAACGCCCGTATAATCTGGATGTTCACATTGACGGCCCGTCCGCTTCTTAAAACGCAAGAGAGCATTGCAACACCCTGTTCGGTGAAAGCGTAAGGAGCTTTTCTGTGTCCGCCTCTCCCTTTTTTTGATGTCGCAAATTGCGATATCAAATCAGAAATCTCCTGAGTGTTCAGCTGAAACATAAAGTCTTCTGGGAAGCGTTCGATGTTTCTTTTTACCTGTTCTCCAAGCCTCCTGGTTTCGACTCCATAAAGTACTGCAAGGTCCCTGTCCAGCATCACCTTCTGGCCTCTGATGAGCAGTATTTTGCTCTCGATGCGTTCCATTGGAATTAAGTCCGGCATATTTATATTCCTTTAAGCTTTATTGAAAACATAGCTTTTGAAATCGGATTCAAACCGATCTTCGATCTTTCACTCGTCTTTATCTTTCTCCTTCTCCCTGGGGTCGTCCACGCTGTTTGGGGATCGCCCTTGTCCGTCAGTCTCACACGGGTGACATTCCGCATGGATCTTCCTGAGGTCGCCGATGGTGAGCCTGACGTAGTGCCTGATCGTCTGCAGATCCTCGGGGTTGTCCACGCTATTTTTGGAGCACTCTTGTTAGTCAAGCTCCCTGGGGTGGCACTCGGTGTGGGTCTTCCTGAGATCGGTGACTGTTAGCCGGGTATAGGCCTTCAGCGTCTGGAGGTCCTCGTGGCCGAGAAACTCCTTGACGTGGTAGATGCTGGCGCCGCCCCTTATGAGCTCGGTCGCGCAGCTCCGCCTGAAGGAGTGCGTCGTTATCTTTTCCGAAAGCTTCGACTTCTGAGAGTGACCAAGAACTATCAGCCTTATGGTGTGGTACTGCAGCCTTGTGCCGGTCGCGTTGAGAAACAATGCCTTCTCGTCCTTGTTCTCCGCCATGAGCGGCCTCACGGCCTTTATCCAGGTCTCGGCGAACCTGAGCGCCGTGGCGCGACCCGACCGTGTCCGCCATAGCTTCCCAGCGACGGCGGATGGGACTTCGTCCCGAGCGCATTCAATGTGCCTCGGGATGGAAGTGCCGACGGGATCACGGACGGGCGGGACGGGCGATGAGGCATGGGGCGCGCCATCCCGCGTGTCCGGCGTAGCTCGCCAGAGCGAAGACGGTACTGAGCATCAGTGAGGGAGGCTGTGCGAAAAGGGCAATGCGCAGGAGGCAAAATGCTTAAATCAAATAATTCCTGCGATTCCTGGTAACCGTTAAGCTGGGTGGCGTGGACTGAGAAAAGGATCCTATACTTTTACTAATTGTCCAATAATGAGGTTGACATAGGTCTGC
>CAIQLG010000571.1 GCA_903872565.1 uncultured Lentisphaerota bacterium | reverse complement strand
GGTGTCCGTAGAATGCCGCCGCCCTTTTTAAGGAATCGGTACAAAGAAGAGTTGAAATCATGAAAAAGGCAATATAATGTTAAAAATAGTGGCACAAGTTGAAGTGCCCACAGGTGGCACAAATTGAAGTGCCCAATGACAACAGGGGACATTTTGAACTTTGTGTCCCATTTCTTTCCCTTATAAGTTGATTCTTGTGCGCATTGGGTCGCAGGGTAAAAAAGTTTCTTCCACTCATTGCTAGATCCTGTGTTAGTCTCATTATGCTCATCCATATACGTTTTAATCGGAAAATGCGCAACACCACTGACGATTTTCCCCCATACATCAACATCTGACCATTCATAACATAGTTCAACATAGCCATCGCATCGTAATTCTGTGACAGTATTCAAACTTCCATCCCATTTCCCCCCTCCTTTCGGGTATAAGGCATATCGGAAACAATACGTTACAGACTTTTTATTCTTTATTTGTTTTGCGACGAGCAAAATTTTTAGCCTGTCTGTGTAAGATAGAGAGCTGCAATAAGTGCCCCAGTAATTTTTGGCCGCATTATGAAGTGTTTTCCAGTCTGTCTGAATGCAACCTGACATTTGTATTTCATATACTATGTAATTTGATGAATCCAAAATATCGTTTTTAATGCATTTGCCTTTGTAGCCAGTTATAAGTCCTGTATGTCCTCTATGGTCCAAATAGGTACCCCAAAAAGCTGCTTTTCTATAAGCGGCAACCCCAAGATCTATCATTGCAACTGTAGCATTATTTACATCTTTTCCGATTTCACGGCCTTGCATATCTTTGAATCGCAGAGTAAAAGTGACTCCCCTCTCTTGCGTTCCCTCTGCAATGCCTTCGATCCAGATACCATCAGACATAAATTTCTGGAGTTCTGCTTTCTGGATCGAATCGGAAAGTTTCCAGACCTTTTTCCCATCTACCAAGCCTATCTCAGTCTCCTTGATCTTTTTTTCCCAAAGTTTTACTTTATCCCTGTCCGGTCCAGAAACTTCGAGTTCGACAGTTCCAAAATCAATCAGAGGATTGATCTGAGGTTTTAGTCGGGCAAGATTATCTTCATTCTTCACTATTTTTTTTTTCAAGGTCAGGCACTGGAAGCGATTCAAATCCAGAGCCATCTGATTTAATCTTGCCATCGCCATCATCATCGTCCCAGTTGACTAGCAAATATGCGCCGATCTTTTCCTCATCTTTCTCTTTTACCATGTCACCTTCCGCACCCTTTGCTTCACCGTTATCGAGATCACTACCACCATTCCAAATATCAAGGTCAACGGAAATTGAGGACATCCTTACCATATCCTTCACTGTAACTGCCGGATTTTTTGTATATTTGTATTCGGCATGTAGCTCGACCTCTCCTATAGCCACTCCCTCGACAAGCATTTTTAGATCACTTGACTTGAGTTCATTGGCAAGATTATCGGTAGGCTGGACAACAGTTCTTGCTTTATTATCCCTGAAAATTCTGACTTTTCCTTTTCCGCCTGTCTGTGTCAAATATACCTCCCAACCTGTCAGGCCGGATGGAACAAGCTTTCTGAGGATCATAGGACGCATATCTTTTTTGTCAATTATGGCACCACTGTCGTTCAAGTTGACAAGCATTCCGGGAGACAGCTCTTCTATCGGATCATCGGCATCGGTGATTTTCCCATCGTTGTCGGAGTCAACATCGGCATCTATTTTGACAGTGGTGACTTTGACTTCATCTGGCATCCAGATCGTCCCGCCTTCTGGGTTGGTGTCGCCTGTGGGGGAGAATTCGACTTTGATAAGGCCACTTGTGGTGCCTTGGCCTATTCCTTCGATGTATAGAGTTATTTCAGTTAATCTTTTCCCGTCTTCGTCC
>CAIQLG010000570.1 GCA_903872565.1 uncultured Lentisphaerota bacterium | reverse complement strand
GCAAAGTTGTATGTGCGTTGAATATTAAAGAGTAAAGGTAATGCGTCAGAGTTTGTTCGGGTCGGGATCAGAACTTCTTCACAGAACAGAAGGAAAAGTGCGAGACTGACCTCGAAAACAAAAATGACGCATTACCGAAAAGGAACAAATGGAGATCAATATGAGGAATGAAAAGATTCTATTGTGTTTGGGCGGCTTTGTCATATCGGCTTTAATATTTTCGGGTTGCTCACTTTTTAATCTTGGCAAAACCAAGCTGGTGGACGATGGGAAACCCTGTGCCGACATCGTGATTGCCGAGAAGCCGCCCCGCATGGTGAAACTGGCGGCGGAAGAATTACAGGCATACATCGAAAAGATCAGTGGCGCAAAGCTGGCGATCACTAATGCACCGGGTTCGGACGTGCCCGCACATATCTACGTGGGCCGGAGCGCGGAAACCGACAAGCTCAAAATCTCGGACGAGGGATTGAAGCATGGCGCATTCAAGATGGTGTCGGGGGAAAACTGGCTGGTCTTGCTGGGCCACGACAGCGATTACACGCCGCCGATGCCTTTTTATGATCATAACAAGCATTGCGGGGTCGGGCGTTCAAGCAACTTTGAAGAATATTTGACAAAAGAATGGGATCCGGATCTGGAGGCGCGTGCACGCCAGCCCGGAGTCAAATTGGAGATCGAAAAATGGAGCTCGCCTTATACCGATCTCTTTAGACAATACAGTCGCAAGTTAGGTATTTGGGAAGCTGACGAGCGCGGCTCGCTCAATGCGGTGTACGCGTTTCTGCGGGACCAGGGCGTCCGCTGGTATCTGCCCGGCGATCTGGGGGAAATCGTGCCGAAGAAAACGAATCTGGAACTCCAACGGGTGGACAAGACTGTGCAGCCGGATTTCGCGGTGCGCTACCCGTGCCAGTATTTCAAAGATTGGTGGTGCTCGGACTCTTGGGCTGGTGGCAAGGATGAGATTCTCTGGCAGTTGCGCATGGGATTCAGTAGAGCACACGATGTCATCGGCAGCACGTATGGAGTCGGGACCGCCCATGGCATATGCTATGTGTTCGGGCGGGAAGGAATGGAACAGGCACACCCGGAGTATTACGCGAAAAACACGGACGGTAGCCTGGCCATCATGAGAAGTGGGCGGCGCGACCCCCTGCCATGTCTTTCCTCGCCGGGGCTCCTGGCATCGAACGTCAAGTATATCTGCGCCCTGTTCGACTTCTACGGCGAGCCGATGGTCTCGGTCATGATGCCGGACGGCTACGCAGGCACATGCCAGTGCGAACTCTGCAAGAACAAGGGGACACCGGAACGGGGAATGGATGGCTGTGTCTCGGACTATGTGTGGGACTACGTTAACCACGTCGCACAGGAGGTGTACAAGACGCATCCGGACAAAAAGATCAACTGTCTGGCCTATGGTGCCTACAGCCTGCCGCCGACCCATATCGCCCAATTGAGCCCCAATATCGTCGTCGGGCTGGCGCAACATCGCGCCGTTTGGTTCAATGATTACGTCGACCCCAAGAAAAAAGAGCAGATGCTCAACCTCCGCCAGGAATGGTTGAAGAAGATACCGAAAGGACACACGCCCTTTTTCGTTTACGATTACTATAGGCATGGTTTTGGCCAACCATACATGCCCCCAGTGTTCTTCCCGCACACCATCGCCACAGATCTGCACGCGCTCAAAGGGATTTCCCTGGGAGACGTCATTGAGACCTATTCGGGCGGG
>CAIQLG010000569.1 GCA_903872565.1 uncultured Lentisphaerota bacterium | reverse complement strand
CGTTGTTTTTTTAAGGAAAGGTACATCCCTTTTTTCCACTTGCAAAAAAGAGCTGACACGCCAGAACTGGAATTAACAGATTGAATTTAAGGTAGTTACACAGAATACAGAATTAGGGCGGATCAGGAAGTCTGAAACTATGCTACTTGTAATCTATTAGCGTATCTAAGGCTTTTCCATGCCGTATCTTTTCTAGCTCATTATTGACATATGTCTAAAAGCTAAGACTATAATCATTATTTCAAATTGGGGAACCAGCACTCAAGTGCCTCCTTGCCGCTTTCACAGCCCGAAATCGAAGCCATAGAGATCTGCGTCCCGCAGCGAAAACTCCATGGCTATGGCGTGGTCTCTGGGAAGTCGTGGCTGACCGCGCCAAGCAAGCCGATGCGCCACAGAGTCGCCCTGCACGGGAATGCTGTCCGCCCAGTCGAAACCCCGAATGACGTTGCCTTTGCCGTCAAGGAACCGGACGCGCAACTCGCCCCGGACTACGGCATTAACAGTCAAGGTGTCGCCGGGGAAAACGCCAGGCGGTGTTCTCAACCGTCCGTTCTCGACGTCGGCATCGCGGGAGACGAAGCCGTTCTTGCGCATAATAGCCAACCCGGTCTTGCGACCATTATTTCTATCGGTCTTGTGTCCTGACAAGAGTGCGGCGTAAAGGAAATATTCCTTGTCACCCACTGTCACACTTGTACCGCACCAGGCAAAGGCATGATCAAAGCGCCCTTCCCGCAAGTCGCGGTCGAGGAACTTTTCCTGGTGGCGAGTCCAGTTGCATCCATCCCGGCTGGTCACCAGTTCTGTCCAGCCAACCCCTTCAACTGCCCCTCCCGGCGTGGCAGGCAGATCATCCCTAAGCACCCGTAGAAATCCCAGATACAGGTTGCCGCGCACCATCGGGGTAAAAGAATAGAATTCCTCAAGACCGTTCTTCGGATCCGGCGTGATAATGATCTTGGGTGTCTCCCATGAAACAAAATCCCGGCTGGTGGTCATCACCACGCATCGCCGCCAGCCATTGACGGCATGGTGCGGAAAGCCCGGATAACCACCTCTCCAGGCTTTGCCGATAACCAGGTATTCCTTTCGCATAGGATCCCAACAGCCATTGATGACATCGCTGATCAAATTCGTATATCCTGGCTTGTATGCGGGTGTTTCATCGGCGGCCTCTCTGATCACCGGATTGCCCGCATAGGGGGTGAACCGCAGGCCATCCGCCGCAAAGGTCACGCACATGCCTTTTCCTGCCACGAAGTATGCCAGCTTGTATCGCCGCGCCGGATCCGCGAACCCCGGGCCTTCATCCAAGAGTTGACCAGTGAAACATCCCTTCGGGGCATCGATGAAATTATTCGGCTTGGCACCGGCGACATCAATCAACCCCATATCGGGTTTGTTCCATGTGATGCAATCCTTGGATTCTGCCAGGGCATAGGCTTGGGGTGTAAGCTCGGTGTACCACATCCGATAGCGGCTGTTGTCCGCATCGTAAAGGACGTTCCCGGGCGTCACATGGAACACCGGCTCCGCCCGTTTTTCCGGCTGATGGGTGGTGCGCTTCAGCCCCGCGCTCTCGGCAATCAGGAAGTCGTCGATGAACAGGTTCGGTCCGACCGAAAACACACTTTCGTGGGGGGCGGTAGATGGCATTGTATTTCCTTTCGTAATGGTTGGTTCAGGTTTGACACCGGCGGCGTTTATAACCGTGGAGAACAATGCGGACGAGACACAGAGACACTGAACAAAATGCGTTTTCATTTTTTGCACTCCTCCCTCATTAGTTTTAGATTTTAATATTTTTAAGACCCTGGAATTTCAAAGTTTCTGATCCGCCCAAAATAATAATGTCTCAAAATTCCACCCCTGGGGGGGGAATTTTCATTCAGATTTTCCGGCTACAATCCTTTTTTAGCCACAACCCCTTTTTCCACATCTCCAGAGCTGTTGAGGCTACGAGTCAGGAAATCTGAATCTGCATGTCAACAATGTTTCATTCAACGGATATTCCTTTAGTGGGACATCGTCCGGGGGACTACCCATTTGAGGACGAACTTTCCTTGGGCTACCTGCTCCTGTATCGCCTTCTTGCCATTGCTGATGTGCTGGCGCATCAGACGTTCGGCCTCCCCTGTTTGCCCCTGCCCGATGGCCGTCAGCACCCCGAGATGCTCGTCCCGCACTGCCATCGGAGGCCGGCTCACATTGATGATCTTTCCAAAGATTAGGCACATGTCCGCCATCCGCAACAGGATACGATGTCCGGCGATCTCAAGGAGGCGGCGGTGCAACTTGGCATCCAAGGCCGCCATCTCGTCGAATTTTTTTTCGCGGCTTTGGCGGTAGGACTCCTCCGCCGTGTCCACCAACTCCCGGACTTGCGCCCGGGTGATCCGCTCGCAGCACAGACGGGCGACCAATCCCTCATGAACCTCGCGGACATCGTACGACTCAAGCAGTCTCTCCACTGTCAGCTCGCTGACGAACATGCCCCGGTTGTCGATGGCCTCCACCAATCCCAGTGGCAGCAGCTCCAGCAGAGCCTCGCGCACGACACTTTGAGCCACGTTGAACTGTTTTGCCAGTGCCTTTTGCGCCAACTTGGAGCCGACGGGCTGCCGCCCCGAGACGATCATTGCCTGAATGGCTTCGCGTACCCGGTGGCGTGTCACTTGTCCAACTGTGTTTTTCTTTTTCATTGTGATCAATTATAGCAGAAGAATCGATAAAATCAATATTATATCGATAAAATATTAAAAAAAACGTTTATTTGGTATAAGTCCGTGTGCATGGAGCATAATGTAAATCTTATGGAGCCACCAAGTTGGTGGCGTTACTTCCTTCGGAACGGGCGTAATTCCCATTAATTGAGTGAGAATAAACATAAATTCTCTCGCAACGACGCAAAGAACGCTAAGAAAAGACTTTGCACAGGAAATTCGCAATGAAAGCATTTGTTTTAATTCCGCCGTAATCAGATGGCGTTTCCATAATTCTCCTAAAGGACTTCCGCCAAGCAAATCTAAGCCAGATAGCCGCCGTCCACGGCCAGTATGCTTCCTGTCGTCCATCCGGCATTATCTGAAATAAAATATTTGACGGCTTCTGAAATATCTTCCGGCTTGCCGTACGACTTCATGGGTGTACGCGACAGTATCTCCTTGGCTGTCGCTTCATCGCTCAACTGCATCCTGTTGGCATTCGTCTCAATCGTGCCAGGCATGATGGCGTTGACGGTGATTCGATACGGCGCCAGCGAATAGGCTCCGGCCTTTGTAAGCATATTTACGCCTGCCTTGGATGCGGCGTAGTGCGGCTGAAATTCACAGCCTGTGACAGCAAGTGCAGATGAAATATTGACAATTCGCCCGTGGATCCCCTTTTCCACCATGTGTCTGCCCACCCTTTGCATCATGAGGAAACAGCCTTTTAAATTTACATTGATCGTACGGTCAAACATTTCTTCCGAGATTTCAAAAAAATCACTGTTGATAAAAATTCCGGCATTGTTCACGAGTATATCGATCTTGGAAAACGCTTCCAGCGCCTTTGCCACGAGCGCATCGATGCTTTTTGCCTGGCCTGTATCTGCCTGTATTGTCAAGGCCCTTACTCCCAGTTTTTCCGCCTTTTCCTTAGTATCTTCCGCACCTTTTTCATCACTGAAATAATTGATCGCCACATCAACGCCCTCAGCAGCCAGCATCAGCGCAATCGATTTCCCTATTCCATTTGATGCACCAGTGACAATTGCAGCTTTACCCTTTAACATAATCAATACCTCCTGATCGTTTGATTTTCAGCGGTGTCAAGCCACCGCACTCCAAGGATTCGTCCGTCGGCTGACGGACTCATCAATAACTCTTCCGGAGTATACACCCCGTTTTAAACCATGCCAAATTCAGAACTCCTAATCCACCGATAATAATAATGTCTTAAATTCCACCCCGGGGGGGAATTTTCGTTCAGATTTCCCGGCTGTAACCTTTTTTAGCCACAACCCCTTTTCCTACATCTCCAGAGCTGTTGAAACTATGAGTCAGAAAATCTGAAATTAAGGCGCTAAATCCTTGATGGTCTTCTCATAGGCGGCTTTCTGCGATGCGTCCAGATCCTTCAGTCCTGCGGCCTCCCGGTACTTGGCAATGGCCTCGGCCTTCCTGCCCTGTTTGACCAGGATGTCGCCGTAGGCGGCCAACACTCTGCCGGGGTAGGCCGGATGATTCGCGACTTCATCCAAGTTGATCTTCTCCAGTTCCGTTCGGGCTTCGTCAAACTTGCCCTGCTTCGCCAGAATCCCCGCCGCGCCCGCAGCGGCAATACAGCCACTATACATCCGATCAAATTCAGACTTCTTGATTCGTGGAAAAAGAGGTTGTATGGTTTTCAGTCACCGGACGATGCCGGTGCGAGCATCTTGTAGACCATTCGCAACTCCGTGCCAGGGTAGATGAACTCCGCGTCATTCAAGTGGACAAGCAT
>CAIQLG010000568.1 GCA_903872565.1 uncultured Lentisphaerota bacterium | reverse complement strand
GATGCTTGTCCACTTGAATGACGCGGAGTTCATCTACCCTGGCACGGAGTTGCGAATGGTCTACAAGATGCTCGCACCGGCATCGTCCGGTGACTGAAAACCATACAACCTCTTTTTCCACGAATCAAGAAGTCTGAACTTTGAAAAAACCTCGTTCCTGCTGATTAATTCCTATTCATACAAGAACAGCATCATTGCGGTCGGCGAAGTGGACTTTATCATAGGCGCGAATTTCCTTGTGACGGTTGGCGGCAGGGGATGCGTCGCTCACTGGGAAGACACCGACATAGATCCTGTCTTGCGGCGGGCGGTTCCGACACTGGGACAGGGACCCGACTTTCTGCTCCACGCACTTATGGATTACGTGATAGACACGAAACACAAAGCCATAAGTCTGATTGAATCTGAAGTGGATGAAACGGAAGAGAGCATAATAAAGAACCTCTCCAGCTTCCGGATGTCACGGCTTGTCAACTTGAGAAGAAATATACTGCTTATGCGCAAGAGCCTCTTCTACGAAAGGGAGATTTTAATAAAGCTCTGCAGGCGGGATTCCCCCTTCGTGAAAGAAAAGGCCATATACCATTTCAGGGACGTATACGACCATCTAACCAAGTACTACGAGGAAGCCGAGATTTACAGGGATGTCATATTGAGCTTCACGGAAATGTACCTCTCCATGGTGAACAACCGCATTAGCCTGACAGCCAACCGCACCAACATCACTGTCAGGCGCCTGACACTCATCACCACTGTCTTCATGCCGCTGACCCTTCTGGCGGGAATCTTCGGCATGTCCGAGTGGAGCATGATAACAGGTCCCGGGAACTGGAAAATTTCCTATCCGGCTTTCGGTTTGGCCATGGCAGTAATAGGCGCATGCACCTACGCAATCCTGCACAGGATGTATAAAAAGGCCAACGCCAAGGAGGAATAAAATTCCTACCACCCACGGATGGCCTTATTTTCGTTTTTACTGAGAGTATGTCTTGATTTTTCCCGTAAGCCTAATTATCTTCAGACTGAGTATCAAATAATTAATGCGAGAAGAAAAACAGATCATGCCAATACTTCAATTTAAAGGAAAAACCTTCGTCCAGAACCACCACCTGGCAGTGAAATATCACCAGTTGGTGCCGAAGAAAGAGTTGAGCTTGACCGACAAGGTTTCCTTGCACGACAACCTCATTATCCAGGGTGACAACCTGAAAGCATTGAAGGCACTACTTCCAACATACTCGGGGAAAATTAAGTGCATATACATTGACCCACCATACAACACAGGAAACGAAAATTGGATTTACAGCGACAATGTCAACAGCCCGATGATTAAAGAATGGCTGGGCAAAGTCGTTGACAAAGAAGATTTGACAAAACACGACAAGTGGCTTTGCATGATGATGCCAAGATTAAAATTACTTCGCGAATTGCTGAGTGAAGAGGGAGCAATTTTTATTTCTTGCGATGATAACGAACAACATAGACTTCGTATGTTGATGGATGAAGTTTTTGGAGAACAAAACTTTATTTCAAACTTAATTTGGCAAAAGAAATTCTCCCCGCAAAATGATGCGAAATATTTTTCAGACAATCACGATTTTTTGATTTGTTATGCAAAAAATAGAATTGATGGTGAACAAAACTCTGGGTTCATAAGAAACTTATTGCCAAGGACCGACAGTCAAGATCAAAGGTATTCTAATTCAGATAATGACCCAAGAGGCCCATGGACATCAAGTGATTTAACAGTTAAGACATACTCTGCCGAATACGATTATGTTATCACAACTCCTAGTGGAAGAAAAGTCAACCCCACAAAGGGGCGGTGCTGGTTCACTTCAAAAGCAAATTTACAGAAACTCATAGAGGACAATAGAATTTGGTTTGGGGAAAATGAAAATAATGTTCCGAGACTGAAAACATTCTTATCAGATGTTCAGGAAGGAATAGTTCCACTGTCAATTTGGCTCCATTCGGAAGTAGGACATAATCAACAAGCAAAACAGGAATTAAAGGATATATTCAGTGAAATTGATTTACCTTTTGATACCCCAAAACCAGTTTCACTTCTTAAAAGGATTGTTCATTTATCAACGGACAAAGATGATATTATTCTCGACAGCTTTGCCGGTTCCGGCACGACGGCACACGCAGTTATAGAACTAAATGAAGACGATGGGGGCAACCGCAAATTCATCTTGGTGGAGCAGGAAGATTACGCCAACACAATAACTGCCGAAAGGGTCCGTAGGGTTGTCAACAATCTGTATCACCAGGGGAATAACCGCAAAGTACACAAAGAGAAAACCGCAAAGAACGCCAAGGAGAATTTTTACTCCAAGCCCTTTGCGAAAGACTTGGCGGCCTTTGCGGTTAAAAACAATTGCAGTTTTTCCTATTTCGAGCTTGGCCCTACCATTGAAATGGAAAGCATGCTTACCGGAAAGAGCTTGCCTACCTACGAAGAACTGGCTCGGTACATTTTTTACACGGCCACAGGCTCGGAGTTCAACGAAAAGAAGATTAAGCGCAAAACAAATTACATTGGAGAAACTGACGTTTACGAATTGTATATGCTTTATGAACCGGACATTGACTGGCTGAAGCAAAATGCGCTAACCTTGGATTGGGTCAAGAGCATGCCCAAGTTCACCGGCAAACAGCGATTGGTTTTTGCACCTGCAAAATATGTGGACGACGAAACCTGCCGTTGGAACAGAATTGATTTTTGTCAATTGCCCTATGAAATATATAGGATACAGAAATAACAAAAGAAAGCAGAAGAAGGTAAACCGCAAAGAACACAAAGAGATAAGATGAAGTTAAAACACTATCAGGAAAAGGTATTAACCACACTCAAGGATTATTTGAGCGCTTTAGTTACTGCCCGAACTGAATTTGAAGAAATCTCAGAACTCAAGCCTCATCTGGCAAAGCATTTCGATTTCCCTAAAGAGGCCTGGGAAAAAGCAACTGGAAGAACAATCTATAACCCTAAAACAACCGGGCTGAATGAACCTTTGCCCGATGTGTATTTCAAAGTCCCTACAGGCGGAGGAAAAACTCTACTGGCTTGTCACAGCATTGACCTTATTCAAAAATCATATCTCAAAAAGCAAAATGGCTTAGTGCTTTGGATTGTTCCAAGCACGCAAATATACCGTCAGACAATTTTGGCTCTTAAGAACCGCGAGCATCCCTACAGGCAGATGCTTGATATTTCAAGCGGAGGCAGAACACTCATCAAGGAGAAAACAGAAATATTCAACCGTCTTGATGTGGAAGATAATTTAGTCGTGCTGATGCTTATGTTGCCATCGGCAAATCGTCTGAACAGAGATACGCTCAAAGTATTTCGTGATGCAGGCGGCTTTACCGATTTTTTCCCTGCCGAAGACAATTACCCGGCACAGAAAGAATTGCTGAGTAAAATTCCAAACCTTGATTGTTTTGGCACGGAAGGAGAGGTCTTCCAGGTGCAGATAAAAACTTCCCTGGGGAACACTTTGAAGCTGCTCAAACCGCTTGTAATTATTGATGAAGGGCACAGAGCTTACGGAGAACAGGCACGAAACACGGTTAGGAATTTTAATCCGCGTTTTATCCTTGAACTTTCTGCAACTCCACCGCCAAACAGCAATGAGCTGGTGAAAATAACTGGCAGGCAATTGCACGAGGAAGAAATGATAAAGCTGGATATTCACCTGACCAACAAAACAAGCCTGGACTGGAAAGACACTTTGCTCGCATGTTTTGAAAAACGAAATGAATTGGAAAAGAAAGCGAAGGAATATGAACAAAACACAGGCGAATACATCAGGCCGATTTGCCTCATTCAGGTGGAACGCACAGGCAAAGACCAGCGGGAAAGCCATTTTATTCATGCGGAAGATGCGAAAGAATATTTGATTAAAAAGTGTAATATCCCCGAAACCCATATTGCCATCAAGAGCAGTGAGAAAGATGATATTGAGGGCATTGACTTGTTCGCTCATGATTGCGAAATCCGCTACATCATAACGAAACAGGCATTGCAGGAAGGCTGGGATTGTTCCTTTGCATACATACTTGCAATACTTACAAATCCTCAATCTGCCACAGGAATCACACAATTGGTCGGAAGAATCTTGCGTCAGCCATCCGCAATAAAAACAAAAGTAAAAGAATTGGATGAATGCTACATCTACACGTACAAACCCAATGCGGCCACATTGGTGAGAGAAATTAAAAACGGTCTGGAAAGTGAAGGACTTGGCGACATAGCCGGAAGACTGGTGAATGATGAGGGTCTAGGCGGCACACCGAATCTGACAGATCACAATTTGAGATACAGAGACGAATTTAAAAAGTTCGAAGGTAAAATTTATCTGCCAAAATTTGTGATACAGGAAAAAGAAAGCTGGAGAGATGTAATCTTTGAAGCTGATATTCTTGGCGGGATTGACTGGGGAAAAGTAGAGGTGGGTGAAATCGCAGAGAAAGTTTTAAGCGACAAACAAAGCAAAGAACAGGAATTGACACTGGGGTTGAGCAAAGAAGAAAATGAATTGCTGCAGAAAACTGGAAGGCTGGAAACGAAAGGAACATTGGAAGTTGATGAAGCGTTTTTAGCAAGACAGTTGGGCGATCTTATCCCAAACCCATGGATTGCCTTCGAGTTGGGACACAAGGCACTTCAACTGCTTTCAGAGAAATATGACAAGGAAACTATTGCGGCAAATTTCGTTTTTGTGATCGAAGAATTGAAAAAGATTTTCAACAAGGAGAAAAACAGATTGGCAGAAGATGTTTTCAGGGAACTACTTGACAGGAAAAAACTCTGCTTCTTCTTAATTCAGGAAAAAGGACATCATTTGTTGCCTTCACACATCGAAGTAAAAAGCAGCAAAAGACTTGTCCGCAGCAGTGACAATTCACCTATTCAAATCTCATTGTTTGACTATGTACCTGAGGAAGACTTGAACGATACCGAAAAAACAGTTGCCATTTATCTTGACGAGCAGGAGCAATTACTCTGGTGGTATAGGAACCGTGTGAGGAAAGATTTTCACATTCAGGGTTGGCAACGAAATAAGATCTATCCCGACATCATTGCCGCAAGGAAAAGTACAGGCGAAGATGATGATTACGACAAGGTTTATGTCTTAGAGACAAAAGGGGTTCATCTGAAAGCAAACGATGATACGAAATACAAACAAAATGTCTTTGCACTCTGTAATGAGTTAGGGGCGAAAAAGGCATGGAAAGAATTGTTTGAAGAATTCCCGGATCACGACTTTAAATTTCAGGTTGTCTTTGAAGACCAATGGCAAAACGATATAAACAAAATTATGCACTAAAAACAAATCAACCAATTTAAAAAAGGCAGACAGACAATGGTAAAAATCCGGAATCTTTTATTCGTGCTCCCATTCTTGTTATTATTTTCGTGCATCGCAGAGAAAACCGGGGACAAAGCAATGAAGAACGGGGAGAAAGCAATGCGCGCCGGCGGATGGGCTGACGTTTCAATTACAGACGAGTGGGTCAGTAAAGCTGCGGAATTCGCAGTCAAGGGAGAACAGGAAGAGATGCGCAAGACGGATGCGCAGAAGACTGCAACTCTCAAATTTGTCAAAATCATCAGCGCGAAACAGCAGGTTGTTGCAGGTATGAACTATGAACTTAAGCTCGAGGTGGATGTGGACGGAAAGACCAAGACGGCTAAAACTGTTGTATGGCGCCAGCTCTCCGGAAAGTTTAAACTGACCTCATGGAACTGGGAATAAACTGCGGCAACACGATTTTCGGAGCGCTGAAAGTGCAATACATACCAGCCCAGGGCAACGCCCTGGGAATAAATCAAAATAGAGATTGAGCCCTGTAAGGGCGAGACAAAAATGTGGCGTGGCCGGCTGAGATTATGTAACGCCCTTTCAGGGCTCGAATGGGGGTGGAAATCGGCACCTAGGGCGTTGCCCTAGGCTGGTATGTAATGCCCCGCTAGGGCTCAAACTTGGTGAAATTAAATGCAAATCAGAAAAATAATAAATGCAGATAACAAAAAATAAAATCAATTGGCTTGGAATTTTATGTTTATTTTTAGGCTGTTTCCTAAGCTTTTTTTATTTCCCATTCTTGATAATTGGCTTATTTATATACGGGGCTTTAAGCCTACAGACCGGCACTATTATTTGGATAGGTGAACAAAAAGATAAATTGGTAGTTCGCACTTTATCCACGATTGTAATCTTATTTGCTATATATTTACTTATAAACCACTTAAAAATAATATGAAACTCAACAAATGTCTTAAGGTAATCCGGCTCCGCCGTCTTCCTAAGGCTTAACAATGGAGCGTGGCCCTCCACCAACAATAACTGACGTTTACCGAAAATCACCATTGTCGTCATGCGCCCTTCCTCTGTAAGTATTCAGTATGTATTTTTCGTGCTCGTGCTCGTCCCTCATCCTCGTACTCGAAAATATTGGAGCACGAGTACGAGAACGACGACGAGGACGATTTTCAATTGCTTGACATAGTTTGCTGAATATATATCTTCCTCATCCCCTGCAAGAGGGCGGATTCCGAGCTGAAATCAAGAACTGCATTCGAGAGCTGCGGATGTTTCGAGATCAGAACCTTCACAGCCTCAAGATTTGCCATAGCTGGATATTTTTTGCGAATTTCGCAGTTTCCGGGTAATCCGTCAGTTTTTGGTGTCGCATTAGTTGTAGCCACGGCCATGTTGGCCGTGAACGCCCCCAACATGGGGGCGGCTACAGTAAATATTTCCAATAAAGGCATTATATTCCCTGGCTGTTTTTCGCAGAAATGGATGAACCGCAATGTCTTAAGCGCGTCGAACCAGGTGTTGAAGGCAAGCCGCTTTTTCTCCGCTGTGTCCGGCGTGTTCTTCAAAATCCCGGGCCACACATCGCAAAATCCCTCATTTCCAAGAAAAATGCCGACTTCCGATGGAACAGACTTCATGATCGATTCCATCGAAAAAGATGATATCTCCGCAGTGTCGATGAAATCGTAGAGATCTTTCAGTGTCGAGAAAATTTCAGGATTGTAAAGTTCGCAGGCCGATTTTCCCTCAATGAACTCCTTTATTCTCGGGCCTGTCCCAAAAGGAACTCTGTCGGATATCCTCGGAGACGGACGGACCGTTGTCGAAGTTATGCTTCCAATCGGGCCGATTTTCCTGAGCGACTGGAGAAAATAAAAATCCTCTCCTCCGTCTCTCGGCTTCATCCCGCCGGCCGCGACATAGTCCCTGGCCGGAAACGCCATCGCGGAACCGATTGAATGATATGCATACGGAGATCCGGCATACTCAAGCCCCCACACAAAGTATCGCATCAGGATCTCATATCTTGATATTGCGAGATTCACAGATTCCCCCTCCCCTTCCATGTGTTCGAAATAAATCGAGGCTCCTACGCATTTCCCATCTTTCCTGAAGAAATCAGTCACGGCATCAATATAATTTGCCTCGACATCAGTGTCGGCATCAAGCGACAGAATCAGGGGATTCCCATTCCAGTCGAGGCGCCGGAGGGAAATGTCCATCCCGATTTTTCTCGCCATCCCGACTCCTTTGTCGGGGGGGATTTCCAGTCCTGGCGAAAATGCGTCAATCCAGGTCAGATTGAGGTTTGACGGGTATTTCCCAGACTTCAGATATTCTGCCGTCTTGATATTGTCTGCGAATTTCGCAGGATCGCAGGATTTTGGCGGAGGATTGTTCAGGACGATTATTACAAGTGTGTCCCGCAGGCACTCCGGGGGATTGTCCGAGATTTTTCCGAGGGTGCGAGGAAGGAATTCGAACTCCGCAAACGCCGGAATGACTATCGTGTTCCGGAATTCCGATCCGGCAGGTGCAACAAGGCATTGTTTCTGCACGTTTTTCAGGATATATTTCTGCACATTTGCCGGAATCATGGAAAGTCCCGCGAATTGATATATGTTATCCAATAATCCTTGGATGGTTGTGATTTTTCACTGAAAATATATTTATGCGCAGAACTTTTTATGGACTGCGGATGTCTGAACCTAATATGATGCTGATTTAAAAAATATAAAGGAGAATGATAATGGAAAAAAATGAAATTCAAGAACTCCAGGGGAAGATAAAGGAGAATTCCACCTTCGTTCAGCCACTTAAGACGGAGATAGGGCGTGTAATTGTGGGGCAGGAAAAGCTCGTGAACAGCCTGATAATGGCGATGATAGCCGATGGACATATTCTGATAGAAGGTCTGCCTGGCCTTGCAAAAACCCTTGCTGTGAAAACTCTCGCGCAAGCTCTCAACGGGGCGTTCTCCAGAATACAGTTCACCCCCGACCTGCTTCCCGCAGATGTCATCGGAACAAACATCTACAACCCGCAGGAACACAGCTTCAACGTGAAAATCGGGCCGGTGTTCGCAAACATCGTCCTTGCCGACGAAATCAACCGTGCTCCCGCGAAAGTCCAGAGCGCCCTTCTCGAGTGCATGCAGGAAAAACAAGTGACTATCGCGGGAATCCCCCACAAGATGCCACGCCCATTCCTGGTGATGGCGACGCAGAACCCCATTGAACACGAGGGAACCTATCCTCTTCCGGAGGCACAGGTTGACCGCTTCATGTTCAAGCTCGAACTCGACTATCCGGAGCGCAGCGAGGAGAAAACCATTGTGGAACGCATGGCCCATCCCGAGCTCGTTCTCGAGTCGGTCGCAGTCGCCACGCTCGATGACATCATAAAGGCGCGCCAATGGGTTGACAAGGTGTACATAGATGAAAAGATAATAGAATATATTCTTGACATAAGTTTCGCGACACGTCCATCGAAGCGTTCGGGGCTCTCTAACCGGCAGTCCGAGGCGAAGCTGGACTTTCTCGACAACTACATCCAGTACGGGGCATCGCCCAGGGCATCGATAATGATGACTGTCGCGGCAAAGGCATCCGCATTCCTGGAAGGCCGTGCCTATGTTGTTCCCCAGGATGTCAAGAATGTCGCGCACGATATTCTTCGCCACAGGTTAATACTCACATACGAGGCCGAAGCGGAAGAACTCAGCACGGACGACATAATAAAGAAAGTGCTGGATGAACTTAGAACACCATGAGGAGGTCAGGATTCAGGGTTCAATAAATTTATTGTATGGAGGAAATTGTATTTTTCGAAGGAACGCCGGCAACCTGCCGGCAATATTGAATAAATGCCACCAACGTCGTAGATCCCGGCCCCAAAGAGTGTCGGGAGTGGTGGCGTTCCGAAAGAGTCCCGGCATAGCCGGTTAAGTCTAAAATGGAGGGTTTTGCTTGTCAAAACCGATGTAATAAAATGATCCCGAAAGAACTTTTCAAACAGGTCAAGAAGATAGAGATCAGGACGCGCCGCGCGGTTGACGACATAACGGCCGGCGCATACAGGAGCGTCTTCAAGGGGCGCGGGATCGAGTTCGACGAGGTCCGCGAGTATACGCAGGACGACGATGTCAGGGACATAGACTGGAATGTGACGGCGAGAATGGGCTCCCCCTACATCAAGAAGTACATAGAGGAGCGCGAACTCACTGTTCTTCTTGCAATAGATGCCTCGGCCTCAAGCTCCTACGGCAGTGGACTGAAGTCGAAGCACGACTGCGCGGTCGAGATCGCCGCGCTTCTGGCCTTCAGCGCAATCAGGAACAACGACAAGGTCGGCCTTCTGATTTTCACAGACAAGATCGAACTCTACCTTCCGCCGAAATCCGGAAAGATGCATGGTCTGAGGCTGATAAGGGAGCTTGTCGCTAGGAAGCCCGAAAGCAAGGGGACGAACATATCGTTCGCGCTGGGAAACCTTATGAATGTCCTCCATAAAAAGGCTGTCATATTTCTCATCAGCGACCTCATAGACGAAGGCGACTTCTCGAAGCTCCTGATGGTGGCAAACAAGCGCCACGACATCGTTTCCGTGAGGATACTCGATCCGCTCGAGATGAAATGGCCCAAGGCCGCGTTCGCAAATCTTTCCGATTCCGAGACCGGAGCCTTTCTATCCTTCAACGGCTGGTCGCGGAAGAACTGCGAAGGGTTCTCGGGCGCCGCCGCGGAACTGCACGCCAAAAGCGCAAAGATGTGTTCGAGAGCCAAGGTTGACCTGATAGACCTCACATGCGGAGAGGATATTGTAAAGCCCCTGGTGAAATTTTTCCGGAAACGGGAAGGGAACATTAGATAAGTGGGTGAAAAATGAAAATACTATATTCAAAAACTTTCAGATACATCCTCGCAGGCATTGCCATGCTAATCATATTATTCACGGGGACAATAGGTTACAAATACTATGCCGTAAGCAATACGGCACCGGTGGCGGAACTTTCCACTGTCACGATGCTTCCCCCTCAAAATATCGCGATGGGACAGGCGGTAGAACTGTCCATGACATTGAAATGCCCCTGGAGCATAAGACCCGAGACAGTCAAGGTCACACCTGGCAAAGGGACGCAGGCCTCTGGAAAACCTTCAATTACAAGGGTTAAGACAGGCTGGGGAAACACCATCTGGAGAATTGCGGCAACAATACAGCCCTTCATCAATGGAAAAACAGAGAAGGGCTCGATTTCTGTCGAACTTGATCGCCCGGTCAACAACAAGGCCAGGTCGCTTGATGCGGAAATCCCCGCTTTCGACTCTGCTCCGCTGAACGCTGGCAGTTCCACCGAGCTTGCGCTGGCCGGCAAGATTTCCCCCCGGGACAAGAAGCAAGGGGCTGGTTTTCTTATCGCAAGCACTGTCATTCTTCTTATCATCATTGCAGCTCTGATAATCTATCTCAGGTCGCGCAGGGCGGTCAAGACGGCGGCGATACTGATGCCTTGGCAGATCGCAATAATTGAGATCTGTGAACTTCGCAAAAATCTCAAGGATCACAGGCTTGCACCTGCTGTATGTTTCACCAGGCTCACTGACATCGTCAGAAAATATCTTGAAAAACGTTTTACGATCAAGGCCGAATCCCGGACGACATACGAATTTCTCGACGACATGAAACGTCACAACAGCCCACTTCAGGAGGGGCACAAGGATTTCCTGAGAAGTTTCATGCAAGCGGCTGATCTCGTGAAATTCGCGAATCTTCCTGCGGACGAAGACATCCTTGGCAATGCTCTCGGCAAGGCTGAAGAACTGATAAAATCAACGACTCCCAAAGAGCCTGCATCCCCGGGTGCAGCTGGAAAGGAAGGCTGATTATGGAACTCAGATACCCATGGTTTCTTCTACTATACCTGCCGATGATCCTGCTTGTGATCTACAATCTGAAAAGGCGGGAGCCATCACTTTCAGTCCCCTCGCTGAAGCCATTCCTCTCGGCTTCCAAAGGCGCAAAAATAGGGCTCCTGCCGAGAATCCCCTTCATCCTGTTCTGCATTTCGCTGGCACTTTTCATTTTCGCGCTCGCACGCCCTCAGAAGGGCGTAGAGGAGATCATAAACAGGACGGAGGGCATAGACATAATGATTGCAATGGACCTTTCCGGAAGCATGCAGGCGATTGATGTGCCAGAAAGGATCCAGACTGAGGGAGAACTGAGGAGTGCCATAGAAAGCAAAGTTCTCAAGACAAGAATCGATACGGCAAAGGAGGAGATCGCAAAATTCATCGAAGGCAGGCCGAACGACAGGATCGGGCTCATCGCCTTCGCACCGCTGCCCTATGTCGCCTGCCCCCCCACCCTCGACCACAACTGGCTATATGCGCATCTCGACAGGCTGCAGCCCGGTGTCATAGGTGACAGCACAGGGATAGCCGGCCCGCTCGCAAGCGCCGTCAACCGCCTCAAGGACTCGGAGGCAAAACGCAAGATAATCGTCCTTTTCACGGACGGCAGGAACAATGTGAACGCTAAAATAACACCAGTGCAAGCTGCAAAGCTCGCGAAACAGTTCAAAGTTACAATCTATACGGTAGGCATAGGCACACCAAACGCAATAATAAAGCAGAGAGGGTTCATGGGCGGAGAACAATACATACCCCTGGCGCACGAGTTCGATGAGAAACTGCTCAAAGACATAGCAGAAATATCAGGGGGAAAGTATTATGCGGCGAAGGACGCAGAAGGACTTGAAAAAACGATGAAGGAAATTGACAAGCTCGAAAAGACTTCCATGGAACAGCCGATATTTGTTGACTACAAGGATCTCGCATTTCCGTTCATCAAGGCCGGTATAATCCTTCTAATACTGTCCTTCGTCTCGGGAAGCACTCTCTTCCTTAGAATCCCGTAAAAAACGAAGCCGTCAAGCTGGAATGAGAGAATAACTTGTTATGAGCAAAAAAGAGAACTAATTTGGTTGCAGTGCAAGCTGCTCCAAGTCCTCAATATCTTCCATGTCTTCGTGCGCCGCTTCTCACAGAGGACAAAGAGAACTTTGAAGACGCCACAGAGAGGACAATGAGGACAGGCAGCGATAATGGAAGGTCGAGTTTCATGCCACGCCGTCTTGTCCCTCGTAGCTCGCAGAGCGAAGTGGGAAGTTTCCTTACGAAGGCGGGGACTCGACCACAGGCAGGATTTCATTCTGCCATTTTTTTTACCAAGTATATTTTACTCCCAGACTTTTATTTCCACCGGATGATTGTATGTTAAGGTGAAATTCATTGTGACAGGTTTGATTATGATGACATCAACTTTCATGCTAGTCTTTATTATCGCAGTCCTCTGCGGGGTAATTCTATATATGCACAACAGTGTTATCATAGTCAACCGGAAGATGCAGCAGCAGATGAAAGAGGTAATGAGGGAGAGGGAGGCCACGACCGCCATTCTGGGGCTGGCACAGGAGGCGATAGGCACAGACATCAGCGACGAGTCATTCCTTTCAATCTTCATAGAATATGCGCAAAGAACCCTCCACGGAAGAGGAGCCGCAGTAATGACCGTCCATGAAGAGGACGGTTCCCTCAAAGGCTGTGCTGTTGCTGGCATTTTCCCCCCTATGCGAAATGTGCCCAACCAGGTTGAACAACAGCTCCTCGCGCATTCAGGCAAGCACACCGAGTTCTTCAAGGAAATAAAAATATATGGCGGAGTCGACTTGTTCAATGCTCTGATACCGCCAGACAAAGGCTTCGCATACTTCAACAAGACTCAGCCTGATATCTTTCCAAAAAACTTTGGAAGGAATGCCGCAATAATACTCATGGCACCGATAAAGGTCAAGGGAAAAACCTTTGCATACAATATAATAGTTTCCGGAGAAGAATTCGACGAGCACAACATTTCGGAAGAGGACGGAAGATACCTTGTCAGATTAAATGAGATCGCATCATTGAGCCTCGAGGGAATCACGGTCTATCGCGAAAGAAGAGACTATGAAAAGCAGGTGCAGACCGCGAAAGAGGAAGGAATGCTGCAAGTTTCCGCAGGCATAATCCACAATATCGGCAATGCCGTCACCGTCGCGAAACTGACCGTCCTCGAGATGAAGGAAAAATGTCTGGAAAACATAGAGGAGACACCGGAAGCACTCATCGCAAACATGATAGTCCCGACAATTGAGGAAAAGCTTAAAGAGGGCAAACTCCAGGAATTCCTGTCCACCGACAACATCGGGAAACAATATGTAGGAATGATGAAGGAACTGCTCTCAAATATACTCAGACGCAGTTCCGACATGGTTCTGCACATAAAATCCCTTTCGGACAAGCTCTATCACATAAGCGAGATAATAGAACTCCAGCAGAGATTTGTCGGCGAACTCGGCACCGAAAACATGATCTCTCTGACGCAGGTTGTCGAATCATCCGTCAAGATATTCGACGAAACTTTCAACAAATACAATGTGAACATAGGGATACACGCCAAGGAAGGCCTTCCCAAAGTCCTGATTGACACCTCCATGATTTCGCAGGTCTTCATCAATCTTGTCAAAAACGCCGTAGAGGCGATGGAGGCGCAAACTTCGGACAGGGAAAAAAATATAAACATCTACGTATATCCCGAAACCATAGACGGCAAAAAATATGTCGCCGGCAAGGTGCAGGACAATGGCCCCGGCATAGATAAAAACGTCATAGAACGCCTCTTCCAGTTCGGATTCTCGACAAAAGAGAAGAAGAGGCACTCGCGCGGCTACGGGCTCAGCTCCTGCATGGAGACTGTCAAGAAATACGGTGGCATGATCAAGGTTGAAAGCGTCAAGGGGGAAGGCTCCTCTTTCATTGTACTACTGCCGGTCGGAGATGTCGGCTAAGGCGGCAAAGCCGCAGCCAAGATGTCAAAGTTTTTCTCTGACACTCTGCCTGCCACGCAGTCGTTTCTTTTCGAAAACTGATAGCCTTCATCACAAATGCCCTTTCATGTCAGATTATTCGGAGATGTGTAATTTCAGACATCGGTATAACTGGGAAAAAAACACGTTCCTACAGAAGCCTTTCACTTTCCAGGAAATATCAGGAAAGGTGCGCGATGCACTCTCGCGATGAAATAAGGTAGTGCGTCAGTTCAATGATGGAGGGCCATGCTCTGTCATGTCCACATATAATGGACGCGACGGGGCGCATCCCTCCAGTAAGGTCATTTGCCGAACAAGACCGATGTTTTGTATAATAAGGGGCTTTGACATGAAAATAATATTTTTTACACTCCTTGCCGTGCTCACAGGCTGCATGGCACATTCACAAGACAAAGATTCCAATGACCCCCAAAAAACGGAGAAGAAGAAAATGTCGGAGAAAATAGTTAAAACAGACGAGGAATGGAAAAAAATTCTGACCCCGGAGCAGTATCAGGTTACGAGACATGGAGGAACGGAATGCGCCTTCACAGGGAAATTCTGGGATTCCAAGGGGAAAGGCACATTCAAGTGCGTCTGCTGCGGCAACGAGCTTTTCAGCTCCGACAGCAAGTTCAACTCAGGAACAGGATGGCCAAGCTTTTGGAACCCGGTCTCGGAAAACTCCGTCATTGAAAAATCCGACGACAGTCTCGGCATGAAAAGGACCGAGATCCTCTGCGCCAGATGCGATGCGCATCTCGGACACGTCTTCTCAGACGGACCAAAACCGACCGGTCTCAGATTCTGCATAAACTCCGCGTCACTCGTGTTCGTGGAGAAAAAAGACGATCCCAAGTCCGGGAAGAAACTCGAAACTGCGACTTTCGCAGCGGGATGCTTCTGGGGCATCGAGGCGGCATTCAAAAAAGTCCGTGGCGTGAAGGAGACAAAAGTCGGATATACCGGCGGAAAGACGGAAAATCCCACCTACAAGGATGTCTGCACCGACAAGACCAGTCACGCCGAGGCAGTTCAAATCCAATTTGATCCTTCTGAAATCAAATACGAGGAACTTCTCGAAGTGTTTTGGGCGATCCACGATCCTACGACCTTGAACAGCCAGGGGCCCGATTTCGGCACCCAGTACAGATCCGCAATTTTCTGTCACAGCAAGGAACAGAAAGAAGCCGCGGAAAAATCCAAGAAGGCGCTCGGCGAATCAAAGAAATACAAGAAGGCGGCAGTCACTGAAATCACTGATGCTGGAAAATTCTACCCGGCGGAAGACTACCACCAGGACTACTTCGGGAAAAATGGAACGCATTCCTGTTCCGCAGTAGGCAAAATCCCCGCAAAATTCCTCAGATAAAGATTTGCTCTTCACAAATCTTTATATTCTAAAACCCATACCGAGTTGCAATCAAAAGGCAAGAGAATAAAGTGCCATAAAAACTACTGTAGCCGCCCCCATGTTGGGGGCGAACACGGCCAATATGGCCGTGGCTACAACAAATATACACACATATCATATTTCTTGAGATCATATCCTTCCTTATTTGCCTTAGCCTGGGCAATTTTCAGCACTTCCTCTTTTGTAAGATTGGTCTTCTCCGCAGTGTTCGTTTCAATATTCGACGACTTTTCAGTATCCTTGCTACTGATCTCTGATTTCTTTTCCTCTTTCGGCTTGCCTCCGGCTACGTTCTCATCCGCGAGAACATTCATTCCAACGAAAACAGATGCCCCCGAAATAAGAATTCCCGTGATGGCATAAACGATCAATAACTTCATTTTTCCCATCATCAGCATTGTGATGCCTCCATTATTTTCTGAACTTGCCCAGTTTTGCCAGGACTTTTATGGAACGCCAGCAACTTGCTGGCATTTATTTTAGTAGGCCAAGTCTCGATGAGACTTGGCATGTCTGGTTTCATCCTACTTCGTTCTTCCTACTTCGTTCTGCAAACTACGAAGGACAAGTCGAAGCCAGACCTACTTTTGCGAATTACGCAGGACAAGTCAAACGCTAATATGTACCTTTATTTCCGCCAATGGCGGAAATAAATCCAATAAAAACAGGCATTGCCTGTTTTTATCGCCTGTTTTTATTATTTGTCTTTTATTGTCGTCTTGAACTCGTCCGAATTGCCTCTGAGCTCAGGGGCGTACATCGCTGACGCCTTTGTCGGCAATGCACTGAAGCTCCCGGGGATTTCGGCTCTGACGCGGTATGCGATGCTGTGTTTGCCTCTGGCAAGAGTACGGACGAAGAAGCAGACTTTCTCCGTGTGGAATTCGACATAGGCGTTCAATGCGTTTCCATTGTAGCCGCTGCGAACTTCGCTGGCCTCGAACCCCGCCGGCTTCATATCCTCGAAGATGATGTATTCGTAGTCGTTCTTGCTTTCAATGATCAGTTCCACCTCGACCATGTCGCCACTCTTGAGGACAGTCTTGTCGCTGATTTCCTCTCTCTCATATTTCTCCTGATTCTGAAGCAGAGCGTTTCCTATCTTCCCCTGCACCTGAACCTTTTTCGTGGTCTCCTTGAGCCGATAATATTTTCTCTCGACCTTTATTTCGAGACCTGCCTTCGTGATGAAATCCTCGAGAGTGAAATATGACAGATACGAATTGAAATAGAGTGGCCCCTTGCCCTTTTTCACGATTTCAACGTTGTGATTGCCGGTGGCAACTTCGCTCCCCTTCATGACAACCTTGTCGTCGAACGTGAATAGATTCGACTTGTCTATCTTCGCAGTTTTCACGGTCTTGCCGTCATACTTCACTTCGACAGTCATGTCCGGAGCGTCCTCGCCGCTGCCCCTCAGAAAATCGGCGAAAGCCTCGATGCAGTATGCCGTGTCTCTCGTGGAATCCCAGTATGTCGAATGCTTCCTGTTGTTCAGCAGGTACTTGACAAGTTTCGGTGCAAGATCGCCTTTCGGTTCGGCCACAACAATAAGCTTCAGGAAAAACGCCTGTGTCTCGGTTTCGCTTCCGTACCAGAACCACCAGAAATAATCCTGCGGAAGTCGCAGATATGCCGTCTGATTCTCGTTGTCCTCGACAAGATACTGCTTTATATTAGTTACAATCTTATCGCGGTTTTCCTGGTCTCCCTCCTCGTGGAATGCGAGTCCGATAAGCGAAAGACCATATACGCTGAGATCCTTCTTGTCGCGGATGAGGAACGCCTTCATCTCCTTCTCGAAGAACTTGTTCTCGGAGAGCACCATATAGACCAGTGCGTCAAGATTGTCGGCGTGTCCCTTGTACGGCTCCGTTTTGGATGGCGCATTCTTATTTTTTGCAAGTTCCTGAGCCTGATAGTTTTTCAGCCACTGGATCCCGCGGTTAAGCATGTTCTCATCAAACTTTACATCGTTCTTCCTGCAGATTAGCAAACCGTGAACGACGAGCGCCGTCGTGTGCGGGCTCGACCATTCGCCATAACCCGAGAACCAGCCCCAGCCGCCGTCGGACAATTGCATCGCGCCAAGCCGCGTCAGGCTGTCCTGAATTATATTGTTGAGCTCCTTTTCGTCGAAGACCGGTGGGACATTCATTTTCTTCCACTGCTTGATCCTGTCGCTGTCCCGTCCGATTTCCTGGGCGTTTAGGTTCGCCAGTTTTCCTGCGACATCCACAAGATTTATTCCCATGTCGAGGAGGACTTTTTTCGTTATCGCAGCAGGGAGAAAGCGGTTGAGTGTCACTTCGGTGCAACCGTAGGGATATCCGACAAGATAGGGAAGAGACTCGAGCATCGCACCGGCAAGTGTCGGCGAATATCTCAGTTCAAGACGTGTCTCCTCGACCTTTCTCTTCTCAGGAACCGAGATTGCGAATTTCGCAGTTTCACCGTCGGGCCGGATGTTTCCACAGACCGCAACCATCTTGTCTATGCCGTGGACAAGCACCGGGAATTTCATTTCCATCGCATCGGACTCGGGAGACGAGACAGCCTTCACCCTGATTGTCGCCTCGCCTTCCTTGACGGTCTTAACCTGCCAGTCAACACGTTTTTCGCCCTTCGATTCGATCTTGATGGATTGCGTTTCCCCGGCGGAAATCTTGAGCGCGCCGCCCTCGACCTCGAGAACCGCCTTCACATCAACCGCCTTGTCCGAATAGTTGTGGATGTTGGCGCTCAAGGTCACCGCGTCAGTTTCGACAAAGAATCTTGGCGCCTGAAGTCTGATTATAAGGTTCTTGCTTGTAATGACTTCCGTTTCGCCCTGCCCGACCTGTGTATGCTGTGTGAGGCTCCAGACCTTGATTTTCCAGGTGGTCAGATTTTCCGGCATCTGGAGCTGGATCTCGGCTTCGCCGTTCGCATCAGTCTCAAGCTTTCCGATCCAGAGCGCGGTGTCGGCAAATTTGGAACGGACATAGACCTGGGCAGTCTCTTCACCTCCCCCACTCTTACCTTTTCCTGCAAAATTTTCATCCTTTCTTGGCGCAAAACTCTTCATCGCCATCTCGGCAGGCGCGGCAGCATCGGCGGCTTTATTTTCTGCCTTCATCCTCACAGCGCCAGCCCTTGAAGCGGCGGCCATAGGAGAAGCCGCCCCAAAACCGCCAACACCTTTTGCCCCCCCCCATTTCTCTTTGTCCATTCCGTCCAAAGCGAATCCACGGTTTTTCTCTCCGCCAACCATACTTGCATAAGCTCCGAAAACTCCGATTTGCTGCAGTGATATCTCGCCTTGCTTCAACAGGTTGGAAGAATACCAGTCGAAGTTAGTCCGCAAGGAACCATGATACTGCCGTGTCCACTTCCAGAAGAAATCCTTGATGTCTGACAGATTCGATCCGGCACTGATGTACTCGAGAGATTTGTCATATATCGTCACCACGACCGTTCCAGTGACCGGCTTCCCAAAAAAGTCCGTGACTCTGATCTTGTCCATCGCCTTCTCGCCGGGAAGATATCTTTCCTTCGATGGCTTTATTTCGACATTCAGGGCTTTCTTTTCCGGCGGCACCGCCAGGCTTTTCGTCACAGATGAGGCATTACCATCAGACACTGTAACTGCTTCGACAAAGATGTTCGGCATGTCCGCCTTCTCGATCCCGACCTCATAAACAGTGGATTTGCCGTTGAGTTTTAAGAGAACAGGCTTGCATGAATTGCCTTTTTCAGGTCTTATGAAAAGAAGAACATATGCTCCCTCTTTCTCGGAATTTATAAGAAGCCTGGCTTTTTCTCCCGGCTGATATTCGGGCTTTTCGCAGATTATTTCAAGTTTGTTAAATCTGAAGTCGTTCTTGTTGTCCTTTCCTTCGGTTACCGAGATGACGCATCCGCCCTCCTCCATGTTTCTCTTGGAATCCCTTATCTTGCAGGAGATTCTGAACTGCCCCGTTGATGAGGCGTCCATCTTCAGATCGGCCATCCCGGCATCGTCTGTTTTCACCGGCCATTCCCTGACGGTCTTTTCCTTCGCGACGAAACTGTCCTCAGGATATTCAAGCTTGAAGAGCGTGACAGTTCCTTCGCCCTTGATCGGTTTTCCATCGGGAGTGAGAGCCGCGAATTTCGCATTTATTTCCTCGCCTGATCGGTAGAACCCCTTGTCAGTCCATACAGTCACCTTGAATGGATGTGCTGCAGCAATGACGGATCCTTTGCCTACGATTGTCCTTCTTGACTCATCGGTAACTTCCGCCGTGATTTCATATTCCTGATCCTTGTCTCCAAAAAGTTCCTTCGCGATAGAGGTGTCAATTTTGACGGTGAAAGTTCCGTCCGGATTAATGTCCACTTCATTTTCTGCAACAAGTTCGGGGGGCTGTGGATAGCGAGGGATCCACCAGGGCGACGGGCATCTGCATCCCCAGCTGCCCCATCCAGAGAGCCAGCCATATTCGGGATAGAACCACCAGTAACCTCTGCCGTATAGCCAGTCCCAGGGGCGGAACGGATACCATTCGGAATCATGCTCCGTTCTTTGCACCTTGTATTTTATCTTCGCATTTGTGACAGGGGCGCCGAAATAATATTTGGCATTGATCTGCGCAGTGATTTCATCGCCGAGTTTCACCGGCTCTTCGGGCGCCTTGACGATCACCTCGAATTCGGGCTTCTTGTATTCCTCCACTCTGAAACTACCACCACCAAAACTTTCTTTCATATCCTCTGACATAAGATTTAAACCGTAATAGCCGAGCTTCGCATTTTTCTGAAGAGAGAAGTCGAATTCGATTCCGCCATATTTATCGGTCGAAACAAGCGACTTGACAAGCTCCGTTCCGGAAGGTTCACAGATTTGGAGCATGAATTTCTTATCGGCAAATTCATCCACATATTGGTCGTCGTAGAGTGCGCGTCTGAGCCAGAACTTGATTTTCACGGAGTCGCCCGGGAGATACACCGGCCTGTCGGTTATTAAATACGCTTTTACCATGTCATACTTGGAATCGTCCTGTCCTGCAACCCAAACCTGGTCGAATCCGAGAAATGCGAACCGCTTGTTTTCCGAATCGGCCGCCGTCACAATCCAACTCAACTGTGACTGTACTTTCAGACTTCCTGATCCGCCCTAATTCTGTATTCTGTGTAACTACCTTAAATTCAATCTGTTAATTCCAGTTCTGGCGTGTCAGCTCTTTTTTGCAAGTGGAAAAAAGGGATGTACCTTTCCTTAAAAAAACAACG